>PLGI01000038.1 GCA_003139775.1 Syntrophaceae bacterium | reverse complement strand
AGGATAAGGTGGCAGAACTGCCGAGCAACATCAGCGCCCTCCTTTTTAGGAAAAAAGGAGGTAGTATCATGAGTAGTAGAAAGACAAAAATAACATTTTTAGTGTTCCTATTGTTGCTTTTGGGAGCGACAAATATTTATGCGGCAGATTACTATGTAGCCCAACACGCGGCAGGATCAGGAAATGGTGATAGTTGCGCCACTGCAACAGCCATTTCCTATTATACGGGTAGTTGGTCTGGAAAGGTATCCGCTGGTGATACGGTTCATCTTTGCGGAACGCTTACATCGACCTTGACTATCGGCGGTAGTGGTTCTTCCGGTAGTCCGATAACTGTTAGGTTTGAAAGCGGAGCGAAGTTTTCTCAAGGAGCAGGTACGGCTTGGGGAACAACCAGTACCGCAGCTATAGTAATTAACGGTGTAAATTATATCACCATTGATGGAAATCGCGTAGGTATTATAGAAAATACAGATAATGGAAGTCCAAACACAACAACACCCGCAGGAACATTCGGCACACAGCAGGAATCGTATGGAATATATCTTTATGGTTCTACTGGTGTGACCATCCAAAATTTGACAATTCGGAACATCTATCAAAGAGTTGCCAGTTCCAATGATTCTACTGGTCTTGGTTATGCAATTTATGTATCAAAATGTCCCACTTTGACAATCAGCGGAAACACTATCACCAATTCGCATTACGCTATGAAGGTGATGGCATCATCTTTAAACACAGACGGATTAACTATATCTGGAAATACAATTTCTAAAGTAGCAACTGGAATAGTCATATCCTTGGAATCTGCTATTAACTATACCAATATTAATGTTTATAGCAATACTATCACTTTGGATAATACTTGGTCTGGATGTTGGGGTTCTTGTATTTTATCAAGTGAATGGTATCATGTGGACGGTATCCATACTTGGGGTAATTTCGCCGGTAACGCACTCGGAACAATAAAAATATATGGTAATACTATCACGGCAGATGGAGTTTTTTCGCATGACACAACATCTAACATAACATCATTGATTTATCTCACTGACTACACATATCCTGCATATGTATATAATAATGTCTTGCACTTTATTACAGGGAACCCTGCTGGTGGATTTATAGGCCTGGAAAGCACTTCCGCAGATGCAGCATTTTATATCTACAATAATACAATAGTGGGAAATACTAAAACAAATGTCGGCGGTTCTGGTATATATCTTGCTGGAAGTGTAGCCTTTCCTGTTTCAATAAAAAACAACATCATATCTAATACCTATTGCGGGATTGAAGAAAATAGTAGCTCCATTGCGTATGCAATAACGGCAGCATATAATCTTTATAATACCCCTAACTTTAAACATTTAGCAAGTTTTAAGACATGGACTCAGTGGAAAGCCCTTGGGGCAGGGTATGACAATACCGGAAGTATTGGCAATGCAGTAGACCCCTTATTCACTTCAACCTCTGATTTCAGTCTATCATCTAATTCTCCTGCAAGAAATGCTGGTACGAATTTATCAGCATTGTTCACAACCGACTATCTAGGCAATCAACGACCAATAGGTGCAAATACTTGGAACATGGGAGCCTATGAATATGGGGCAGGCAATCAACCTACTGACCCTATTCTATTAGTTATATCAGCTAATGGTACAGTATCAAGCAATCCGGCCGGCATCAATTGCGGATCGACCTGCTCCGCTAATTATGATTCAGGAACGTCAGTGACCTTGACCGCTGTGGCGAATAGCGGATACACTTTCACCGGCTGGGCCGGAGGTGGATGTTCCGGTATAGACGCTTGCACCGTAACTATGTCCGCAGCGACATCTGTTACAGCAACTTTTACACTTGTTGCCGCATCCATACCTGCCACATCCATACCTGCCACGCCAGCAGCTGCCACACCCAGTGGTGACGGCGGCGGTGGTGGCGGCGGCGGATGCTTCATTGCCACGGCAGCCTATGGTTCTTATCTAGATCCGCATGTTATGGTGCTGAGAGAATTTCGCGATAAAGTTTTGCTGAAAACGAAATTAGGCCAGAAGTTTGTCAAATTCTATTACAAATATTCGCCACCTATCGCCGATTATATCCGCAAGGTTGAGGCATTAAGGGTTGCAACAAGACTGGCATTAACACCGATGGTTTACGCTTTGGCTTATCCAAACGCTACAGCGATGCTGCTGCTGACTGTACTTCTAATTCGTATGATCGGCAGAAGAAAGAAAATGGAAAAGCTTGTATATTCAATGGGCAGCACTTACTTTCAGAGCGGACCGAGAAAGGCGTTCGTAAAAGTGCGCTAATGGCCACGGATAAAAAGTATAATGTAGAAAAGGGCAGAATCAATTTTGACTCTGCCCTTTTTGAATATTATACTAACACCACATCAGATCATCCTTAATTTATTTTGGGATGTGATTTATATAATCTTATTCCACGTTTTGACTGTCCAAAATAAAAGTGATCTTTGATCAGGATGTTTGGCCTTGTTGGATTTTCGCGTATTGTCTTATTTAGAAATGAACTCCTTTAATTTACTCAAGCGGTTTAAAAAAACTCTCGAACTCAAAACGATTATTTTAATCTCGTTAATATCCTTTTTCCATCAGGCTGATTTCGTTATCTCGTCGATAGTATTTTGGCTGAAGCGATACCTGATAATTTTTGCCGGCTTGAGAGCTTTGCACAAATCCGCTATTCTTGATTCCGGGCGCAGAGACTATGTCACAATGTCAAGAATCACGATCAAAGTCGTCATACCGGCGCAGGCCGGTATTCAGAACGTTCTAATAATACTGGATTCCGTGTCGCGCTTCGCTTGCACGGAATGACAAAAAGGTAATGACGACACAGTCTCTGTGCCCGGAATCCAGTAAATACTTGCCAACACTGGATATACCCTGAATAATCTGAAGTTCATCAACGAGCGGTCTGACAAAATATTGGTTTCATACATTTGTACAAAGCTCTCAACTTTTTATTGCTTATTTTTATTATTTTATGTAATTTAAAACAGTTTAACTAAAATTTTGGGCAAGTCATGATTTTTAGTACTTTAAACCAAAAGAAGTTATGAAGTTAAACTTTAAGAAAGGGAATAAAATCATGAATAGCAGTAAGACAAAAAAAACATTTATTACATTTCTATTGTTGCTTGTTGGGGCTACAAATATATATGCGGCAGATTACTATATAGCTCAAAACGCTGCAGGTAATAATGATGCCACAAGTTGCACCGCCGCAAAGGCGTATAGCTGGAATTGGAAAACTCCCAATGTTGTGGCTGGCGATACTGTTCATCTCTGCGGGACATTTACATCAACATTAATTATTCCTCAGAGTTCTAGCTCGCCGGGTGTTACTGTTAAGTTTGAAAACGGAGCTAAGTTTTCTAAGTCGGCTTGGGGAACAAAATCAAGCGCGGCTATCTATGCCATTAATAAGAATTATATTAGTATTGACGGCAACAATGTTGGAATAATAGAGAATACGGACAATGGAACGGATTTAGGGACACAACTCGACTCGGAAGGCATTTATATTTCTAGTGGTTCAAATATTGTCATTAAAAACCTTAACATTAAAGAATTGTATAATAGAATACCAAGAGTTGCTGGCGATTCTAATAAGTATGGGCGTGGTATTGTAATTCATAATTCATCAAGCGTAACGATAAATAACAATACTATTTACGGAGTGTATTACGGGATTCAAAATAGCGCTTCTTCTGGTAATCCATCAGGTCTTAGAATTCACCATAATGATATATCTCAAATGTCAACAGGAATCGTTGTGCGTCAAGATGGGGCAACTAATTATTCAAATGTAAATATCTATAACAATAAAATATACGATTCTTATGTATGGGATGGTTGTTGGAGTGGAACTGGTGACGATCAATGTACTGGCGGTAAATGGAATCACAGAGATGGTATTCATACATGGGGTAATTATAGCGGATATACACTTGGCCCTATTAATATTTATAATAATGAATTTTTCGGTGATTGGGGTGTATCTGCCCATATTACTGCGTATGTGTATTTAACTGATTATACATATCCGGCTTACATTTACAACAATCTCATGGTTGCAACAGTGGCGCCACCTAGCAATGCGTTTATAGATTTAGGCACTTACGGTACAGGTAGTGCATATATCTATAACAATACTATAAAAAGCACATCAAACACTAATACTGGTGGGACAGCTATATATTTTGCCAATGCAGGAGCTTGGACAGCGGACATTCGGAATAATATCATCTCCACGACATACATGGGGATATACGATCCGGGGGGGATAGCAACCATAACGGCAGATTATAACAATTACTATAATGTCCATACAGTGGGACGCAGAAGCGTGTGGTATGATGAACTTACGAAGTGGCAAACGTCCTTAGGCGGTTGCCCGGTCAGTGATAATGAATGTAATAGCATAACGTCAAACCCGCAACTCACGGCGTCATATGCTTTACCTTTAGGTTCTCCTGCAATTGATGCCGGTACAGATTTATCTGCTATTTTTACAACTGACATTTTAGGCTATACGCGTCAAAATCCATGGGATATTGGAGCGTATGACTATGCGGCAGACGCTGGTATAACTCAATATGCTCTATCAGTTACATCAGCCAATGGCACAGTGACAATCAATCCTTCAGGAATTATTTGTAGATCGGCCTGTTCGGCTAATTTCAGTTCAGGGGTATCAGTGATTTTGACCGCCCAAGCTAATAGCGGATATAAATTTTCCGGTTGGTCAGGTGCATGCTCCGGGACGGGCACTTGCAGCGTAATTATGACCGTGGCGAAATCTGTTATAGCAACTTTTGTACCTATTCCCATCACCAACTCTGCCATAGCCGGTGATGGTGGTGGCAGTGGCAGATGCTTCATTGCAACGACTGCCTATGGTTCTTATCTTGATTCGAATGTCGTGTTACTGCGAGATTTTCGTGATAGAATATTGCTAAAAAATAAATTAGGCAAAAAGTTTGTTGAATTTTATTATAAGCATTCGCCACCAATTGCAAATACCATAACCAAATATGAAATTTTAAGAATTGCGACCAGGCTGGCCTTAACACCGATAGTCTATATTCTGGCATATCCAAATATTACATTAATACTGTTGTTAATACCTCTTTTGATTTTGGTTGTATCCAGAAGAAAAGAATGCCCACATTCCAAAGGTTAGCTGCTATTCTGCCCAAGTATTGTTCAAAGTGCCATATCTATATCTTTAAAAATATCGTATATATTATTTTTTACTTGAGGCATTATTTGCTGGAGCTTTGCTTTGACTTTCATTCTATATTTAAGAGCAGTGCAAATAACTTCAATTATTTCTTCTTTTCCCATTGTCCTCGGATCAGCGATAAGGTTTTCCACTCCAACAGTTTCAAACACACCTTTAAACTTTTTGCTATAGGCTATGCCCACAGCAGGTATGCATTGCGATAAGGCGGCAATACAGGCATGCATGCGGGCGCCGATGAAAAAATTGCACATACCAATGATATATTTAATTTCGCTCTGATTGTAATTGCCTTTTACCAGAAATAGTTTGCCTGGATATTTCGATTTCAGATCTGCATAAATATTTTCACATACAGTGGAATCACTTTCTGAATTCTTGCCCTGACCAAATACATGCGGAACAAGCATCACGGATAAATCTTTTTTCTTAATCAGGAAATCAATTAAATCATAGGTAAGTTCCTGGTAATTTGACTTTAAGCCAAACATATTGTTCATTGTATAACCGCCCATAAATAACAGCCCGCTTACATTTAAACCGATTAAATCATAAACACCTTCTTTTTGTTCAGATAAATCACCCAAATCCATCTTAGTTGGTTTTATCGGAGCAACAACAAAGCCAACATCGTGGCAGAATCGCAGCTTGCCATGTAAATCCTTCTTTCCCATCAAATCTTTTATTTCAATCAATCCGTAATGGTCTCTAGAATATATTATATGGGCGCGTTTTAGTATAAAGCGCGCAATAACTTTTGCGAAGCCCCCTTTAAATGGCCCGATAGTTTGCGGAAGTAATATTAATTTCTTGTTTAAAAAAATAATTAGCAACTGTGGTAATGATACATAAAGAAGACGCACCAAACCGTAAATATCG
The DNA here is from genome assembly GCA_003139775.1 of Syntrophaceae bacterium. GTDB lineage: Bacteria > Desulfobacterota > Syntrophia > Syntrophales > Smithellaceae > Smithella. Next base: position 13,931 of record PLGI01000038.1, on the reverse strand, counting down.
CTGAAGCTGTCCCCGCCGGCAATAGATGTTACAATATGTACTTTATTAATATAATTGAGGCAGGGGTTACTATTAATTATTTTGTTCCTGATTGTCTTGATGGGTATAACTTTTAAAAGTAAAGACAATAAAATTAAAAGTGCTATGTTATTTTTCAACCATATTTTTTTAGAAAACCGCATGTTGAGTAATTGAACAGGTATTTCACGATTGCCGGATTTGAATTTATATGTGGCTGGATCTTTCTCATAATCCAGTAAGGTGATTTCTGCTTCAGGATGATTGTGTACTATAGACTCAATAGTCCCTGCCGTAAGCGCGCTGACGCCCATATTAGATGTTGCAAAACTGGCGCCTAATAAACAAAAGCGCAGTTTATTTTTGTTATTTACCAATTGAGTCATTTTTGGTACCTTGATTTATTTCATTGTTTCGTGAATTTCTTACGGTGCCTTTTGCTAAGCGTCTACGCCAGATTTTCTTGACTTTCTCTAGGAGATTAAAACGTTTTAAGGTTCCAATGGATAATTGATAACCCAGTGCAGTGATTGTTCTTGCAACATTTAATAACAGTCCGCCTAATGTGTGTGGAAAAATATATACAGACGATTCCTGCCAGTTAGTATCACCAAATCGTTTTTTGTATGGGGCATCACCAAAGCCAAAATCTATATAATTATTTTTTTTTGTGGCACATAAATCTTCAAGCATTTTTAAAAAAAGAATTGTTCCTAATTCATATTTTTCGAATTCACGAAGGTATCCCGTGTATGCTAGGTAAAAGGTGTTATTATATTGCCGTCCGATCCAAAACGCACTTGGTTTATCATTAATATATAAAATGTATGCACGAAGTTTTGATTTTTCAGTTAGGTGGGCAAACATTTTTCTGGTTTCAATACTGTCTATAAAACCGGCACCGAGACCTCTATGATATGTTTTGCTTGCAACTTGTTCTACATCATTACAAAGTGTGTCAACATCATCTTTTTTAAAGAAAACTTTTATTTGAGTATTTCCCATGAAGTCTTTGTCTAGAACCTTTGTAATTCTGCGCAACCAATATCTATGTTTCCGGGATCTCATTTTATAAAATTCATCCATATTATCCGGCATTGCCATTCTCCAATGAGAATTCGGGACAGGCACATGATCACGAAAGAAGTAGTTAACCTCTGTATTATAAATATTATAAAAGTTAGAATTGTTTTTTAATGAACTTAGAAATATCAGGTTTATTTTTTCATTATGGAACGAATGCAGAAGCTCATTAAATAATAGATGGCAGTTTTCATAAGAATTATCCCCAAGTATACCTTCATAAATAATAATTAAGGTACGAATATTGAGGGTGTAAATGGTTTTGTATCCAAAATTTAAACTAAATGGGTAATTTTCAACTCTACCAAGCAGTAGCGTGATGGGTAAACCATTATGTTTAAGAAGCATTACATAAGGACTTATAATATTTTGGCGTGATTTTATAACCGAAAGATAAAAATCAATATCTGAATTGGGATGAGATTGCATATTCTCCCATATTTTGCGTATTGCATCAATCCCTTTGGCAGTTCTGGCAACAAGGATTTCATAATCATCAGGCAAATTATTTTTACTTGCTTTTATAAACGATATCACTTTTACCAACCTCAATTTTATAATTGAAAAACTACGCTGATTTTTCGCTTTTTTCATGGTGATAAAGCATAATTTTTACAGCTGAAAAACCCCATGCAATAAAACATAATACTGCCCCCAGTATTAAAAAGCAAAGACCTTCAATTTCAAAAAAAATATTTAAAAGAACGCCGGGTATGATGATGATGATGGATACTTGAAGACCGGGCAGCCATTTTGATAAATATTCAAGAGTAGAAAAATTGAGCAATCGCCTGGCATAAATAATCTGTATCGATATTAGTAAACACATGGCAATTAAAGAAGCTAAAGCGGTGCCTGTGAGGCCGAAAATCTTTGTTGCAGGATAAATCAATAAAATAAACGTTACCGTTCTGACAATAGACGCGTTCCTGTGTAGGTTGGGCTGACCCACTGCAAAATATACCTGTATGATCATGGAAGCCATCATTAAAATCAAGACGGAAATATTCATAATAGCAAAAGGGATGGCAAGCGCGGCATACGCCTTGCCGTATACCAGCCGGAGAACGGGTTTAGCGAAAAAAATCAGGAAACAGGCAAGCGGTATTAAAAAATATCCGGCGAATTTAGTTGCCTTGAATAAAATATTTCTTATCTCAAGAATATTATCCTGAATTTTCGAAAACACAGGCAAAATAATGGGATCAGCAATTTTTGAAAAAAACGTGCTGGGCATATCAGCGAGACTTCTTACTAAAACATACATACCTAATACTTTCATGGACAATACTTTACCAATTACATAAATGTCTAATTGCGCATAGATCATCATCAACAGAGGGAGGCCGAACATTTTTTTTGAAAATTGCAGAACATTACCGGAATATTCCCTGGTTACCTTAAACTTAGGTTTAATCGGATAAAAAATAAATGAAATTACAAAGCGCAGAAATGATTCGCTGAGAAATCCCAATATTAACGCCCATACATTTCTTAAAAAGAAAGCAGAAACCACCGCAATAATGACGCCAGAAATTGCAGCGCCTTGCATTAAAGTGACCCATTTCTTGAATTGGAGTTCTTTTTCAAGGAGGTACACGCAAGGACTGATCAGGCCATTTATCAATATTACAAGGAAGCCTATGCGCAGCAGGTTGGTGGCATCCGGTTGGCCGAAATAAGCGCTAATATATGGTGATGCAAAAAAGGCTATGATATAAAGCGCTAAACCACGTAAAGACGATATCCACCATACGGCATTGAGAAATTCTTCTTCACCCCCTCTCTTGTTTTGAATGGTGGATTGTCTTAATCCAACCTGTGTTGTTGCTTCAATCACGGCAACAGATGCCATTATTGTGGCCATGATACCGAATGCTTCCGGGGCTAAAAGTCTTGCCAGAATTATATTTCTGACAAAACGACCCAAGTTTTCGATAAAACTACCGATAGCTAAAAACCCGCTTCCACGTAAGCTTTTTCCCAGAAGACCTTCTGCTTTTGCAGCGCAAATAATTTTGTTCACACTTTCAATAGTTATTGTCTTTAAAACAATAATTTTGGATAGAATATGGGGGGGATAATTATTCATGTACACTTATGTTATTCCAGAGCGATTTTACTTTCCTGTTCTTGTGTTGAATGGAATAGCCTATTAGTGCCGGCAATCATTGCTATCAACATATAATAAAAAAAGATGCTTTGATCGTAGTATGATACTGAAAAAAATGCCACAATGTGAGCAAATAGCGTGGCACCTATAGACCAAAGAAAGAAATTATGAGTAAAAGGATTTTTATCCAGAGGTTGCAGTGAACAACCAATTCTGCGGAAACAGAACACTATGATGCCAATGAACAACAACATTGTGAGCAAACCACCTTGCACTCCTTCTACAATAAACATGTTTGTAATATCACACTGATCAGGATAAATCGTTATAGTATAGGGCATCCAGTGGGCTGTATATGAAGTGCCTAATAGCCACCATTCATTGAAGTGGTTAACTGCCTGTTCAATAATTTCTGCTCGGTGGAAAGCTGACCCACCAGTTACACTGCCTACACGGGCTATTAAGTACCACACAGGCGCCTTCATAACCATATGAAGACCAATTATAGTAAGGAGAATCCCCCATCTAATGATACGCATATGCTTGCGCACAAACCACATGCATAACGCAAGAATACCAAAAAGATAAACACTAGCTGGACCGCCGGATGCCGACGTTATGGTAATTGTTGTTGCGGCAATAATACCAATTAGTGCTATGTACTTCTTTTTGTCACTGAACCATTGTCCCAAGAATAGTGTCAATATGGTAGCACCAAAAGTGCCGGCAAGGATCGGATGCAGGAAAGGCCCCTGACATCGAATGTGTCCATCACGGACCATTGATATTTCAGGTACTCCACCAAACATAGAATAAAAGTTTCTTCCTGATAAACTTTCAAACAGCATTGCTATTGCGAGTGGAACAATGATTATTCCTATCGAATTGATAAGATGTCTCATGTCATCAATATTACGAATACAAACACGAAACAGCAAATACGACCCGATTGCGTCAAGTGCAAATCCGAGACGATTTGCTATAGCAGCACTATCTTGCCGAAGAATAACATAAGCTAAAGAGTTAGAAACAACCCATAAAATAAATATCTTATCAATTGAGCTAAAATTTATTAGTTTAATCTCTTTGCGGGCAATTATTCTGATCAATCCAATAATAACTAGAATACGAATAAAATAAAAATGCAGACTTCCAATCATTATAACCTGACCAAGCGTCATATAACAGGCCGTGGCAATAATTGGAATTACCGCATAACGGCGGGGTAGAATTAAAACAAGCATTACCATGAAAATTATAAAAAAAAGTGCAAATGAATTCATTATTGTCCTATTAATTGTTGTATTAAAAGATTATACACGATAAACAATGAGGCGTGGCTAAAGTCAACATAGCGTCTTTATTTCTTGAGAGGATTAAATAAACACCATTTAAGTTTTGTCAGGTGTTTGTGTATATTATGCACATATTTTTTTTCTTTACTATTCATTATTGCATTTAATGCTCTTATTGTGAATAAGAACACCAGTCGTAGCAAGGAACTGATGATAACACCAAACTTATATATAAAGATACCGATCTTACCGTAATTTTTGTACATAAGTTTAGATACAGATTCACACATCATCAAGGTACTAAAGTCAGACGGTGCCTTATCGCTTGCGCCACCTTCCAAATGAATAATTTCGGCATCACTTAAATAATAAAGTTGCCAACCATTTTTATGAATCCTCTGACAAAGATCTATGTCTTCTGCGTACATAAAAAATTGTTCATCAAAATATCCGACTTGATCTAATACTTTTTTTCTCACCATGAGACATGCACCAAATAAATTTTTTACATAACCGTTTTGATAAGGGTTCTGGTAAGGAAATATTCTTTTAATTAGATTAAATGGAAATATTTGAAGAAATAACATCTTAAGTGGTGTTCCCTCGATTTGAAAAGGAAGCTCGACTGTTTTTCCTTCCATATCAAGAATTTTACAACCTGCGGCACCTATTGAATGATTTTCAAGTAATACATTAGTCATTTTCTGAAGGGCTCCATTTTTAATAATTGTATCTGGATTTAGAAATAACACATTAGATGATTGAACTTGCGGGATAGCTAAATTGTTGGCACGAGCAAAACCGATATTTGCGCCTGAATTTATAATTATAACATTGGGAAAGGCATTGCGCACCATATCTCTGCTTCCGTCTTTTGACGCATTATCAACAACAATAATTTCTATTTTAATTTCAGCACTTGTTTCAATCAGTGAACTGATACAGTTATGGAGCAATTCACGTGTATTCCAATTAACAATAATAATTGATAAATCTATTTTATTCAATTAGCCCCAGCTTCATAATTAGAAAAACAATAATTATATTTGCGTATCTACAACTACTTTATTCTAATCTTTCCAACGACAACAGCCGGATTACCAACCACAATACTGTATGCAGGTATATTGCCGTGCACAACACTATTGGCACCAACAATTGATCCCTTACCTATATTTGTACCAGGTAAAATAACACAATTCAATGCTATCCAGACGTTCTTCTCAATGATTATAGGTTTTGCATCGTCAATAAGGATTCTTCTGTTTTCATATTGATCCAAGTGCACAGGATGGCCGTTCGTATCAATAATATTTGTATTTGAAGCAATAATACAGTTATCGCCTACTGAAATCATCTTATAAGCATGAAGGCATGCTCCACCAATACTGCAATTATCTCCAATAACTATTTTTGCATCTGGTCTATCAACAAAAAGCTTCGTCGGCGCGCCATAATTCACATGCGTTCCTATATTCGTGGAAATTAACCTTGTATCCTTCCCGATAACTATTTGCCCCCCAAGTCTTATATCAATTAGCGGTTTCCCCCAAAATATTACATTTTTACCTAGTGTCAATCCCGGCATATATTTATAGATTTGAGGGTATGATTTATCCAGTATCTTTAATATAAATAACTTAATATTTTTAAATATTATAAAAAAATATTTCATATAATGATATACAATTAGCGTTTATTACAGACGGCAATATATGCAGATTTTTTTCTCATAGATTACTATTACTGGTTAATAATCCCATCTCAATCAACTTTTCCAGATCATTTGCTACACTCAGATTTCCTTTACAAAATATAGACCAGCATTCTTTTATTGCGTTATGATCAAATATATCATTGTCAAAAAGGGCAGGGTTATTTAATATGCCTTCCATAAATGCACGCCATTCGCAATCATGCAAGTACAGCAATGATTTCTCGGGGAAAGATGCCGTTGTTTTGTAGCTGTTATCAAATATCAGCCGTCGCAGTTTCCCCAAATATGGTTTAATAGCTTTGGCAGTCACATGCAACTTGTTGGGCCATATCACAGGAACTAAAGAGTTAGAATTAACTACATAAGCTGCTTTTGGCCATAACTTTTTTATTATACTTGCTCCCAGATTATATCCGTCGCGCATTTTTCCGGGAAGGATTTCCAGAAGGCTGTGAACATCTTTATCAAACATTATAGATCTTTCTGGTCCAGCGCTTCGTACATCCAGAAACATAAAGAATGTTGGAATGGTTGCAGCAGAGTGCCATCGAAAAAAAGAGTCTCCAACGATTCTAAAATCCTCAGAGACACAACAAATTCTATTGTAACGGGACAATATATCATTTTGTAAGCATTCATTGATTTGACGTTGTACCTTCGGTTTAAATAACTTCATCGTAAATTCTCTATTTTGGGGCCTATAAAGAGGTAGTGGCAATGAGTCAAATAATTGCAAAAACTCTTGAGACGTCCAAACGCTATTTCTTTGGTTACCAACCGTGAAACATAACTTGGAGAAAGCTTCACAAAAATCACCTAGCATTGCTGCATCAACATCATGCTCTGATCGAAAATTACCATAGGCGGATGAAAAATGGCCATGAGTCCAAACAAAGCTGCCACCTGTTTCAAAAACCGTCTTTGAAAGAGAACGCAAATACCAGTGAGGATCACGCAATATTATTCTATGCTCGCAATCCAACGCTGTAGCTGCTTTCTTGGCGACTCTAACCTCTAAGTTCACATCATCGCCTAACGTTACCAATATGGGTTTGCCTCCGACAGCACGCATTGCAGCAGCCGTTAAGCGTGAATCAACACCACCACTAAAAAATATCATAGGGTTGTTAACACTGTTTAAGATTCGAGTGGCTGATTTCCGTAAACGTTGCGCTACTAAATCCACCCATTCATTGCGCGACATTTTATTTTCTGGTTTATGTTTGTATTGATACCAATAATTTCGTTTCGAGATACCATTACTTCCTATGCTTAGTATAGTGCCTGGTTCTAAAGACTCTATTCCTGAGTAAATGGATTTTGTTGGTTCTACAGGTCCTCCATATAGAAAGAGTGCGCCCAGGGAACCCATATCATAGTCGGATGTATTGCTCACCTGTGCGATTAAGATTGCATTAGTTGCGATGATTAATGAGTCTTTATCAATTTTAACCCAGGTAGGTCTTGAAGCAATACGGTCAGAAATACAATAGACAGTATTTTCTTTAATGTTAATATAGATAATAGAAAAGGAACCGTATATTTGATCGGCAATGGTCTTACAATATTCAATCGAGTGATTTGAATCCAGATGCTCACGTAATAGATCTGCTGCATGCTGTTGTGTGCGAAAATCTTCTTTAAAATGGCCTTCTGCTACATAACCATTTAATATCAATAATGAATGATTGACATTATTAGAATAATGTATGTCTCCGGGAGGATTTCCCCATAAATATAATGAGATACATTTATCAATTGCTAATTGAAACACACTATCATCAGGGTAATCAGGAATGCTGATCTTGCGATGAATCTGTGATTCGTCACGGCTGTTAATATTTAATAGAAAGCCATTCATTCAATTATTCTTTTATTTCTGATAAAAACAATATCAAGCATTATTTCTACGGATAAACATTTTATGCCACAATTCAAAAGAGATTAAGAGATAGATATGCCGCATATAATCTTCTTTCCCCTGCTCGTGTAACATAACCAATTGCTCAACATATTTTTTATTAAAATATTTTCCGGTGGCGGCATCTTTACTAAACAGGCAGTCATCAATGTATTTGCGCATTTTGCCGCGCAACCACTGGTTTATTGGATTATCAAATCCTTTTTTCTTTTTGTATATCATGGCCTTCGGCAACCATTTTTCAACTGCTTTTTTATGCAAATATTTGCCACGCAATCCTTTTAATTTTAGGGTTGCAGGGATTGTCTCGATAAATTCTATAAGCCGGTAATCCAGAAAGGGCACCCTTGCTTCTATAGAATTCGCCATGGATGTTTTATCGTTTACCATAAGTAAATCATCCGGCAAATTTGCCCGTGTGTCTATGTATAGCATTTGCGTAAGTGGATCTAGATCATGTACATCGTTTTGAAGATGCCGCAAGGCTTCCTTAGCTTCATAACCATTGTCGGCGATGTCCTGCTTGACCCAATCTTGAAAAAGATGGCCCTTCATTTCGGCGCTGTAAAAGGAATAAATCTTTGCAAAGCGTGTCAATATATCCGGCTCATGTAATGCAGTTACGCCTCGTTTTAATCTTGCATTTCGGGGAAGCATATAGACAGCTTTATTTGCAAAGTCTGCCACAGAACCGGGTAGACGGCTATACAGGCTGGATAATTTTACGCCGATATGTCGATGATAGCCTGCCCAGGGTTCATCTGCGCCCTGTCCGGTAAGTGCGACTTTTACCTTTTGGCTGGCAATCTTGCTGACAAAATAAAACGCTGCGGCAGTTTCATTGCCAACGGGCTCTTCTATATCCCACAGATAATGGTCATAGTAGTTTTCATAATCCTCAGGGCTTACAATCATTTCTGTATGATTTGCGCCAAAACGAGTGGCTAATTGTCTTGCATCATCTGTTTCATTTGTTTTTTCACCTCCTTCAAATCCAATGGTGAAGGTGTAAACAGGATTTGACACATGCTGGCTCATGATCGCCAGTATTGCGGCCGAATCAATTCCGGAGCTGAGAAATAATCCTACGGGCACGTCGCTTCTAAGCTGCAATCTGATTGCGTCTTCTAATAGCTCTTGATAGGTTGCAACAATGTTATGCTCCTGTCGATTACTGATGATCTGAGGCTTCCACTCCCAATATTTTCTTGTTTCAATGTCATTTGCAGAACACATCATCCAATTGGCCGGCGGCAGTTTTTCTATACCTTTAAATAGCGTATTCGGCGAAGGTACGTAGCGAAAAGTAAATAATTCCTGCAGGCTTTTGATATCAACTTCACGCGGTACTTCTTTGTCCTGCAATAAAGATTTTATTTCTGAAGCAAACAATAATTTATTCTTTAGCCGGATATAGTACAAGGGTTTCACACCCAAGTGATCGCGTGCTAAAAACAGACGTTTGGCCTTGGCATCCCATATAGCAAAAGCAAATATGCCGTTAAATCGCTGAACACAATCAACACCCCATGATTCGTAACCATGAATGATTACTTCTGTATCGGATAATGTCTTAAATATGTGGCCTTTCTGCTTAAGTTCCTCACGCAGTTCAATGTAATTATATATTTCGCCATTAAACACGATGTGAATTGTATCATCTTCATTAGATATGGGCTGTGCTCCGCCACCAAGATCGATGATACTCAATCGTCTGTGCCCCAAACCAATACCTGCCGAAACATAACTGCCGTCACCATCAGGGCCGCGATGTTTCATTATTGAAGTCATTGTGCCAAGAAGCTCTTTGTCTATAGGGGCACCGTTAAAATTGAAAATGCCGCAAATACCGCACATATTTATCTCTGCCTATTCCTGCTGTTCATATTAAATTCTTTAACTGTCTTAAAATACGTTGATTCAGTAATTTCTTGTAAAAAAACGCTTCATCATCGTTAACCAGGCGCTTTTTTTTCAGAATAAGAGAGCGCACATAACCAAACAGCATCATTATGCCTCCTATCAAAAGAGGACGACCAAAAATCATTCTATGAATTATTTTAAAAAACAAAAATAAATAACTGCCTCCGGTTAAATAATATATTTCCCCATGCATGATGTTGGTTCGAATTTTGCCGATACCGGCACCCTCTGGCTTCAAGTGATAGAATCTAAGTTCATCAAAGTGGCACGTTTCCCATCCGTTGCATTGTGCTTTTATCTCATCAATTGTATCCCATCCCCTAACTGGAACAAAACCACCAATTTGACGAAAACATGTTTTACGTAGCACCTTGCAGGCACCAGCGGCATGATAAGGTGGCATTTCAATAGCATTCCAGTTATTATTATTTTTCTCGAGATATATACCAGATGCAATGCCCAGTTTTATGTTTTTATTAAATTTAAACATTAAACGTTCAAAATAATCCGGATCAATACGCAAATCGCAATCCAACTTTACTATGAAATCGTAAGTATTATTTTTTACTATTTCGTAGCCTTTGTTGAAGGCATTGATGACGGCAGCACCAGGTTGTCTTTTATCTTCCCTGTTAGTTTTAATGAGTGTTATCCATTGATGCACAGTGCAATATCTTTCGATAATTGCAACTGTTTCATCCCGTGAACAATCATCTACAATAACCCAGGCGGACGGTTTAACTGTTTGAGCAATAATAGATTTGATTGTATCTTCAATATAGGATTGTTCATCCTTAACTGGTGAAACTATAATATAATTTATCTCTGTGCAATGATTCGTCATTACATAACCTTTGATTGTATGATTTTCTTAAAGTCTATGCCGGATTCAACGGCTTCTGATACCACAAGCCGCGCGTCAGCAGGCGTTGTAATGTTCCGAGATAGGTTTTTATTTTGAGCTTTATTGGATTTTTTAGCCAGACTTTACTCAGGGGAAAACCCGTGAACTGAGGTACGGGCATAAGCAGTGTTTTCATTGCCAGTAGCCTGCCGAATATTTCGGCGCGCCTGTCAGTTAATGGTTGCGCTTGGATAACATCTGAGGTTTTTGACTTTTCTAGTTGCAGATAACCGCTTTCCATTGCCCGATGCAGAATATCGCTGCCCCGTTCCGAGCGTGCCAGTATAAGTGAACGTCCAGGATCGCCTTTCTGCTTATCATATAAATGCCAGGCATCACCGCAGGAAATGTCAGCCAGTTCTCCCAAGCCATCGGGGCAAAGATTACAACGGAAAGAGCGGTGGTAGTTTACCAGTTTGCCCCACGATTCTTCATATGTTAATTTTTTATGTTCAGTACCGTTTTTAAATGATACCTGAAAATGGCCCGGCCAACCTTTCCCCCGGTAACGTATTTCATTTGCTGTTTGCTTCTGTATGTTGAGTTCTTCCAGTAAAGAAAGAGTACCTTCTGTGCAAGGCGGTCCGGCGCAAAAGAAGGTTAAAACAAGTCCCAGGTTTTTATCTAATTTGGGCCGATACTTCCGGAGAGCGGAAACGGCTGCGGCATCACATGGCTTTCCGATAAATACGCACGGTTTTGCGCTGGCCTCAATCAGCGCCAAATCCTCACATGGCGAGGAAGGGGCGTAACGCGAACCCGCGCGTGCCAGTAAATCGGCCCGGCTTTTACTTTGCACTGTATTATTTTGCCATGGTACGGCTGGGTTCATACCGATGTGTAATACAAATTCCATATCTTCTTTTTCAAGACAATAAGCGGCAAGTGCGGACACGGCGCCGCCTGAAGACGCGTGATAACGAATATCGTTGTCGAAAGCATGGCCCTGCCATATTTCCAGCACGGGCCCGATTAATGGATCGGCGGATGTGATCGGCTGGCTGGTCGGATTCCTTTCCCCTCCGATGGAATAACCGGGGCAGATCTTCAGACTTTCTGAATAATTTGGATCTTGTGCTTTTTTGAAGAAAGGTCGAATGCCGACGGTTTCAATGTTCTCCATCTCTATAGAATCCTTGCCGCAAAAATAGTAGCAGGCGCCGCATCCAACGCACAGACCCCAACCAACTACGTCTCTTATTGTCTTAATACCTCTCATTAATATTTATCTGTCCAGTATTATTTATTTTTATGCTACTTAAAGCGCTTAATGAAGATCTGCGGCTTGTTTAACCAATCATATGATCCTTGAAGTTTTGCTTCAAAAAATAAAATATCATCAGCCGTGTTTACCGGTAGTCTGGGTTGAAAAAAAGTATCATCGCCGTTATTCGCGGTGCCAATTTTTGTTGTAACGCCATTTGTATAACCGCATTTTTTAAGCAGCGTTCTCAAAGTAATTCCAAATTCTTTGTTTTCGGGAAAGGCATAGGGGTAAGAAAAAGATTCTACCATAATGCCTGTTTCATCTTCGATCTTATTTTTAGATAACTTAATTTCATTTTCAATTTCTTTTGTGCTTAAATTGTTCAATTGAAGGTGCGTGACGGTATGTGAACCAAAGTTGATGCCTTTGCTCTGCACGTGCCGGACTTCATTCCATGTCATGCATTCTTTGCCTTTAAAAGATAATCTTTCATTATGAATAAATCCGGTTGGTAAAAAAACAGTGGCGCTGAAATTATATTTTTTTAAAATAGAGAAGGCGTTTGTAAAAAAATCATAAAAACCGTCATCAAAGGTAAGGACAACACATTTAGTTGAATCTCTTGCGTCAAAACTTTTTTTTAAATCCTGAAGATTGATAACTGAATAATTTTTTTCATGCAGGTAACTCATGTGCGCATCAAAAACGGCTGGTGATGTGTTCACATGATAATAGGGATGCGATTTTTCTTTCTCATCTGAAATGCTATGATACATGAGAATCGGTATTCGCTTATCATCGGCTGATGTTTGCTTTTTTGTGATATGCCTGAAAAGGTAAAGTGTTAAGAAACGATCAAGACGAAAATTAATCATGACTGAAAAAGGCTCAAGGTTAAAGGGTCAAGGGTCAAGGGTCAAGGAAAACTCCACCCCCGGCGCTACGCGCCACCCCCGCCAGCGGGGGATAAAAGACGAGGTTCAAAGGCAAAGCTGGGAGTCCTTTGTACTCCTCCGTCACTGTGTGACACCCCTCCAGGCATACGCCGGACTAGACGCGCCAGCGAGGGACAAAGAAAAAAGGTTAAAGGTTATAATGAATCAACCAAATCAAAATATTCATTTTTCTTTTTCGACCAGCGATAATCTTCGACAAAGCAAAGCGCGTTATCCCGAAGAGTATCCCGCTGGTTCTTATTCTTCAGTAGTGTGAGCATGGATTGTGCTAAATCATCCACATCATCCGGAATGAAGAATTTTACGACTGAATCGTTAAAATAATAATTATCTATTTTTGTTTTTGAGACAATCACGGGTATGCCCAAAGACATGAATTCAAGTGTTTTGGTGCTGAAGGCTTCTCCGCCGAAAGGATCGTTTTTCTTGGGCACAATACCCAGATCTGCATTGGCCATGACTTCGGCTATTTCATTGATGGGCATTATATCTTTGATGAAAACTTTGTTATCCAGATGAAGCTCTGCGATGAGCCCGGCCAGTTTATCTCTTTCGGGTCCACGACCGTAAATATGAAATTCAGCCTGTGGTGCCTGGTCTTTTATTTTTGCGAATGCTTTAATGGCGATATCCAAGCCCTGATGCCAACCAAGTGTTCCGGGGTAAAGCATGATAAATTTGTCATCGTGTCTGGTTCTCGGCCGCTGATAAAAAATGGCCTCATCGGGATAATTCATTACGGTGGTGCATTTGATTTCATTTACGGAGCGGGATGTTAGCGTTTTATGCCATAG
>PLGI01000056.1 GCA_003139775.1 Syntrophaceae bacterium | reverse complement strand
AGGAAGCTGCCCCATGAAATGATATTTGCACATAATGAGACGACTGACTGACCCTGCTTGAAATTGTCATAGTTCAGCAACACATAAAATGTAACCGCCGTGACGCTGAAAATACTGATGAGTAGGGCTTTTCTTTTCCCAAGTACGAATCCGGCTACAATTGCAGGGAGATAGAACAGATTCAGAAGGGCGAGCTTTTCGGCAATAAAATAATTCAAAACAAAAACAGCGACCAGAACAAATAGCACCATAATCTGCTCGAAATATTTAAAAAAATATGCCTTAATATTAAGCATATACCCTCCTTTGGTAATCTGTGTTCGATTTAATATACGAGGGTTCGCTTTGGAACAAACTGAATCCACCCTTTCGCATCAGTTTTGCTCTTCTGTAAGCGCTTCTTGATATTCCCGCCAAAGCTGCGCTTTGGTGACCCAGTGCCCGATGAAGTCCTACGGAAAAAGCTCTTCTTTGACGTGTTCACGGTAGACATAAAAATCGGGATTTATGTCTCTTGTGCGGAATGCCTTGCCCCATCCGCCGCCATTCTATGTTTGCATAACTATAAATATCTGAACTTAACCTTTTCCGATAATTTGGATATAATAATAGCACTATTTATTTTTTTTAAAAGAAGAAAATGCACGGCTGCATTGATAACCGGTTGAAATCTAGTATATTCATCAAGATTGACAATCTGAGGATTACAGGAAGAAGTTAATTATTGAGCTAACATTAAGTTCTACTGAATAGTTAATATTAATAATATATTTCCAACTCATTAATTTTCAATATGTTATCATATTTCTTGACAACACTAAAAACATCTCGTCGATTTTAAACATTAATTATTACATGGATTATAAGCCTTTATTTAATATATAAACATTAATTCCTTAAGAAACAAATCGTTAACTTCAACAAATATGCAACCTTTCGGTAGAAATGTGCAACGTGGCCATCAGCGGGCGTGGCTTTTTGCGCTCCGCTAAACTATATGGGATTTTTCAGTTCAGATTGATCGATCATCGTTAGTCACCTGCTGATATCAGGCTTCGCCGCACAGGACGCTGATTTCACGCCGTACGACCTCGATCAGTTTATCCTTATGTTCCAGGGTATAAGCCGAGGCATCGATCGGTTTGCCGATATAAACCTCCACCTTCTGATCCAGGAAGAATTCCCAGGTCTCGGGCTGCAGGACTTTCTCGGAACCCCGGATGCCGACCGGTATAATTTGCGCACCGGCCTCTATAGCCAATATGAAGCCTCCTTTCTTAAACGGCCCCATCCGGCCGGTTCGCGAACGGGTTCCCTCAGGGGAGATCCACAGCACGATCCCATCCTCCATTTTCTCGCGGGCCTTCTTCAGGTCCTGCTTGGCCTGCTCGATGTTTTTACGGTCGATGCAGATAAATTCACCCGCCGCCATCCCGCGTCCCCATAGTGGTATCTTGAACAGCTCCTTCTTGGTAAGCATACGTATGCTGGCCGGAAGCGAGAGGATCGTCAGGGGAATATCATAGTGACTGCGATGATTCGACATGATGATATAGCGTTTTCCCGGTTCGATGCGAATGCTGAAGGGGTCGAAGACCGTCTTTTTGATTCGGACCGCGTTTACCAGTCCGTTCGACCACCAGTGTAAAAGACCGTCCCCATCTTTTCTGGGGTATCCGCGCTTGACGTACGTCCAGTATAGGACGATGATGGTGATTCTGAGTGTCACATATAAACTTACCAGCATGATTAATATTTTGCGGGGCAGTGAGGCCTTCATAGCATTTCATCTCGCTTTGTCATTGTGGATTCATTCTTCTTATGGTCAGGAATCTTACGGATGTTAAATGCAAATGACCTGACAACCAGAGGTTTAATGAGGAAATTCCTGGCACCAGGCAAGAGGGCTTTATCATTCGATATATCACGACTATACCCGGTACAGAGGATAATCGGCAGATTGGGACGTAGTGCAAGCATCAAGCGATCAAGGATGTCTTCATTCATGTTGGGTTTTTTTAAGGCTGAAGTATATGAAGCGTTTTCTTGGAAGTCAAGAAAATCTTGTCCACAAAATGTGAAGTTTGGATATATGTTGCCGATTGTGAATAGTGTTTGTTTCCGATGGAAAGGTTGTATGAATTGGGAAAATTAGAAGAACAACATTAGAGGAAGTTATCCTTAAAATAAACATTCCTGATCTTAAATATTAATCTGCATTTATCAGTGTAATTCAAATTGATTTATGGCAAACAAGAATGTATAAATAAATATAGTTAAAATAAAAAATAGGAGGCGGTTAATGAATAAAGCTGATTTGATCGAAGAAGTGGCAAAAGTTACGTGTAGCAAGAAAGAAGCAATGGCGGCAGTAGACGCAACACTCGCAGCAATCAAGAAAGCACTTAAGAAAGGTGCTCCCGTTACACTCGTGGGCTTTGGAACGTTTGGTGTTAGAAAAAGAAAAGCCCGCACAGGTAGGAATCCTCAAACAGGCAAGGCCATTAAAATTGCCGCAAAGAAGGTTCCCGTATTTAAAGCCGGGAAGAGTCTGAAAGACGCGGTTAAGTAGATTTAACACTTCGCCATATTTTTAGACATGTATATTGAGCCGTCCCATCTTCCGACGGGACGGCTTTTTTAATGCAACCTAAGGAAGAAATTATTTTGAAAATTGCATCTATAGCTTCTGGAAGCAATGGCAATTGTTATTATCTTGAGAACGATAATGATGCCATTCTTGTAGATGCAGGCATAAGCGCCAAGCAGATAATTGAAAGGATGACTAACCTCGGGCTTTCTATGTCTAAGGTGAGGGCAGTATTCATATCCCACGAGCATACAGACCATGTCAGAGGCGTTGATGTTCTTTCCAGAAAATATTCTGTTCCTGTCTTCATGACTAAAAAAACTTATTTGTCATATGGAAACATCATAAAGGATTCATTGCTAAACTTTTTTTCTCCCGGAAAGCAGGTGAAGTTTGGTATGATCCATGTAAATCCATTCCTGAAATCTCATGATGCAGCAGAACCTTGCAGTTTTTCAGTCTCTTCTGAAAAAAAGAATGTTGCTGTGATGACCGATATCGGCTTGAAATGTTCTAATGTCATTGCTCATATAAAGGATGCTGATGCAATATTTTTAGAATCAAACTATGATGACCATATGTTGCAGACAGGTCATTACCCGGCACATCTGAAAGCAAGGATATCCTCTGAATTAGGCCATTTGTCAAACAAACAGGCAGGTCTGGTTGCTTTGGAGCATGCTTCTCCCATGCTTAAGCATGTATTCCTCTCTCACATTTCAGAAAACAACAACACTCCGGAACTTGCCTTCCACACATTTAATAATTTAATCAAGCAGAGAAAAGACCTGAAACCAGAATTATTTGTTGCCTCAAGACACAAAGAAAGCAGTCTTATTTCTCTGGATTGAGCAGTCTTTTATGTTCCAGGGCTTCTCCAAATCAGCAAGAGCGAGGTGAGCCTTTGTCCGGAAAAAATAGTTTTTCTTTCTTGACAAAAGTTGAAATATCTGAATTTTTAAAACATTTAAAATAAAATTCAAAGTGAGTATTTTATGGAAAAATTTTTCGATCCAAAATCGGTTGTTGTCATTGGCGCCTCCAATACTCCCTTCAATTTGGGGTCTACGATCTGTAACATGCTGAAGGATTATCTTCAGTATAACGGAGCGGTATACGCGGTTAATTCCAAAGGAGAAGATGTAAACGGCTATCCCGGTTTTTCATCGGTGATCGATCTCCCGGAAACACCCGATCTGGCGGTAATCATTGTCGCGGCAAAAAACGTTCCTAACATCATCAATGATTGCGCCCGCAAAGGAATCAAGCGGATAATCATCGAGAGCGCCGGTTTTTCCGAAGGCGGGGAAGACGGCAAGGCGATGCAGCACGAGATCGACGATGTGGCCAGAATCAATGGGATTCGCATCATGGGGCCAAACTGCCTGGGGACATTGAGTACGCGCAACAAATTCTGCTGTTTCTATGGCGTCAACCCCAGTCTGGTCGAGATGAAGCAGATATTTGAGGCTCCAGGCAACATTTCCTATATCATCCAGAGCGGTGGCATTGTTGTTTTAGTCATGGAATCTCTCTATTACGACCTTGTCGGCGTGAATAAGATTGTCAGTATCGGGAACAAATGCGATGTGGATGAAGCGGACCTCATCGATTACTTTCAAAATGACGAGACTCAAGTCATCGGCATATATCTGGAGAATATGGACAAAGGCCGCAAGCTCATGGATGCCGCCAAGAAATCGCGCAAACCGATCCTGATCTACAAAGTGGGCAAAACCCCGGAAGGCGCCAGAGCCGCCATGTCTCATACGGCGGGAATGGCCAACAATGATCTGATCTTCGAAAGCGCCTGCAAACAAGCTGGGATCATCCGACTTCAATCTATCGATGAACTCCACTCTCTGCCCAAGATGTTCACCGAAATGCCTCTTTTAAAAGGAAAGCAGATTGCAATGTTTACAAACTCCGGGGCATTCGGCAGCATCAGCGCGGACCTTTTGGTGGAAGCTGACTTGCAGGTGGTGCGCCTGGCTTCGCAGACACAGGAAAAATTGAAAAAAGCAGGACAAGTCTTCAATATCAAAAACCCCGTGGATATCGGCCCCGCTCCGCCGCAGACATATCTTGATATTTTCGAAATCCTTCTTTCCGCAAATGAGGTGGACGGACTTTTACCACTTTTGAGTGTCTGGCAACCCTTCGTAATCGATACCCTTCTGGAGCTTATGAAGATGTGCAAGCATTACGACAAGCCCGCAGCCATCTATACGCCGAACGCTGTATCTAAGTCCATTGCCATCCGTGCCAAGCACCGTATTCCCATCTTCGAGTCATCGGAGCAGGCGGTGCGGGCATTGTCCGTTTCCAATGAGTATTATGAATCCCTTCTGAAAAGGAATTTTATCAGCAAGCCTGCGCCAACTGTAAACTTGGATACCAAAAGGCCCATCATTACCGCGATGGAGGTAGCGTCATAACAACAACTCTTCTTTTACAGAAGGAGAAAGAGGTGAAAACTTAACTTTACCTGATATTTTGAATAAAAATCAAACTCACCGAAATGTAATAGTCAAGATTATGAGTGGCCTATTTTTATTGACATGTAATCACAAATTCCCTACACCACCTTCCGCCAGAAGCAATGTCTTACCCAGAAAATGTCAGATACGAATATAAGCTTACAGTAACTAAAAAGTTGATAATAGGTTTCCAGATTTAACAATTTATATGTAAGAATGTTCATATCTGTTCTTCGTTATAGTAATAAAATAAATAATAAGATAAATGCTAATGAAGACAATTACTGATAGTAATTATAAGCATGATGATAAAAAGGATTTAACGCCCGAAGAGTTAGTCAAGGCCAAAACAGCCTGCGAATTTGTGATAAATCTTACAAAAGCCATTTCACGAAGTGGTTACTATGATTCCAATCATCCGATTTCCGGAGAAGTAAAACGGGGACTTTACGATTCTCTTAAAAATGCTCTCGGCCGTTCTTCCGAAATCATGCTTACCTGTCATGATTCCGGAGAAGTAACGGATATCCATATCAGCGGGATTCTGGATGAACCAGTCAACATACGGAGATTAACCAAATCGGAAGCTTCGGATTTATTTGTTCCGAAACTCAAATATTACTTCGAACGAAAAAGTCTCAACAGTTTTGTAATCAAAAATAATATTACGCCTCAGCACTTTGAATCATTCATTGATGTCATGGGTGAGCCAATTGCTGATTCTGCCGATAGTTCAAAGCTGGGAGAGTATCTA
>PLGI01000157.1 GCA_003139775.1 Syntrophaceae bacterium | reverse complement strand
TTTCATCTGACCGATGAACTGCTCGGTGAACCGCCGCTTTATTTAAAAAAAGTCATGAAAGAGGCGTCTATGGCGGATGATTCCTTCCTCGTGATGAAATTTGGTGAGACGCGTATTTTTGAATAAAAAATGGATAAAAAGTCTGCTTGTATATCCAATGCGCACTTATTTTCTTTAACACATGTAGACGAGAACTACTTTTCTATAAATGAAAATGCTCTTTCTTTTAAAATCTGTAATGCTTTTGGACCGTCTTCAGGATTTTCCCGCGCGTGTGACCTCTTTATACTTCAAATTATGTCTATAATCATGTGATCATCTAAATACTTTGGATCAACAAAAGTAGTTCCAAACCCCAGACCATCCCTCGTCTATATATATTAAGACAATTAAATATTATCCGCACAGGTAAATGTTTTTGTTCATGATAGCCAATTGCTACAAACTAGGACCTTCTATTACCTGGACAAAGTCTTTGGGCCTTATCCACTTATTGAATGCGTCACGTATTTCTTCAGAGTTCATTTGCTGATAACGTTTTGCGGCATGGCGTGATTCATCAAGAGGGAGGCCCTGCTGTGATAAAGAAAGCATTTCAGCGGCAATATTATCCATGCTTGATTCAGACAACGGAATCTGTCTTAGCAGTAATATCTTTGTTTGCCGTAATTCATTAGAAGTTATAGGCGTTGTCTGCATTGCCTGTAGATCCCTCTCTATTATGGCCCTGGCTTTTCCGGCATTGGGCGGATCACACCCGTAAAAGATACTAAAAAGTGAACGATGCTTTCCTGCTTCTATCCCCGATTTAACGGAGTATACCAAGCCCGTTTTTTCACGCAAATCACGATAGAGCCATGAAGAATAGAATGCGTCGGATAAAATATGGTTGCCAAATTCCAAAGCGTAATAGTCCTGATGTTTGCGCGTAATACCAACAGTTTCGGAAAGCATGACCTGGTCCTGAACCCTGAAGGCATTCGGCACATGGAACTGAGACGCTTTATTGGAAGGAACTTCAGGCAAATCAGTTTCCGGTTTTGCGCCTACGGTTTTCCATTGACCGAGATACCGTTCCACAATCGCACGTGCCTGTTTTGGGGATACCATTCCGATAACAACAATTGTCGTCATGTCCGGTCGAAATACTTTTGCATAATAATCCTTAACATCCGGCAATAATATGTTTACCACTGTTTCCGGTGTTGCATCACGGAGCACCGGATCATTTTCAGGAAATAGTCCGGAACGCAGGGCGCGTTTAGCGAGGTAGTCCGGACTTTTTATTTTACCCCGAAGCGATTTGATAGTTTCATCTTTGACAATATTGAATGCGGTTTCGGGCAACGCCGGATGTAGTAAATCATCGGCTAATAATTCCATACCTCTCTCGAAGTTATCCGACAGAACTTTAAGGGAAAAGGAACTGCCCACGGAAATTTCGGCACCGATATCATCCTGTTCTTTTTGGAATGTAAGGCGATCTAAAGAAGCAGTCCCGTATGAGAAGAGTTTGTCTAAGATAGAAGAGACACCTTCTTTTTCTGATTGTTCCTGAAGATGAGCGTTATTCTTTACCCTGCCTATGACGGTGACGGTCGGACTAATATCTTCCGGTTGAACAATCAGACGTATCCCGTTGTAAAGAACCGAAACAACAGGTTTTTCTTTTGACGGGAGTATTCTGGGGATAGCATCTGCTTTTTTTGCCCATATCGGAAGTATCACCTGAGTTACCTGTTTAGAAGAAAAGGATTCTCCGCCACCGAACCCTTTTGAAGCCACAGGCATTCCCGAAGGTTGTGGAGTTAAAACAGCTGTAATCGCCTTATCTGGTTTTAAATATTCTCTTGCTGCATGATTTACATCGTCTACCGTCACATTTATAATTGCTTTAATGTCGTCGTCCGGCGAAACCCGGCCTTCAACAGCAATGGCCTGTGACCAGGCGGAAGCAAGTCCCTCAATAGAATTTTTTTGAAACTCTGCCTGGTTTATTTCATGCCGTTTGGAGGCTTCAACAAGGTCCGTAGGTATGCCCTCTTTTACATATTTAGAAATCACATCTTTCATCTCGGCAATAAGATGATTTCCATTGCCATCGTGTGGAAAAGCAGTTATGGCATATCCAAATCCCGCCTTGGAGAGGGCTCCGGCTTCAAACCCTGCGGAGAGTGCTTTTCCATCTGGAACCAAGGCGTAAAGATTACCCCTCCGACTATCGAGCACATCAGCTAAGATCATTCCTGCTGCAAAGTCAGGGCTTTCAAATCCCGGCAGACGATATGCTGTAACCGATAAGCCAAAAGGAAGATCTGTGCCGAATGTGATTGATTTGGAAACAAGCGGCTGAAGAATAATTACTGGTCGGGACGGAATGGTTTTTTTGGCAATTGATTCAAATAGCTTTTTAACTTTTGCCAGCGTCTTTTGCAGAGCTATATCTCCAACAATAACCAAAACTGCATTGTTTGGAGCATACCATTTGTTGTTAAAAACTTTAAGCATGTCACCCGTAGTTTTCTGAAATGAGTCACGTGTGCCTAAAGCATCATGGGCGTAAGGAGTTCCGGCAAAGAGTTCGGCAAGAAGACGAATATATAAAACATACTCCTGATTGGAAAGGTCACGTGCCACTTCCTGTTCAATTGCTCCTCTTTCCTGTTCCCATAGTTCTTGTGAATCACGCACCCCCCGCATGCGCGTAGCTTCCATATTCAACACAATATCGAGTTGATCATTGGCAACCGTGGAGATGTATTGAGTTACACTCTGTTGTGTATCAGCATTGAACCGTCCCCCTGTCAGAGCATTAATATCAGCAAGTTGCTCTGCGGACAACCCCGGACTACCACGAAACATCATGTGTTCCTGGGCATGAGCCATTCCCGGAAATCCTTCAGGAGCCTCGTTTGAACCTACCAAGTAATTTACTTGAATAGTGACCACAGGCGCAAGCGTATTCTTAACAATTACGACCCTGAGGCCGTTGGTTAATGTCGCCCGAATAATATTCTGCTGATTCAGAGACCATCCGGATAACGGTATGAATAGGATTAAAACAATAAGGGCAAAACAGGCATAGACTTTTTTATTCTTAATAAGAATTTCCATAGTTCCTTTCTATATCAGGTCAATTATTGTTGCAATGTTAAATAAAGAAAAACATGTATTTCCTCAAAAAGATTTGGGCACTCAGAACTCTTTTTAGATTTTCCCTATCCACCGACCGCGGATTTGTAATCATTAATAATCCTGACACTTGGCGGAGAACCGACAACGGGTAAATTAATAAATTTTAAAAGGGATGATTGAAATTTCTGGAAATATTCATGGCTGCATTTCGGATTNNGAAGGGCCGTCATAATCAAAAAAATTAAGCGGCGAATGCACCGACAATATTTTTTGAGGTTTGAATTTTTTAATCAATGCGATCTGAAACTGCGTTTCCTGTTCCGATCCAGGACTCCCTCCCGGATAGTAGCGTTTATTTTTTTTCGACTTGGTTATCCATTGGCGCATGGCATTGGCTGTCCAATCTCTGGTTGGGAAATTTCTGTTGATATCGACGCCATTGGCATTGGTTCTTGTCGGTGGCGTTGATAAAAAACCATCGGGATTTAGCAGCGGAGCGATAATAATGTGTTTGCCCTGAAACAATGTGGGATTTTCTTTAACATAATGGACAAGTTTTAACATCAAATATACGGCTGGCAGTTCATCCCCGTGCACGCCGCCAAAAAATAAAATACAGTTGTCGGGTTGATGGCCGAATTCAACATAGATAAGCGGGTGTTTATTTTTTGTCATCCGGTAATACTCCCATTTTATATTACCGGGTTTTATGTCCGTCCATCCGTAAAGAGCACTTTGTTTTTCCAGCAGGGCAATGAAATCTTTATATTCCTTTGAGGAAGTATCGTAGGCCCATGCCCGGAATGGTAAAGCTTGAAGGAAAAGCGATACGGAAAAAAAACACCACAGTAAAATAACTATTTTACCGGCAGATATTTTATGACAGAAAATTTTTTTTACAGCAGCGATATAAATAGGAATGTTTATTCTTTTCATCTCCATACAAATTTTGCACAGTCTCAGGTTATGTCGGTATATTTAGGATGTGACTGTCACAAACGAATTTTCTTGGAGCAAATAAATTCCCCGACGGCAAAATTATGACGATGGATATAGCGGAAGTTAAGATCAAAATCAAATCTTAAATTTGGGGGAATGCATATAAAAAACGTTATTCAAAAGATTTAATGGGAGAAATCAAAAGAGATCACTCTCACAGATATTAAATATTTCCTTATGTAATCTATTAAATTTAACTGTCTTGATTCCGCTTGGTAACTGATTCACAGAATTATTCCTTAAGTTATTTTTAAACAGAAACATGGTGGATGATCTACATGCTCTTTCAAGATGTACCGGTTCTTCTCGGAAGAAGATGAGATACTGGAACAATCTCGAATCCCCTTTGCTTCTGGAAAGACCTGAGAAAACAGCAACAGGAAAAGCCTGCTTGACAATGCTTAGTGGAATCGGTAGAAGTCTGGCCATAGGGAATGGTTAGACAAACTGGCTGGACGCGTCGTAGGCGTTGAAATAGTTGACAAGCAGAATAGCCATCGGCAATAGGATCGAAACATGGCCCGACGAAAGTTTATTAAGGACCTAACGGCTCCGGGAGTGGCGCGGTTTTCCGAGATAGTGCCCCAAAACTGGGCGGCCCCGGAAAAAGGCCAAGTCCCATACCGCCAATTGGGTAGCACGGGTGAGAAGGTCTCCATCGTTGGTTTGGGCGGTTTCCACCTCGGCCGGCCCGATGAGCAGGAGAGCATCCGCATTATTCATACTGCCATCGACAACGGTATTAACTTCATGGACAATTCTTGGGATTACAATGGCGGCGAAAGCGAAATCCGCATGGGCAAGGCCCTGAGAGACGGCTACCGCCAAAAGGTTTTCCTCATGACCAAAATCGATGGGCGCACCGGGGAGGCCGCCACTAAACAGCTTAATGAATCCCTCAAGCGCCTCCAGACAGATACCATCGATCTGCTGCAGTTCCACGAATTGATTCGCATGTCCGACCCGGAGCACATCTTTGCCCCCAACGGTGCCTACGAGGCCATGCTCGCAGCGAAAAAAGACGGGAAAATCCGTTATATCGGCTTCACTGGGCACAAGAGTCCCGCAATCCATCTGAAGATGCTGGAACTCTGCTTTGCCCACAACTTCAACCCTGCGACCGTGCAAATGCCGTTGAATCTTATGGACGCGCACTATGACAGCTTCCAAAAGCAGGTGCTGCCCTTGCTCCTGCAACACGGCATCGGGCCCTTGGCGATGAAATCCATGGGTGACCACTTTCTTCTGGAGAGCAACACCGTAACCCCCATGGAATGCCTGCACTATGACATGAATTTGCCGGTTGCCGTGGTGATTACAGGTTGTGACTCCATGCCCATTTTGGAGCAGGCCCTGACTGCTGCCCGCACTTTCCGGTCCTTGAGCGACCAAGAAGTCGCGGCTTTGTTGGCCAAGTCTTCCAAAGCTGCGGCGCGAGGCAGATATGAACTTTACAAGACCTCGGATCATTTCGACAGTACGGCTCGCAATCCCCATTGGCTGGGTTAACCGTAGCGCTGACCGGGGATTCAATCTAACCAAAAGGAGGGAACAACCATGAGTAAAGTAGCAGTCGTGATTACAGACATGTTCGAAGATTCGGAATATACCCAACCGGCCGAAGCCTTTAAGAAAGCGGGACACCAACTGATTCATGTTGGTTTAAAAAGCGGAGTAACCGTGAAGGGCGAGAAGCAAGGAACGCCAGTTAAGATTGACAAAGCCGCCCAGGAGGTCAAGGTAGGAGACTTTGATGCCCTCTTAATTCCCGGCGGTTATTCGCCGGATAAATTGAGGGTCGATGACCATGTGGTGCGGTTTGTCAAAGAGTTCGTAGAAAGCGGTAAACCTGTTTGCCTAATCTGCCACGCCCCGCAACTTCTCATCACTGCCCAAGTGCTCAAAGGGCGCAAGATTACGGGTTGGAAATCCCTGATCCAGGATATCAAAAATGCGGGGGCCGAATTTATTGATCAGGAGGTCGTTGAGGACGGTAACTTGATTTCCAGCCGCAGTCCCGCCGATCTCTCGGCTTTCATTCGGGCCTGTTCCAAGAAATTAAAATAAATCCATACTAATCCGGATCATTATGAGGCTTAATTAATTTCATTGGGCGAGGCAAGTCATGAGAGCCTGGTTTGGTTAGTCTTGATCATCCTGATCCTTGAGGTTGGTTGCGCTCCGGGTTACTATGAAAGCGGGGCGTCCCCCCGTCGAGTAGCTGCGCACCTCAC
>PLGI01000010.1 GCA_003139775.1 Syntrophaceae bacterium | reverse complement strand
ATTGACGCTTATTCGAAAGGTTGCATTGTGGAATAAAATTGTAAAAACAACATTACAGGAAGTAAGTCATACCAACTTACTAGCCGCACTCCTCCCCACATTCCCAAATTTTTCCTGAAATTTTCCGGTGACGACTTTTTCTATAGGCAAACAATAAATCAGACTTCCAGTGACACTCCAAGGCATCCTTTTTTCTGAGCGTGTAATGCAGACATGGTCCCCTTCATAGGAGGCTCATACGTTGGCCATTCCCGTTTTCGGGTGTGGTGTGGGGTGTTCTCAAGGAATCCTTTTTCTTCTCGTAGGGGGGAAAGGGTGGCAGAGCGACCGTTATCTCCCTTGCCCGTCGATGGGCTTTCTAGGGAACCATGGCAGCCGCCAGTTAGGTGGAGCATTATTCCCTGAACGGTAGGTTTAGGCAGGGAGTCCTTCGGGGGCGGGACCGTTTACGACGAGCCAGTGCACGCCGCCAGATCGTGAAGGCCGTACCTCTAGTGGAAATAACGCGGACAGCGATATAAAAGAAATAAAGATTTGATATATTTGAAGTGGCATCTTTAATTTTGGATGTTAATGAATATTTTCCAAAAGTGGCAACATAGTGGCAATTTTAAGATTATTCAAGAAAAAGAAAAAAGGGTTACGAGAATATAAACACTCATAACCCCTTTATTTCATTGGTGCCTAGGGCGAGACTTGAACTCGCACAACCACAAGGATCGAGGGATTTTAAGTCCCTAGTATTCAATTTCACGACATTTCATATTTCATCAGATAACCCTTGACAGTCCTAGTGTTTATGGCTATATTATCTTCACAATGATGGTTTATGAATCATCCTATTTAATGTAAAAAGTGGGGAGAGAGTGGGGAGAAGAATACGAAGGAGGTTCAATCATGCCAGTCCAATGGAAAGGAACAAAATATAAAGGTGTCAGATATTATGAACATTCAACTAGGAAGCACGGCGTAGCAAAAGACAAGTACTTTGCCATCAGATACCAGCGAGACGGGAAACGGGTTGAAGAAGGTTTGGGATGGACCAGTGAACTTGACCCGAAAGACAAGAAACACTGGACCGCTGAAAAGGCTGCACTTATCCTGGCTGAATTGAAGGAAGTAGCAAAAGGATTGAAACAAGGGCCTTCACGTCTATCGGAACGCCGGCACCTTGAGAATAAGCAAAAAGAAGCGGCAAAGGGAGAGCAAGAACGTATTGCAAAGGGGAACATCACCCTTAAACAATATTTTGAAAACACATATTATCCGGACGCAAAGATAAACAAAAAAGAAGATTCATACTCACACGAAGAAACGCATTTCCGGCTTTGGATTGACCCCGTGACTGGAAGAAAGCCTTTAAAAGATTTATCCGAGTTTGACGTGCGGCGAATAGTTAAAAATCTTTTAGACGCGGGAAGAAAGCCGCGAATGGCTCAATATGTCATGGCGACGTTGCGCCAGGTTTGGAATAAAGCGCGACGTGATAAATTAGTAAGCGGCGATTCACCGACCAGGAATGTTAAAATTCCCAAATTTGATAATAGGCGCCAGCGCTTTTTAAGTCATGCCGAAGCAGACCTATTATTAAAAGAATTAAAAGAAAAAGATGAATCTCTTTATAAAATGGCTTTGCTTTCTTTACATACGGGCATGAGAGCGTCGGAAATATTTAATTTGACATGGGGCTGCATTGATACACAGCGCGGCATAATAACCATTCTTGATGCAAAATCCGGACATGGCCGAGCCGCTTTTATGACTGAACAAATAAAAAAAATGTTTAATGAAATGACGTGCGGTAAAAATGATGATTTTGTTTTTTTAAAAAAGACAGGCAAACCTTATACCGAAATCCCTACCCTATTCCGTGACATCGTCACGAATTTAAAATTTAATGAGGATGTAAGCGACACAAGGCAAAGAGTTTGTTTTCACACGCTGCGACACACAATGGCAAGCTGGCACGCGGAAAGCGGAACTGATTTATATATACTCAAAGAACTCCTCGGACATGGCAGCATTACATTGACGGAAAGATACAGTCATTTATCAAACGGAGCTTTACAAGAGGCAACAAGAGATTTTGGGAAAACTGTTAAGAAGGCGACTCAAAAGGCCGGACAAGTTTTGAGGTTTAAAAAATAAAGGGATGAGCCAACGAACCGACAAAGCAGTTTCCTGACAGTCCTGCCCTTTTAAAAACAGGCGCGTAAACAGGAGGAGCAACAATGATGAATAAATGGATCACTTGTGAGGATCTTTGCAGCCGGTGGCAAATTAATCAATATGACCTAGCAGATAAAGTCTTAGAAGGAAGTATGATGCCGTACCATAGTGATGATTCTGCGAATATAATTGTTTACGATGACAGAGTGCTCGTAGTATCACCAGAAGGAGGATCAAGCACATATGAACCTATTTCATTCGTGACAAGAGAAGTGACAAAATTTATCTTCCGCATTTCCGATATAGAGAAATATGAAGTGAAAAATGGAATAACACCGCGGTTAAAAGATGGTCATAGAAAGACTGTTAACAAAATGACGATCATAAAAATTGATAAAAATAAAGCCAAGGAAATCGCCGAGCAATATATCAAAGACTGCGAGAACAGAGGAAATACTCCTTTCATATACAAGGCTAAAAAACTTATAGAGGGTGAACTCTCAAGGGACTACAAAGACAAGAAAACTATTCATAATTGGATAAAAGAACTTTTTCCAAAAGAAAGCAGGAGGCAAGGTATGGGAAGGCCCAAAAAGTAATAACAAAAATATTTTATAACTACTTGAAACAATTAACCATTAAACATTAAGTCAACCTACAGAATATTTCCCCATCAAATTAAACACCCGTCAAGTAAAAAAAATCACGGGTGTTTTTTATTTTTCAAACCACACCAGTCCTGAATGAAAAAACACCCGTTACCGTAAACATACATTTATTGGGACAACGGGTGTATTGACTTGTAATATCATATAGTTATATTATGCTTCAAAGAGATAAATAACTTTCTGGAGGTAAAAAATATGAAAAACACATCCGTTACCAAAATCCGCATTAATGAGCCATGCAATGGAGCAGAACGGCGGCATCCTGATTTAAGCGTGCTTCTCAGAGAACTCCCTCCCTTTGTGGCACGTAACCATCCTCGTTTCAAAGAACTGACTGGTTACAGCGGCAGAACTTTTGCAAATTTAGATTGTTTAAAACAGACCGCCGGAATCAAGCGTATCATGCTGGGCAACACTGTCGCTTATGAACGAGAAAGCTTGATTTCATGGTTAGAATCCCGATCAAGAATAATTTCTTGAGGTGTAACAATGATGATCAATGAAGAATCGAAATTTCAGGTGGCACCATCGAGTTTACCCGACATTAACACTTTTCCCGACGGGATCATGGGGGGTTTTGCAGATGAATTCGCAGAAATCTTTTCGAGCCACCTGGAATCGGCGAAGCATTTTTTCTTCTTTACGGTCATCAGTTGTTTGGGATTGCTTTTTTCAAATCGTGTGAGGCTTAAATCCGAACTGAATCAACAGCCACGCTTGTTCGTGATCCTGCTCGGAGAATCGGCGGACGATAGGAAAAGTACAGCAATCAGTAAGGCTACGGGTTTTTTCCACTATATCAGCGACCTAGTCAGTGATATGTATTTGACGTGTAACGGTGCTAGTTCTGCTGAGGGGCTTATGAAAGTATTTGGCAGCAATCATCAAAGAGTTATGTTGGTTTACGATGAGTTTGCCGTTTTCATTTCTAAAGCCGGAATCGAATCTTCCGTCTTGCTCCCCTGCGTCAATACCTTGTTTGAACAAAATAGGTATGAAAACGCAACAAGCAAACAGCCGATGAAACTTGAGAGCGGTCATTTGTCCATGCTCGCAGCCTGTACGATAAATACATGGGAAAGAATCTGGACGCCGACGTTTACCGCTATTGGATTTCAAAATAGATTATTTCTTTGCCCTGGAAAAGGCCGGCGACAGTTCGCCTTCCCTGCCCCTATTCCAGATATAAAAAAGGAAAAACTGAAATCCTCGTTAAAGGATATCGTTGACTGGATTGGTGATGGCCGCGAGATAGGCATTACCGGCGAGGCCAAGAAGATTTATGAAGATTGGTACTTTAATATTGAACGGTCCGTTCATAGCAAACGATTGGACGTCTACGCACTGAGATTCATGATGCTGTTCTGCATCAATGAGAAAAAAGAAACGATTGATACATATATTGCTCAACGGGTTGTTAAACTCATGAATTGGCAGTTGGCCGTCAGAAAGGTTCTTGACCCGCTCGACTGCGATAATAAAATCTCGCTCATGGAAGCGCGTATTCGAAAATGTCTTTCACCTAAAGGCACGGTCAAGACAGAACGAGAGATAAAGCGGGCCTGTCATTTAAAACAGGCGGGTTATTGGATTTATAATTGTGCAAAAGGAAACCTTCTGGACGCAAGGGAAGTTATTTCTGTTGGCAAGAAAAGTGCAAAACATAAAAGATTCATGCTGAACCCTGAAGAATTATTGGATTAATTATATGATATTATTTATTAATAATCCGATTATTTAAAAAAAGTGTCACATGTGGTGTCACAAGTTCGTTATGACAGATATACTATTGTTACTATTAACTAATTATCGAGTAAGTACAAAACATTAAAGAGAGGGAGATTGAATTTTAAAATAGGCAAATCAAAGTGGTACCCTGTATATATAGGAAATGAGTAAATTAGTTAGATCTCATATTATTT
This sequence comes from Syntrophaceae bacterium, assembly GCA_003139775.1. GTDB lineage: Bacteria > Desulfobacterota > Syntrophia > Syntrophales > Smithellaceae > Smithella. The sequence goes on along the minus strand of PLGI01000010.1, from coordinate 2,396 downwards.
CAACGTGTTATATAGCACATAATGATTGTGACAGCAGGTGTGCCACTTTTAAAGCATACAAATGATTTTCTGAATTGAAACAGCCTGTTGATGTGATCGAAGGAGGTTAAAATGATTAGGGCTATGGGTTTTGAAAGGTAAGGTTACGACAGTTTTTATTAACTAAAATAAGAGATTAACGTATGGCTCGTGTCAATGTGTCAGCTATATTTTCGTGCAATTTGTTGCAACTTTTTCGCGAAGGAAGAAATCAGCGGATCATTTTGAGGTCGGTTCCAAGGTCGTTCCGTAGATATCTGCATGAGATCAAATAGTGTTTTGCCGAAACCTAAGCGGCTTAGGTTACATGACCGATAAGGAGCAAAAATTTGCTGTGGCTGTTGTACAAGGGACTGTTATACAAGGGAAAAGCAGAACCCAACCGCTTGGGATAGTTTTGATATAACAAAACAAAACAAAACAACCCATAAGGAAGAAATAGTCTGCTCTAAACACACTTAGAAAAAGTGAAAATTAAATTGAAAGGTGATGATGAAATATAGAACGGGACGACAGAAAGGACTGGCAGAGTAGCGGCAGCTACCAGACTTAACTTCTTAACCATCCTTAACCCGGGATGAAGTTAACCATGGAGGATCAATCAATGAAAAAGATTAATTATGATGAGTTACAAGAAATGCTGAAAGGTGGTCAGTCTCAGGCTGATTGCGCAAGACATTTTCAAGTTAGTGAAGCGGCGATCTGCAAGGCTGTCAAGCGGCTAAAGGCTGCGGAAATGCCCGCGAGCATGGAAAAGCTAACCAAAAAGGAAATAGTTTTCGTCTTGAATCTTGCAGAGGGCAAGAACGCAACAGAAAGCGCATTTGTCGCCTATGATTGTGCGTCCCGGGATGTCGCCAAGACCATGGGATGCCGTATGGCGAAAGATCCTGATGTTGAGAAAGCCCTTTCTGACATTATGGCACAGGAAGGAATACCACGGCGGAGACGGGTTCAACGATTAAGGGACCTTATTGAGAGCAAAGACCTGTCGGCAGTAAGCAGAGGACTTGATATGTCTTGGAAGCTCGATGGTTCATATTCGCCTGAGAAGCATGATGTTATCGTCGACATCCGGGCCCTGGTGCTTCAATGTGAAGTGGAAGAAAAGCGGCTGATGGAAAAGTTAAATGCCGAGACTGCCCGCTTGATAGAGTCAAAAAAGAATGAGCAGCCTGAATGATTTAGGGTGGGGGTATGAGGAGAATCTACCGAGGATCCCTGCAAAATGCGAGCAGGTCCTGGTCAAACTTCACCCCGGAGCTAGTCAGGCATTCTGCTTCCTCACCATACGAATTTACAAAAGGGAAATTCAGGACGGGCGCCTATTGCCAGACGCGAAATTAATGGTGGTTGATATGCGTGTGAGGCTCAAGCTGCTGAAGAAGATATGGAAGAATCAGGATCAACAGAGAAGGAAGACACTTAAACAACAAGGGGGCTCAAGAAGTAATGACAAACAGGAATGGCGTGGGTTAGTTGGTGAAAATTAAATATCACCATCCTCGATATTTCCCCTATGTTTAGCACCAACTATAAATCCAATTATGAATAGTTCTTTTTCCCGGAATCTTAGGTAATTATAAGTGGACACATATTTTTCAGCCTCTTCTCTTGTCTTACTTCCAGAAGCCCTATACGTTGGATCAAAATGCAAGGCCCGGATCCTATCGATTTGTTCTTCATCCTCTTTTTCTTTTGCTTCATTTGAAATCATATCCCAGATCCACATAGAACTAAGTAATGTACTTAAACCAAGTACGACAATCCAGAATTCTTTATTCCCTAGTTCGCTTTGATTCCAGAAAAAAGAAATAAGACCGTCAATAATTTTAACAACTATAATCATAATTAATACTATTGCTTGTGCAACCATGATAGTACCGAATATCAGCATTCCGATACGATTTTCGTTTTTATATTTACGGTTTAGCAAACGTGCCTTGATGTCACCTGATAATTTTTTCATAAAGTCAGTTCCTTACGTAAGTATCTTTTTTTGATATTTGATAAGACATTGCTTCTGAATGATAATTCATGGGAAATCTGGTCTTGTATGTCAATTAAATAAAGAACCTCAGAATTTAACTGTCTGATAATAATTTCCTACGGCGAGATGGTAGGTAAGCCGCCCTCCAGCCCGCCTAGCCTCCAAAAGACACCCTCAAAAATGCCCTTTGTACCCGATCCAGAGCACGGCGTTGTTTTACGACTAAACTACTCTAATGCCCGAGTCAACGAATGAACGTAGCTTTGACTCGTTTAGACTTTAGGAAGTAGGTAATCCAAATCGCCGATGAGACCACCGCAAGTGCGAGCTTAGACGCCAATTCGGGAGTCAGAGTAATATTGAATAC
>PLGI01000047.1 GCA_003139775.1 Syntrophaceae bacterium | reverse complement strand
AACTGGATCGGAACAAATCTCCGAGTGATTCCTCAAAACTTATGTCTTTCGGTCGCATAAAATTGCCAGTTTTTTATTCCTTTCCCTAAATTTCCGGCAATTATAGCACATTAAAATACATAATTAAAGGAATATTATCAATATGTTGTGACTTTTTCAGGGACGACTAATTATAGGGAGCCTCCGGCTCCTGCCGGAATGGGCTCCACAAAAAAAGGCAGGACCATTTCTGATCCTGCCCTTCTGAAATTAAATCATTTCCATGTTTCGTTATTTCTTAAACTTTCTCCTGACTCTGGCCAATCCAACCAGACCAAGCCCAAGAAGGAACATGGTAGCGGGTTCAGGAACTGCTCCACCAATCGGTACTCCGCCGACCGTGATGCCGTCAAAGGCCATTCCTGAGTCATAAATTGTGTCTTGCCAGTTGGCAACCCCGAACTGCAGGTAATAATTGCCGGCATTCGCGATATCATAAGTGGACTTAACCCAACCCGTGAAGCCGCAGCCCGCGTTATAACACGCGCCTGAATAGCTGCCAAGCGGAGACCACTGGGGTCCGCCGGCGGTAATAGTCACAGTTGCAGGGTCTATTGTCGCGGCGATTGCAGGCATGCCGAACCCAGGCACGGAATTGCCGTTGGGGGTCGTCCGCGCAGTGAATAGAAGCGCCACCTGTGTCCCAGACGAATCAAGCAGGCGCGCCCATGCATAGTCGGCGTAGCCGGCCCCGTCGGAAGTCACATAGTTGAATTGGAACGCCAGGGCATCTCCGGCACTCGCTGAAAAAAGAGACGATGTAAGGGTCGAGCCGTCGGTGCCGCCGATCGAGAGGTGGTTGCCGTTAACCCCGCCACTTGTGGAAACCCATCCATATTGACTGCCGCCGGACGGTGCCAGGGTTACCACGCCATTGGCTCCTAACGTGCCGGCGTTTCCTACGGTGGTCCAGCCTGCAGGAATTCCGCCATCGAATAAGCTGGTTGCCGCCGCTCCTCCGACGATGAAGAACGTGGATGCTAAAAACAACGCTGCAATAATCATTGCCTTAACAGATTTTTTCATATTCTTGCTCCTTTAAATTTTATTATTTATGAATTTGTATAATTTTTCAAGCACAAACCACGCCAATGTCATCGGTTAGGAGGACATGCTTATTCATATAATCGTACTACTTTGTAATAATTCAATATTTTTATATTAATTTTTTAAAACTAAGATTTGTTGTCGGGATTGATTTTTCAATAATTGTAAAGGTATCCGACAATAAATGGCAATATATCGATGTGAATGATCGTTAGATTTAACTTAACTACATATAATTTAATAGTATTTTTAGTTTTTCTTGGTTTGTAAATATATCCGACACTAAGAGGTGTTTTATGGTTACTTCATTACTTTATTAACAGGAACCATCTGTTTTTAAATCACATTATGCCTGTTTTCCGGTTTGTAAAAAAGCCGCAAAATAGTTATTATAACTTGCTATCTTGAATACTTTGTGACGTCGGAGGTGTGTGAATAAGCGGAGCATTCTCTTTGCCGCCTCGTTATCATTTAAAAGAGATATGGTATGATCATTCTATCTGTGCCTGCGGGATTGTAGTTTTTGTATGGCGATGGTGTAGAAAATTAAATTTATAATTATGACGAACCCACCGAAGACTTGTTGCATCGTAGCTGTTAGATTTTCGGGGTAGATTACAGGGAGCAGATACCGCGCGATAAAGTCGCCGCTATAGGAGTTGTTACCCGCAAGCAGGCGAAAGTGATTTTCAAGCGGGGTTAAGGGACAAATCCAACCGAAAATTTCCACGACTGCTCCCCATACTGCCGCGGGAAGATGCACAACAGCCAATGGCGGCCAACGGATAACCAGTAAACCGCCACAGATAACAAACGTAATAAATAAGAGATGCGCCAGAACAATCGCGTTGGCAAGTACGTTGTACACATCTGCCTCAAAATACTAAAGAGGAATGTTATTGTGTTTCTTGGTTAATCTTGTTTCTTTCTTGTCTTTAAGCCCCTCCAAAAGCGCAATGATTCTTTTTCGTGTGTCGTGCGGGGCTATGATTTCATCGATGATGCCCAGTGATGCCGCAAAATATGGATTGTTAAATTGTTCTTCATAGGCGGCGACAAGTTCCGCTCTTTTGGTCGCGGGATCTTTGGCGGCGGAGATTTCACTGCGGTAAATAATATTGCAGGCTCCTTCCGCGCCCATAACGGCGATCTCGGCAGTCGGCCACGCCATTACATAATCAGCGCCTAATTGTTTACTGCACATACCGATATATGCTCCGCCGTAAGCTTTGCGAGTGATGACGGTTATTTTCGGCACCGTCGCTTCCGAATAGGCGTGAAGCAGTTTCGCGCCGTGACGGATGATGCCAGTCCATTCCTGATTGGTGCCCGGCATATATCCGGGAACATCGGTGAAGGTCAAAAGAGGAATATTAAATGCATCGCAGAAGCGAATAAAGCGGGCTGCCTTATCGGATGCGTTCACATCCAGAATACCGGCGGCAAAACGGGGATTATTGGCAATGACGGCAACCGGTTTTCCCATAATGCGGATAAAAGCGACGATGATATTTTGCGCCCAGAGTTCATGCAGTTCAAATACTTCGCCATTATCGGCAATGAACTTGATAATTATTTTCATGTCGTATGCGCGATTGCCCTTATCTGGAATAATTGTATCCAGTTCCTCGCAAAGTCTTTCCTCGCTATCTGTGCAATCAGCCAAAGGCAGGGTAGAGTGGCAGCAATCCGGCACGTAGGAAAGCAGAGTTTTTATTTTTTCGATGCAGTCGGAATCGTTTTCCATAACAAAGTGGCAGACGCCGCTTTTAGTAGCGTGAGCAATAGCTCCGCCTAATTCATCATGAGTTACTTCTTCACCGATTACTGCCTTGATTACATCCGGGCCGGTTATATACATATAGCTGCTGCCTTTAACCATGAAAACCCAATCGGCAAGGGCAGGGGAATAAACGGCGCCTCCGGCTGTTGGTCCCATTATGGCCGTTATCTGAGGAATATAACCGGAAGCAATAGTGTTGCGGTAGAAAATTCCGCCGTAGCCTTCAAGCGAAGGAACGCCTTCCTGAATGCGTGCACCGCCGGAATCATTCAGCGCCACAAAAGGTTTTTGCGCGGTGATGGCCATATCCATCACTTTCCATATTTTCTTGGCGTGCATTTCTCCAAGGCTTCCGCCGGAACTGGTGAAATCCTGAGCCGCCGCAAAAACGGTCCGTCCATTTACTTTACCAAAGCCCGTAATAACACCATCCGAAGGGATTTCTTTTTTATCCAGACCGAAGAGGGTGGAGCGATGCTGAACAAAAAGCTGAACTTCCTGAAAAGTGCCTTCATCAAAAAATAAATCCAAACGTTCGCGAGCGGTCAATTTATTGGAGTCATGCTGCTTTTTAATCTGTTTTTCGCCGCCCATTAACTTTAAGGTCTGGCTTTCTTTTTCAAAGTCGTTTATTTTGCCTTGCGTTGTCGCTTTTTGTAAATCGTCACTCATAAATTCTCTCCATAATATATTAAAAATACTGGATTCCGTATAATACTAGCGTGTTTGAGAAAAACTGGCAAGAAAAAATGATGAAAATTATCGAGAAAATTACTTGAGGAAAAAGAGAAGAATAAAACTTCTTCTTTATTTTTTTTAATAAACCGAATAAATTAGTAAGCGAAAAAAGTATCAGGGAATAATATGCGCAACTTTAAAATGATTGTGGAATATGACGGCACAGCTTATTGCGGCTGGCAAAGACAGGAAAACGGTATCACTATCCAACAGGTACTGGAGGAAGCAATTCAACTTATTACCGGCGAAAAAGTTGCCGTTATCGGTTCCGGCAGAACGGATGCCGGAGTGCATGCATTAAATCAAGTGGCTCACTTTAAGAGCAACAGTCTCTTGCCCATCAATAGTATATATCGGGGCATGAACAGCGTATTGCCGCCGGATATTGTGGTCAAGGAAATGGAAGAAGTTGCCGGAGAGTTTCACGCCCAACATGATGTTAAAAGTAAAGTTTATGTATATAAAATATGTAATCAGCGTTTAAGACCGGTGTTGGGACGCAATTATTTCTGGCATATTAGTTTCCCTCTCGATTTGGAACGGATGAAAAAAGCGGCTCAATTTTTAATCGGAACACATGATTTTTCCTGCTTTTGCGCAACCGGAACTCATGTTAAAGATCGTGTGCGGACAATTACGGATATTGAAATAAAAACCCGCGATGATGGGCTAATCGAAATAAAAGTGGAAGCTCAAGGCTTTTTAAAATATATGGTGCGCAATATTATCGGCACGCTTGTTGAAGTTGGCCGCGGTAAACGAAAGCCGGAAGAAATGAAGCAAATTATTGAATCAAGAGACAGAACTATCGCAGGAGTAACAGCGCCGGCCTGCGGCCTGTTTTTAAAGGAGGTTAAATACTAAAAGTGAAAATATTGCTATTAGGTCATAAAGGAATGCTGGGGAGCGACCTTTTTTTAAAACTTAATATGGGGTATGAAGTTGTCGGTCTGGATAAAGAAGAAATTGATATTGTTTCCGCGAGCGAATGTGAAGAGGCGATCAAAGAGATAAAACCGGACATCGTTATCAATGCCGCCGCTTATACCAATGTTGATGGGTGTGAAACGGCAAAAGACGAGTGCTTTGCCGTCAATGCTGAGGCGATAAAAAATATTGCCGGGGCTTGCCGGGATAAAAATATCCGCATTGTTCATTTCAGCACGGATTATGTTTTTGACGGAACCGCCAAACAGCCTTACAAAGAAGATCATCAATGCAATCCGATCAATACTTACGGAGCTTCCAAAATGGCAGGAGAGCGTTACCTCCGATCCCTATCTGAGAACTATATTTTGATCCGCACAGCCTGGTTATATGGGGTAAACGGGAAAAACTTTGTGCAGACGATTTTGGAAAAAGTTAAAACGACTAAAAAACTAACAGTTGTCGATGATCAAACAGGTTCGCCTACATACACGAAAGATTTGGCGACGGCAGTTGATTTGTTGATTACTCAAAACGCTAAAGGAATTTTTCACATAACTAATAGAGGCAACTGCAGTTGGTATCAGTTTGCCGTAAAAATATTGCAGGAAGCGGGAATTCACGACATTGACGTTACACCCATCAGATCCGATAAACTTCAAAGACCGGCTAAGCGTCCCGCCTACAGCGTTTTGAGTATGCAAAAATTTATTCAAACGACGGGAAAAACGATGCAACCGTGGCAATTGGCTCTGCAGGATTATCTAAAAAATAACAAGTTGTAAAATTAATTCGTTTTGACTCGCAGGAAAACTCAGCAAACATCGACACCGCACATCATATTTCGTGATCAAGAGTCTTTTAGTTCAAACTGGAAATAAATATCATCATCGCCCGATGAAAGACTCCTGACCCGCTTCGCAACAGTTTTCTTCCCAAACATTTTGAGGGCCTTCTGAAAGTAACCCATAATAAGGTACTCGAAGTACAAATTTTTGATTTGAAGCCCGGTGATTTTGAGATGAGCAACGTTGTTCTCGAACAGTGTGGTAGGTATACCTTCATCAAAATAGGTTGACCAGAGCTTAGGCAAGACAGACTCGATGAACTGCTTTATATCCTTTGTGAGCATGTAAGATTTGTACGGGCCTTCCGGCGATAGAGCATATTGAGCGCCTACCTTTCCAAACATCGAGTACTGCATTCTGTCGTTGTTGAAGAATTCTTTACACATCTCGTCAAAAAGAATGATTAATTTTTCCACCGGAATGAGGGTAATGGACATGATTACATTCTTGAAATATTTGTCCTTTTCGGCCAGCCTGGCCATAAATGAATTCCAGCGTTCCTCGCCGAAAGCTGCGCTCATAGCAGCCTTTGTTATTACATAAAAAGTGCCTTTTACGTTCATATCGAAACCTCCTATTTCAGGGTTGATCAGCAATTCATTGCGAAAAAGATCTCACGAATAATTCCTTGATCGCTTTCTTGCCGTTTTCTTCAAGAAAACGAGTTCCTGTTCCGGTGAAATGGTTATGGCTTATAACAGGCTCATCTGCCTTTTTGCGTTTGACCCATTCCAATTTATTCCAGGTGAACCAATTATTTTTCTTTTGATCAAAAACATGCAATGGTTTGTTGCAAATTTTGCTGAATTCGGCGCCCCAACCGGTGCCACCATTGACGGTCTTATCGTCGAGTATTGCGCCGATTACAAAAATTTCCTGACCGTTGTTAATCTGGTACCAGATGCTTTGGAGGATCTTGCGAAAAGTCTCATTATCAGTGTAACGGCGATTCATTAATCGGGATACATATTCCAGACTCACATCGCCATTTTTCAATTCTTCGTGATTGAGGACACGCAATCCCCGTTTGCGGATGATGGTATGTCCGTTAAATGTAAAATTTACTTCTTCAATTCCAAAGCTCTCCGCATTCGCGCCAAATTCCGCTTCCGCCCCCTGAGCTCCGCCACTAAAGAGTATACAATCTTCTTTTTTCATTTTTTACCTTCTTTCAACTCACTTGTTTTTATAGACATTCAGAATATAGAACTTATATCAAAAAAACAAAATAATAGCTAACAAATTAGAGTCCATCGAAAAATCAGGGCTTCTGTTCGATAAAGTTTATGTTGATGAGATATTTGTTTTGTCTTGATACCTAGTCACTCTCTTTCAACCAGTAATAATAAGTTATTATTAATAACCAATACTGAGGATTAGTAGGGTATGCCGTGTAAAA
>PLGI01000089.1 GCA_003139775.1 Syntrophaceae bacterium | reverse complement strand
CAGGAAGCAAGAAATAACTTTAATTCAAATCCGGTGTGGGGTTCTAAGGCCGGAAGGTTAAAGACAGGTTAAAGAATTTTATTCGATAAAAATAGAAATTTACGAATTTTTCTGGCGGAGAGAGCGGGAATCGAATTAAAGGCACTGAGTTTTGGGAATTCTACGTCGATGAATTTTATAGGTGCGTGTTCAAACAGACCGGGAATATCTATAGCCTGTACTTTGTAGGAACTCACAAGTTGATAGATCGATTCAATAGTCATTGACAAGACTGGTAGAACGAAGAAATGAAGGACGTTCCGACATCGATCATGAAACACAAGGATGAATTAATTGTAAGTATATCTTCCTGTAATCAGTAAAACACCGCCCTCGAATAATACACTGGATTTCAACCAGTTATCAATAATATTATTTCCCGATAAGTATGATATGTGTATTATGTTTTTGTGAGGCGTTGGGGCCACAACGTATGTATGATTGAAATAATGTGGCACCGTCGGGAAACCAGACGGCAAACCGAAAGAGCCACAAATATCAACCGAAATATCGGGAGAAACCAGTTTACTCGACTCAAAAAAATAGAGATGGAGGTAACAGCTAATGAAAAAGTTATTAGGAACGATGTTGGCGATAATGGTGGTTACATTTTTAATAGGAACTATTATTACGGTGAATTATGCCACAGCAGGAGAGACAGCCAGAGATGGTCGTTTTATCGCCTATGACAACGGGACTGTACTGGACACGAAGACGCACCTGATGTGGGCAGCGAAGGACAATGGTGACTATATAAACTGGGCGGATGCCAAGTCCTATTGTGAAAAATATCGTGGAGGCGGGTTCGAGGACTGGCGGATGCCGACGCAGGATGAGCTGGCGGGACTTTATGATGAGACTAAAACTTACAAATCTAAACGTGGAACGACCATTCATTTAACGAAATTGATTCATCTTACGAATTGGGTCGTTTGGGCATCCGAAACGAGCTTCGACAGGTCTGCCAGCTTCAGTTTCTTCAGCGGCAAGCGGCTCTGGATTAAGCAGAACTCATATAGCGACTTTTGTGCACTTCCGATACGTTCCACCAAATAGCTAATTTGGTTATTTGATCGTTTATAATTATATTTAAAGTGAGTATTTGAATGTGTTTGCAGGAAGCACTTGATTCCTGAAATTCACATTTGACATAGAACAAACGACAGTGTAGATTTCTTCTAGAACTTGTGATGATGGGTTAGGCTGCATAGGAAAATTGAAAAGAATCATTTTTGTAATATTGATATTGATGATTGCAGGTTTTTTATCATCAACTTTTTCTGACTTATGCTGCCTGCGGACTTCAGGAAGTTATCAATAAAAAATTAATGATCGATTTTGAAAAACAAAATCATCATTAGTTAGCTTTTTCAGATAATTCGAAAATCATAATAGCACTATTCATTATTTACGTTCTGCTCCATGATTTGCTTATGAAATGCTTCACAATGAGGTTTAATACTTGGTAAAATACTTGAGGTTGAGAACTGTTTACTGAATTCATTATTTGTAATACTCTCAATATCTTTCCAATCAAACCCATATATTTGACCTAAATAATTAAATGTTTCTGGGTCAGGAATGTGTCTGGCAACATTTTTTTCTATTAGATATACAGGATGATTGTCAAGAGTTCTGAGAACTCTGATTCTTTTATTAGAAAAGTGATGGTTTAATATTAAAATGATTATTGACAGACTGAGTGCAATATTAATGATAATAAAATTTAATTCATACGAAAATGAATAAAACATAACTACAGCAATACCACCAATAGAGACTAATAGAGGAGTTATTAGATTGCAGATTATTCCAAGGAAAATTGTCTTAATGTTTTGCATCAAATCCTCCTTTAATTTTCTTCTTTTTATTGATTATATAATATATAAAACCATCAATACTGTATGTCAATTAAATATTGATTTACCATTTGTAATGTTGAATATATTTCGAAGATAGCAATTTGAGGATAACAGGAAGTTATCAATATAAGACTCTCCACTCGATTGAACAAAGTATCCTCCATTTCTAATCAGACATGTTGACCGACGAAAATGCCGAACAGAGAAAATAGGGGATATAATGGCATTGACGTGCTTGAGAAGGGTTTCTCCAGTCAACATAATCGGCAGGAAGTGCGCCAACTGCGCCCTTCTGAGCGCAGTTCGCAGAAGAATATCCCAGAGAGGGAATTTCATGGTGGGCGATGCGAGATTCGAACTCGCGGCATCTGGCTTCGGAGGCCAGCACTCTATCCAACTGAGCTAATCGCCCACACTGCGAGGTTCTACTATATCCCGTCATAATCTTCAATGAATAAAATTATTAATCAGCCTATGATTGTTTGGAAACTGAAGACTTAAATCCCTCCTGCCTCCCTTTAGAAAAGGGAGGAATTCCCCTCTTTTGCTGCGTGCCCTTTAGGGTAAAAAGAGGGGTTAGGGAAGATTTTTAAAATAATGTCTCTTGAATTATGAACGCCCTGTTAATTTCCGGACGAACTATTGTCCTGTCTTTTTGAGGTATGGTCTTTCCCCAGATAGAAATTTATCCAGGATGAGGTTTGATAAAGATCCCAGTTGCAGGGCGGGACAATACCTTTCTCCAGTCGCGCCTCCTCGCCATGTTTTTTCAACCGGGCATAAGCCCGGACATAGACGCACTGCTTCTTTCCGGGATAGACTTCGCACCACCCCTCAAAGCTTCCGCCGCAGGCCCCGTTGCGCTGATTTTTCGGACATTGCGACATCGGGCAGAGGTAGGCCACATCGATGAGGGCGCAGTCACCGCAGTCCTTGCAGTCAAAGAGCATGACCTTGGTTAAGTGTTCGAGCTTGTGAAAAATGCCTTCCATCTTTGTCCCTGCCACTTTGCCGCTAAGTCCCTTCATAACGCCGTAAAGTTTCTTTCCCGGCTCAAACATGAGTTTATGGAAGAGCCTAGAGAACCCATAGCAACATTCGCCTTTAGCATCGAGCGGCCGAGACTTGCGTTGAGTAGGTTTCTCCCGGTTGAGGCCGGTGTTCGGGTCATACTCAAAGTAATAAAAGCCGTCTGTAATGGGATAATCGAAATGTCTGATCAAGTCAGTCCATTGGGAGGTGAGCCCCTCCCCCTGCCGGATAATTTCTTCCACTTGTTCATATTTGATATTGTGCCCGCCGATATGAACGCCGCTGAAGCCCATCCCTTTCATGATTGCATACATCCGCGCTGCGCGCAGTATTCTGGCTCCTTCTCCCTTATCGGGATCGTTTCGTTCCCGATCAATTTCTGCCAGAAGTTTATCCGTGACGACGGAGCCGGGCAGTTCGTTGCGGTTCATCATTTTGGCCGCGCCGTACGGAAGGATATAAATGTTTCCCATAAGCGGTAGATTGAAACCGCTTTGTTTCATAAAGAGCAATATTTCATGAAATTTTCGGACATCGTATCCCAGTTGCGTAACGATGAATTGGGCGCCGGCATCAATCTTCTTTTTCAGTTTATAATACTGGAGCATCTGCTCCGCTTCGGTCGCCTTGAAGGGAGAAACGACAGCACCGGTAAAAAAATCGCTGGGCTGGTGACGGACTTTACCTTTGACGCCCGGATACTCCAAGCCCCGGTTCATGTCCGATATCAATTGCAGTGTATGGATCGGATCCAGATCAAAGACCGGGGCAGGTCTCCCCTGATAACCGGATACAGGATAATCGCCGCTCATAACCAGAAGGTTTCTGCCCCCTGCCCTATCCAGAGCATAAAGCTGGCTTTCAATTTGATTGCGGTTTTTGTCTTTACAGGTAAAATGAACGAGGGGCTCGATGCCCAGTTTCAGAATTTCGCAGCCCATGAAATCGGCGGACATGGCCGGGGTTCCTCCCGGATTGTCTGTAACGGTCAGGGCTTGGATCTTTTCTCCGCGAGCGGCCTGTCCGGCCAGAGCAATTGCCTTTTCCTGAGCCACTTCTCTTGCGCCCCTTCCCGGCACCAGCTCCCATGTGACCGGGAACACGGAGGGATTTAGTAAAGCCTCTTTAAACCGATTTGCCTGCATAGATATCCTCAGCTATCCACCTTTAACTTTTGTAAAGAGAAAATGACATTATCAAAAGAGCTTGTCAATATCTTTTCTATCTAACAGTTGCAGTTCCTGAACAAATTTGCTATTTTTCATTCATGACATGTAAAGGAAAAAATATTTTAAAGGAATTTACTTATTTCCTGACAATTTTTATTATAGTCCTGCTTTCCACCAATTGTTATGGCGGGGTAGAAATATTGAATGTTCGCCATTGGACGGCGCCGGATCATACACGAATTGTTCTGGATGTGGATGACGAGCCGGATTATGAAGTTAAGGAAAGTGAAAATCTTCTCATTTTGAATTTTAAGGAAGCCTCCTTCTCTAAATCAATACCGGCCAAAATCATCATTAATAAACCCGGAATTAAAAAGATGGTTTTTCATAACATTGATGAAGATATTGTTAAAATCGAATTTTTTCTTGATAAATACCAAAAAATTGAAGTTTTTAAATTAAAGAAGTTTCAGGATAAGCCCAACCGGGTTGTTGTGGATATTTCTCTGGAACAAGTCTCTAAAGAAGAAGAAAAAACAACAGCCCTTATTTCCGAACCCAAACAGAAAAAAATAATTGTTATTGATCCCGGACATGGCGGTGAAGATCCGGGAGCGGTAGGAAAAAGGAGAACTTATGAAAAAAATGTTGTGCTCTCCATTGGCCGTGAACTCAAAAAAACAATTAATAAAATGCCCGGCTACCGCGCAGTCTTGACGCGTGATGGAGACTATTATGTTTCTTTCAGCAAGCGGCTGCAAAAAGCCAAGGATTTGGGCGCCAGCCTGTTTATCAGCGTTCATGCGGACGCTGCCAGAAACCGCAGCGCCAAAGGCAGTTCAGTATATTGCCTCTCCACCGGCGCCGCCAGCAATGAAGCCGCAAAACTGCTGGCCAAAAATGAAAACTTATCCGACATTTTAGGCGGCGTACCCGAAAGCGAAGGCAACAATGAATCCTCTCAGATTATAATGAACATGTTTCAAACCAATACAATTAATTTGTCGAAAATTTATGCCGGCATTTTAATGAAGCACCTTGATCTGGTTAGTCGTTTAAAACATAAAAGCGTTCAGGAAGCGCCTTTCCGCGTGTTGAAATTGCCGGATATTCCGGCGGTATTAATCGAAACAGCATACATATCCAATCTCCAAGAGGAAAGTTTGTTAAAACAAAGTAGTTTTCAAAAGAAGCTGGCGACATCTATAGCATCCTCAGTAGGAGAGTATTTATCAGACACTGCCGCCATTCCTCAAAGTGAGGACGCCTTTAAAAAAGATGATGAAACCGGCAAGGCAAACAAAAAACAAAATGATGATGAGATAACTACAACCTATAAAATAAAACGCGGTGACACGCTTTTTTTAGTTGCGGGGCGTTTTAATACAAAAGTCGCTGTGCTTTTAAAGCTTAATAACTTGAAATTGGAAGATCCGCTTTTTGCCGGCCGGAAAATCATGCTGCCGGTAAATAAAACCGGAAATGAAGAGAATACGAGTGTTGCCGCATTAGACCCAAAGGAAAAGTCTGATGGCCGAAAAAAGTCGACAAGATTTTATACGGTTAAAAAAGGAGATACTCTCTTCCTTTTGGCGAAAAATAATTCGACAACAATACAAGAGTTGCTCAAGCTCAATAATATTAAGATCACTGATCCATTATTATATGGACAAAAGATAAAGCTGCCTTAAAAAGTCAGGATTATTTGATGAAATATATAATAAAAATAATTGGATTAAAAATTATCATTATTATTTTTTGTTTAACAATAGTTGCCCCCGCCAACGCCACTGGATTTATTTTTAATTGGGAACCCTTCGTCGTAAATGCTGATTTGTTCTTAGGCAGTCCCAGCAAGAAAATTTTAAATAAAGATTTATCTGCAGCTGATATAAACATGCCTACCCGTGATGATTCCAAAGATATATTTTCCTTAACTCCTGATCAAAATAATGATTCAACACCGAAGGTAGAAAAAAAGTCCGCACTGGGCAACATTAAAATTACTCTTTCCCAGGCGAGTACGTTTATGATGACCAGAGATCAAACGTATACTAACAGCAATGATGAGCAAGTATCAATAATTATTAATGCCATGAGATCTTTGATTTACGGTGATTCGAAAATTAAATCATTGGAAACAATTGGCAAAACCGTTGAACCGCAGGTAAATTTCTATTTCGAATTCTAAAAGTATCTTGGGTATGCCAAATTCAGAGATATAGTCAATAACATAATATTATTTTTTATATTCCCTTGACATACAAAACCAAATTTTCTTATACTCTCTTATAAAAAAGTGAATTCTTATCAAATCATTATTAAATAATTAAACACAGCTAACAGAGGATAACGATATGGCAAAAAGCAAAGGCTTTATTCCCGACTGGACGGAGGAAGCGCCGCCTGCGGGGTCATATCGATCCATATTCAAATGGGGCGCACCCAACGGGTTCAAACACCCGAGTAACGCCTGGTACGAAATGATGAAAAGAGAATTTCATCTGATCGATGCCGACTTTTTCAAAAAACAGGAAGAGGGGCACGCGCCGGTGGTCATGAACCGCCCGACAGCTTTGAGCGCCGGGCAGATCGAACAGCTCAAGGCCTTCGTGGGACCGCAGAATGTAGCCCTCGACGATTACAGCCGCGTCAAATTCGCCTACGGCAAGACCACCGAGGAAATGCTGGAACTGCGGCAAGGTATCGTCCGCGAGGTGGCTGACGTGGTAGTGCATCCACGCGATAAACACGATGTTCGTAAGATCGTGGAATACTGCAATGCCGAGCGAATACCGGTAACAGTCTTCAGCGCCGGGTCGTCCGTAAACTTCGGGTGCCGCCCGGCCAAGGGCGGCGTCTCCCTGGTGGTGAGTACCCACATGAATAAGTTGCTGGAGGTAAGCGAGCTCAACCAGACGGCACGCGTTCAGCCGGGCATGTTTGGACCGGCCTACGAGGAAGCCCTGAACCGCTCCCCGGAGCTCTTTAACACCAGGCATAGCTATACCTGCGGCCACTTTCCGCAGTCCTTTGAATATTCCACGGTGGGTGGCTGGGTCGTAACTTTGGGCTCCGGCCAGGCCTCCACTTATTATGGCGACGCCTACGATATCGTCTTTAGCCAGGAATACGTCACCCCGGTCGGGACCTTCAAAACCTTGGATTTCCCAGCTACGGCCACCGGTCCGAAAGTTAATGACATTATGAAGGGATCGGAAGGCACCTTCGGCATTCTGGTCGAGGTCACCATGAAGATCTTTCGCTACATGCCGGAAAACCGCGCGCGTTTCAGCTTCATGTACCCCACCTGGGAGGCCGCGGTGAACGCCAGCCGCGAGATCATGCAGTCCGAATTTGGCAAGCCGGCAATTTTTCGGATATCCGATCAGGAGGAAACAGATCGGGGCCTCAAGCTCTATGGCATGCCGGGCTTCGTGGGAACGTTCCTTGCACTACGCGGGTTCCTGCCAATGCAACGCTGCCTGTGCCTGGGCAACGTGGAGGGCGATAAGGACTATGCGAAACTCGTCAAGCGCAAACTCACCAGAATTGCCAAAAAGTACGGTGCCATCTCACTGGGCTGGTATGCCCCAAAAAAGTGGGAAAAGACCCGCTACACCGAGCCTTACATGCGCGAGGATCTTGGCGATTACGGCATCCTGATAGATACTCTCGAGGCCGGCGTCACGTGGGATAACCTGCACCGCCTACACGAGGGTGTCCGCGCTTACATCAAGAGCCGGCCGGACACCATGTGTATGACGCACGCCTCGCACTTCTATCCGCAGGGGACTAACCTCTACTTCATATTCATTGCGTATATGCGTGACGCGGACGAGTATCGCGCCTTCCAGAGCGGCATCTTCGACCAGATACAGAAATTCGGAGGTTCGTTAAGCCACCACCACGGCGTAGGCCGCATGATCGGGCCCTGGATGGAAAATCACCTGGGCAAGGAACAAATGGCTCTCCTGCGCACGCTAAAAAAACATTTTGATCCGAATAACATCATGAACCCGGGCGGCCAGCTAGGGCTGGATTGAGATTCCCGCACGGAGATGAATAGAGAACTAAAAATATTCAAGGAGGATTTTAATGGTGAAAAAAAATTCTACTGAAGTTATGCTGGCGGATACACGCTCTGGTATTGCACAGGCAGTGAACGCAATCTTCGAGCATTTCGGCGGAGGCGGAACTCTCCTTCGCTCCAGTAAGGATGTCTACATCAAAGTAAACGCCGTAGGTCTTGAACCCAACGTTTATACTGACCCGGAGGTACTGCGCCAGACTATTCTCTACTTTCAGAAATGCGGGGCGCGCGGAATCTATGTTATTGAGAACTGCACCCAGGCCAACTTTACGCGCCTGGTATTTAAGGCCATCGGGTATCTTAAGATATGCAGGGAAACAGGCGCCATTCCTGTCTTCCTGGATGAAACACCCTCTGTTCCCATCTTTCTTGAGGGTATCGAGGAGTTCATCGATATTTCGCGCTTCGTGTTCGAAAGGCTCATCGAAAATGGCACTAAAAACCTCTATCTCTCTCTGCCAAAACTCAAGACCCATTCCATGTCCCAGGTGACTTTGTCCATAAAGAATCAATTTGGTCTCGTGCACCAGCGGAGCCGCATTGCGGACCATAACTATCGCATCCATCAAAAGTTCGCGGACATCTACCGCGTATTAAGGCCAGACTTTGTTCTGATAGACGGCCTGATCGCCACCAATCATGGCCACTATCCAACTGAGTATAATGCCGACAAGTGCGTGGTGCCTATGGATATCCTCATCGGCGGTTCCGATCCGCTGGCCACAGACGTGGTGGGGGCCGCCCTGATAGGATTTAACCTTACCGACGTCAAGCACCTAGATCTCTGCCGTGCCACCGGTATCGGCCAGAGTGACATAGACCAGATCAATATCATCAACCGACCGCTGTTCGAAGAGCGCAAACAGAGCTTTACCTGTGAGCTGCTCGACGACTATCCGCCTGACATCACCTTTCTCTGGGGTAAAGAACGCTGCTGCAAGGAGGGCTGCCGCCGCAATACCGAGAGCATGGTCGAAATGCTTTACCGCGACCATGGCGGCAAAGGCGGCTTCACGATCCTCATGGGCAAGGGAATCGACAAGCAGGCAGTTGACCATATCAAGTACCGGGCGCATATCGCCGGCAGCTGCGCCATTCAGGATTATGGTGTAGCACTCCAGGCGCGCCTGGGCAGGAAAAATGTTACCATGAGCCCGGGATGCAACGATCTGGCATTGACCGTCTATGGCCTGTGCAAACACATGCGAGTCAACCAGGTCAGTTTATCGGGATTGAGTTTAATTCAAACCGCGGCACCTTTTATCATGGCCAAACTCAAGGGTTCACAGGCCAATATCGTACCATTGATTTAATGCCAGAGGAAAATTATATGAGCAAGGAGCAGATGACCGTCCTCCGCGCGCTGAAAAAACATTTTGATCCAAATAATATAATGAACCCGGGCGAAGTGCTCAGGTTGGATTGAGAAAGGTAGACATAATGGAAAACCGAAAAAAAAACGAGGGAGAAATGATTTTGTCGATTGACGCGGGAACACAGTCAATACGGGCGACCCTGATCGACACCGCGGGAAATATCGTGCACATCGTGAAACGTCAGATAGAACCTTATTTTTCTGCACATCCGGGGTGGGCGGAGCAGGACCCCGATTACTACTGGAAGACTCTCTGCGGCGCATGTAAAGAACTTCTCGGTGGAGTTGACACGGCGGCGAAAGAGTCGATAGTCGGCGTCACGCTGACCACACAGCGCGCCACCATGATCAATATCGGGGCTGACGGCAGACCTCTTCGCCCAGCTTGTCTCTGGCTTGATCAGAGAAAGGCGGATTCAGCCGGGATCATCCCCTCCATAACCAGGCCTGTGCTGAAGGCGATCAAATTGTTGGACCGGATCGAAGGCGCGGTGCAAAACTGCGAAGCAAACTGGATACGCCAGAACCAGCCAGATATTTGGAGCAAGACCCACAAGTACCTTCTCCTATCGGGATTCTTCACATACATGCTCACGGGTGAGTTCGCGGACTCGGTCGCCAACAACGTCGGCTATCTGCCCATAGACAATAAGACATATCAATGGGCAGGGAAATTCGACATTAAATGGCGGCTCTTCCCGATAGAGAAAGAAAAGCTCCCGCGGCTCGTCAAGCCATCCGAAGTGCTGGGAAAAATAACCGGTCGCGCTGCAGAAGAGACCGGAATACCCGAGGGACTCCCCCTGTTCGCCGCAGGAACCGATAAGGGATGCGAGATGCTCGGCGCAGGTTGTCTCACGCCCGAGACCGGCTGTCTGAGCTTCGGGACGACGGCCACTTTTAATACAACTACAAAAAAATACATAGAACTCTTGTCCATGATCCCGCCATATCCGGCCGCAGTGCCCGACAACTATTACACCGAAGTAATGGTCTATCGAGGCTTCTGGATGGTAAGCTGGTTCAGAGAGGAATTCGGGGTACTGGAAAAGCAGATTGCCGAAAAGGAAAATATTGCTCCCGAAAAACTCTTTGACGCGCTCATAGAAAAGATACCTCCAGGATCAATGGGGCTCGTGCTCCAACCTTACTGGTCGCCGGGAACTAATACGGATCCTTACGCGAAGGGATCGATAATCGGCTTCGGCGACGTACACAACAGGGCATATTTATACCGCGCTATTCTTGAGGGTCTGGTCTACGCTTTGAGGGAGGGTGCAGAGTATACCCAACGTAGGACGAAAACGCCCATCACCAAGCTTCGAGTGTCGGGCGGGGGATCGCAGAGCGATATGGCGATGAGGATAACGGCAGATGTGTTCGGTCTTCCCGCGGAACGCCCCCACACCTATGAAACATCCGCACTGGGAGCGGCGATCGACGCGGCCGTTGGACTCGGACTGTATCCGGATTTCCCGTCTGCGGTGAAAGCCATGACCAGAGTTAAGGAGGTGTTCGAACCTATTCCAGAAAACCACCGGCTCTATGACCGGCTCTACCGGGAAGTGTATCTGCACATATACCGGCGGCTGAGGCCCCTCTTTGAAAGTATTCGCGATATCACGGGGTATCCTAAGTGACAAGGCACTGATCGATCATGCCCGAAAGAACCGGCTTTTTGCTTTAACATGGCACTAATTGTGTCATTGTCACCACATTAAAAGAGAAATCATCCAGGTAGTTTATTTATTAATGTTAAATAAACATTTCGCCTCTGGCAATGGTAATGGATTTTCCACCGACAAAGACATTGATTTGACCACCCATTTCCTCAGCTTTTAAATAAAGTAGCGAGGGACGGTTAATTTCATAGCCCTGTTCCGAGCGGACATTAATTTTGTTTTTACCCCAGTAACGATTCTTCACCAGGTAAGCCGCTAGACAACCGTTGCCGCTGCCGGTTGCCGGATCTTCCGGCACGCCATAACAATCCGCAAACATACGAACACTGATATTGTTGAGTCCCTCATGAGACTCCGGACAAAAGATTAAAATCGGTTTTGCCCAGGTATTTTTAATGAGACCATAATATTTATCCAGCGACACTCGTACCCGTTTTAATGAATCAATTTTTTTGAGAGGAACAATAATATGCGGCAATCCCGTAGACACTTCCTCAACCGGAAAACGTTCATCTATTTC
The DNA here is from genome assembly GCA_003139775.1 of Syntrophaceae bacterium. GTDB lineage: Bacteria > Desulfobacterota > Syntrophia > Syntrophales > Smithellaceae > Smithella. Next base: position 1,915 of record PLGI01000089.1, on the reverse strand, counting down.
TGATCGCCGAAGTCCCAATACTTCGGCGACGGACGCCGCATCAATTTTTTTGCCGAATTCGGGTGGCACCTGCTTCATCCAACTGATTTCTTCCTCAAAGATAACCGGAATTTGCCCGACTTTTAGATTTATTAGCACTTCTCCCGGTGCATCTGTTGCTATTTCGGTGCGAATGATATGCGCCGTTCCCAGAGTCGGATGTCCCGCAAACGGCACTTCTGCTACGGGCGTAAAAATACGCACTTCATAACCGCCATTATACTTTTCTTCAGACATGATGAAAGTAGTTTCGGAAAAGTGCATCTCGCGAGCGATTGACTGCATTTGCTCTGAAGTCAGCTTTGCGCCACTACGGAATACGGCTAGCTGATTTCCCGCAAATTTTTCTTCCGCAAAAACATCGACGATGTAAAATGTAGGTTTTTTCACATTAATATTTCCGCTTCTTTCTTTGTTTCTCTTTGGTGATTTCTTATTTGAAATATAGCCTGCCCCTGTTGCATACCAAGTCTATTCATCTTCCGTGCCGTTTAAGGCCTCGGAGAATCCCTGGGGGCCTTCAAAAATGTCTTCAGCGCTCGTAAAAATCCTTCTCTGCGAGAAGCGGTGCTAAGTGACCGGCCTGGGAGGAACGGCTGCATGGAATGGTTTACACATGGTTCCGGAAACACGTTTTAAGCCTGATGACTGTGTCGCACCGATGCCCAGAGCATATGTAGTTTGTTTCTCGGACAGACCCAGCAAGCGCGAGCATGCTGCTGCAGAAGCAATATGCCCTAAAGTTGAAGTAGCGTGCCAGCCTGCCATGTAATGGTCAAGACTTGCACAAGAGCCAATGGTCCCTCCGACCTGCAGACCGATAATATACGCGGTAAGAAAATCTTTTCCCGATTTGCCCCCCCCCCACTCGGAAAGTGCCAGCAGCGATGGGAAGATGGCCACCGAAGAGTGCCCAAAGAAGGAAACCAAAGTATCGTCATAATCAAGTGTATGAGAGGCCGAACCATATTAACATTGATAATTGATAAGAACTTCCTTTTTACGAAGTGAAGTATAGAAGGCGTGGCCTTGTGTGTCAAGGAAATTTTGACCACAAAATATTGGGATGATTAAAGATTACTATTTGAAAGAAAGTATATTTATTGAGATTGGCGTTTTGTTTCTTTCAGAGGAAGAAAGAAACAAAATTCCGATTCCCGAAACAGAGTAATTGTTTGTTTCACGAAGGCTCAGTGGAGGGCAGTTGTCAGAATTGGAAAAGATTATTATTCACGGACAATGGCATTTTGCTTGATAAATTCCTTGAGCTTTTTCTGGTCTAAAATATCTATCCATTGAAACTCAACATTTCTTATCCGGAGCTGTTCTTTTTTATCATTGGAATCGGAAAGAAGACTGTCCGATTTGGTAACGAAACCTACGCGTTCAAGACAGAGAATATCTTTGAACTGAATGCTGAGAGAACCTGATGCTTTCAAATCTTTCCTGGAACCGTTATAGATAAAAGCGCAACCACCCTCACTAATATTCACCATTTGCACTTGTCTAGGTGCAGCAGCATGGGGTTCTATTAGCACCAATACTCCATTATCAACAGAAAAACGGGGATGCAGTCTAGGATTCCTAAATAACCTTTTCAGTATCTTTAAAAGTTTCATTAGCTACCTCATAACATTAGGTGTGGCAGACTATGTTAATTAATGTATATTTAATTATTTACCTAACGGAGACCAACAATAATGCAATGCTGATGAAGAATCGCCTTCTGAATTGCAAGTGGCAACGCAGTTTTAAATTCTACGTCACATAGTCTCCTATCATTAAATTTTTTGACCTATCTTTGATAATTATACCACATATTAAGTTAGAGTTCAGCAGTTTTTTGATTATTACGAGAGATATAAACAAAAGTTGT
>PLGI01000027.1 GCA_003139775.1 Syntrophaceae bacterium | reverse complement strand
GTTAGAGTTTAGTAATTTTTTGATCATTGCCGAGTGCCCCCTCCGATAGGAACCGGAGGCTCCCTATAATAATGAGATCCATATTTTAAAAGTGTAGCGTATAACCTGAAGGTAATCTACGACTGAAATTTGCTGGACGAATTATACCGCGAAGCAGAGGATAATGCTACCTCCAATGAGTTACGACGCATTCCCCCCTTGGCTGGAACCGGGAGATTCCAAGTCGCGGGATTGAAATGTTGTATGAATTAGAAAAATAATAAACAACATCTCAGGAAGAAGTGCTTGCTAAATAATTCGACCAGTAATCTGGTTCTACTTAGCTTCGCATGTGGGATATCCCTATTTGCTTCGCACAAGGGATAATTCCACTTGCGCTTCGAATTTCGCTACGCTCATTCTTAGCAAGTGTCATTAGTTTGACTTACAAATTTCAACGTGTGACCTTTAGGTTATACGCTACGCTTTTGAAATTTGAGTCTCATTAAAGCTTGGGTCTCATTAATCTCCTGAACAATATTATGAACCGTATTGTTCTTTAATCCAACTCTGGTAAGCGCCGGTTTTGATATTTTCTACCCATTTTTTCTGGTTTAAATACCACTCAACAGTCTTGCTCAGACCGGATTTAAAGGATTCCCGAGGAGACCAACCCAGCTCTGCATTTAGTTTGGCAAAATCAATCGCGTAACGGCGGTCATGGCCGGGACGATCCTGAACGAAGGTAATCAACTTGCGCCGCGGTTTTCCATCCGTCGCGGGCTTGATCTCATCGAGAATATCGCAAATCATTTGCACGATTAAAATATTTTCTATTTCCGCGTTGCCGCCAACATTGTATGTTTCGCCGGTTCTGCCGGAATTCATGATTGACCAGATGGCTTCGCAATGATCTTCGACATAAAGCCAATCGCGAACATTTTTCCCGTCTCCATAAACCGGCAGCGGCTTTCCCTCAAGAGCGTTAAGAACAATCAACGGAATGAGTTTTTCCGGAAACTGGTAAGGACCATAATTATTGGAACAGTTGGAGATTGTGGCGGGCAGGCTGAAAGTTTTATGATAAGCGCGCACCAAATGATCGGAAGCCGCCTTTGATGCCGAGTAAGGGCTATTGGGACGATAGGGCGTATCTTCGCGGAAAAGGCCTTCGGCTCCGAGACTGCCGTAAACCTCGTCGGTGCTTACATGATGAAAGAGTTTGAATTTATCTCCGCGGGCTTTAGCTACCTCCAGAAGATTAAAGGTTCCGACAATGTTGGTTTGGATAAAACTCCCCGGATCTTTTATGGAACGATCAACATGCGATTCGGCAGCAAAGTGGCAGACGGCATCAACATCATATTTCGAAAACACCTTTTCCAATTTTGCGGCATCACAAATATCCACCTTTTGAAAAATATATCTGGACGCAAAATCAGAAGCAATGTCAGTTAGATTTTCCGGATTGCCCGCGTAAGTTAATTTATCCACATTAATGATCCTGCCGGAGAAATCACCTTTCTCCATTAAATAGCGGATAAAATTACTGCCGATAAATCCGCAGCCGCCCGTTACCAGCAAATTCTTGAATTCAACCCTGCTTCTATTTTTTGTTGTCATCTTTAACCGCTCCTTTTTTAAAATCTATTTCAGGAAGCCTTGAATAATTCTGTTGACTGCTTGATCGTAAGTAAGTCCGAGGCTCATAAGTTTGGTCAGTTGATCGTTGGCGATTTTACCGATCGAGGCTTCATGCGTGAGTTCGGCATCGGGATGGAGAGCCTTGAGCGCGGGCATGGTTTCATTTGTGCCGTTATCCATAATAATGGCATCGCATTCGATATGACCGAAGCATTTGGCCCTCGCTTCCATGTTGGCGTGAAAGATTTGTTTGGAATTGCCTTTCATTACCGAACGCGAAATCATATTAGCTCTGCTTCCGGAACCTTGCAGGATTATGTTGTTGGTAGATTCCGCTCTTTGCTCTCCTTCGGTCAAAACTCTTTCCGTAATCAATAAAAGGCTGCCGGGACCGAGAGTCGCTTCGTTTAAGCGGTCGGCTTCATCAACACCGCTGATTTGGGTCAATTCCATTTCCGCCGTTGCCCCCTCATCCAGGAATACTTTCGTTGTCGGATTAAGAGTGCGGCGGCCGCTGCCTTCCCCCATGGCAAAATGCTTTTCCACATAGTTGACCTTTGCTTTTTTTCCAACTTGAAAATCATGGATGCCGGCATGGCCTTCGGACTCAGACGTACCGCAGTGGATACCACAGCCGGCAACTATCGTCACTTCTGCGCCTTCACCGATAATAAACGAGTTGTATACGACATCAAAAAGACCAGCCTGACTCAAAATAACAGGTATATGGACAGATTCGTTTTTCGTGCCCGGTTTAATGGTCACAATAATTCCAGTTCCGTCGGCATTGGTTTCAATATCAATATTGGCCGATATTTGCCGGTCAAGGAGTTTCCCGTTTTTTCTGATATTGTAGGCTCCCTTGGGCAAACCTTCCAAATCGGCAACTGTTTTCAATAATTTTTTATCTAAGGCATCCAACATCTTTATCCCTCTCGCAGTTATTATGATAAGTGCAAATGCTCAAATCAGTTAATAGTGGCAATGCGCTTTTCAAATCTCCGGAATAAACAATCCGTCCCTTATCGATAATGATGATTACATCCGCTACATCCAAAAAAGCCCTGTTATGGCTGACAACAATCGTTGTCGTTTTCGGGGTGAGTTCTTTTTTCAAAAGGCTGACCATCGGACCTATTGTCCATAAATCGATACCCGTGTCCGGCTCATCGTAAATGGCCAGTTTCGGATTGGCGGCAATCGTCGTAGCCAGTTCTATTTTTTTAATTTCTCCGCCGGAAAGTCTTGCATCAACTTCCTTATCAAGGAAAGATAGCGGACAGATACCCACTCTGGTTACCATTTCCAAAAATTTTTTCTCATCATTATTTCCAGTGGCAATAGCTAGTAAATCACGAAAAGTAATTCCCTTGAAACGCGCGGGTTGTTGAAAACTATAGGCGATACCTAATTTGGCACGTTCAGTAATTGAAAGACTGGAAATATCCTTGCCCTCGAAAATAATAGAACCACTGGATATCGGATTAATTCCCATAATCAGTTTAGCCAGAGTAGTTTTTCCGCTGCCGTTCGGACCGGTAATAACGTAAAATTTTCCTTTTTCGAAAGTGAAATCTATGCCGTCAATGATATTGCGTTTGGCACCAATGTCGACATCATCATCCTGTATGGTAAAATATAACTTTTTTAATTCCAGCATGAGCTCAATCCGCCCTTATCTTAAAATATGTAGAAAAATATTAGGTAATGATCTGCCCCTAAAAAATGGACACCTCTGCGCGCCACGTTGACATAATTTTGTCCAAAAAGCAACGGTGAAAGAAATGTAAGTCCAGCGGAAACAATAGTAAGTGGAGCCAGAGGCTCCCTACAATAATGAGACCAGTTGAAAACGAACGAAGTAAAGTTTGAAGCGTTTGTCGAATTATCCCACGAAGCAGAGGATAACGCGACCTCCCGCGGGTTAAACCGCATTCCTCCCCAGGCTTCAGCCGGGTGATTCCAAACCGCTGGATTGAAAGACAGCGAAATCAGTTCGCTAAGAGAATGGAATGGCGCATTTATACAAATGGCAGGCACACCTAATACCGTTTCTAAGGTAAAAATGATATCGAGCCGACAACCACGGCACGTGTTACCTTCAGGTTATGCTCCGGGCTTCGCTGCCAGCAACGATAGCGCATTAATTTAGAATTAGTATCACGGGTATGAACCCCAAAGCAAGCTTTGGGAAAAGTTTCCGCAGCAAACTGCGGCGTATTATATCCCTGCTTATACGGGATAATTCGGCTAACAAACTTCTATTCACTTCACTCTTGAAGTTTGAGTCTCATTACCCTCCGCTTCGCGGGATTGTTCAACTTACCAATTCCGACGTGTGACCTCATGTGACCTTTAGGTTATTAAGTTATACGCTTCGCTTTCGCAATTGGAGTTTCACAAATAAAATAATGGCGGTAGCTGTCAGAAAACAGTTACCGCCATGATTTTTGAGACGCAGCGTAAATAATTAATTACGTCTCTTTTAACCTTAACCTTTTAAAACTTAAACAACTAAAATTTTTTTATTTCTTTTTTGCTACTTTTTTCTTTGGAGCTGCTTTTTTCTTTACAACTTTTTTTGCTACTTTTTTCTTTGGAGCTGCTTTTTTCTTTACAACTTTCTTTACAACTTTTTTCTTTGCTGTTGCCATTAGGTGAAGCCTCCTTTGTCAAAATTGTTTGATTAAAAATACTTCAAATACCGTCTTATGTTTTAATTTTACTTTATTTTTATCACCACGTCAACAAAAACTATAAAAAAATATCAAATATTTTTAATTTATTTTTTCACAGCATACGGCTCTTCATTTTATAAAAAGAATAATCAGATGACCGGAAATAAAACGCCGGACATTTTTTATATTTCCCAGACAAATGATAAAATCCTGATCTGTAGCGGGTTTCCCGACTATCATAAAAATTAATGCTACGCATAATTCGGATAAACTTATTTTGAATTTCACGAATAAAATAAAGGAAATAGAAAATTGGAAAATTAAAATTATTTTTTCAAACTGATTTTTTTGAACTTGGCGAAAAATTAATTAGATTTTTTTATTTAGAGATAAGTTTTTCCACCAATATAGTGTTTAACAAAGTACGCTGTCGACAGGGAATCGATGCGAATTTTTTTACCCCGTGATGAAGCATGGATGAATTGACCATTCCCTATATAAACTCCCACATGCGAAACACCATTTTTCCATCTCACCGAAAAAAATACCAAATCACCCCTCTGTAAATCACTGATGCTATCCACCGAACTGCCGACTTCAAATTGCCTTGCTGAGTTACGAGGTAAATTCAGACCATTTAATTGATACACAGTCATTGTCAATCCGCTGCAATCAAATCCGTTATCGGAAGAAGCACCGCCCCATAGATAAGGGACTCCGATAAAATCCTGAGCGGATTTAACCAAAGCTTCCCGCAGGTAATTTGTACCATATTTCTTTTGCTTGGCGACTGAGTAATCTTCCGGTTGGACAATGTAGAATTCTTCGATGATCTTTGCCCCTTTCAAGCTTTGAGCTCTTTGTCTGGCTTTTTCCTTTGTTGTGAAATTACCGAAACGAACTTTAAATAGTTTGTCGGATGCCAGGAAATATGTGGCGTCCAGACCATGATTATTTTTTAGTCTTTCCGTTAAACGCACCGCGTTTTCCACCTTTTTGAATGCTCCTGCTTGAATTGTATATCCCATCAACTCCAGTGCCGGTTTTTTCGCAACTGACGGAGATACCGATTCTAGTGCCGGCTTTTGCCGGGCAGGCGGCGGCACCGCCGACAAACGCGAAGTCCGGTGAGAATGAGAGCATGACAATATGAGCAGAGGAATAAAAAACAAAATAATATTCAACCTATAATTTTTCATTGTTTCATCTTCCAGTTCGCTTGGACGTATTTATTTGCTTCTTCCTGTGTTGTAATTCTTCCTTCTAATTGTTCATCTTCTAAAGATTGCAGGATTTCCCCGATAATTTTTCCCGGAGTAAATCCAAGAGCAATCAAATCATCGCCGGTGAGTAAGCGGGGCGGATGCAAATCGTCCAACGCTAAATGCTGAAGCTGATCGTGGCAAAATTCATAATTGTCCAACATGCCGTGGCTGGCAAGACAATCAAGGCGATGCAACTCCAAGTGCAAATTAAAATCCGGCATCCGCAAAAATCGTTTGAGCCGTCCCGGACGCATTTTTTGGACATTCATAAATACCATGTGATAATGGATAAGGCTAAGCACCGTTTCCCTCTGAGCGCGGGAAAATTTCAGACGCTGCATTATATCATCGGCTATTTCTTCTCCCCGTTGAACATGCCCGTAAAAATGCACGCCGTTTTCATCTTCGTTGCGCGTGACAGCTTTGCCAACATCATGTAAAAGAGTTCCCCACGCTAGACATAAATTTGCATTGGTCTCTCCATCTTCAGGCAATAGCTCCAGCATCATCAAGGTATGCTGCCAGACATCACCTTCAGGATGAAAACGCGGCGGTTGTTCCACCCCTTTCAATTTATCTAACTCGGGTAAAATTTCCCTCAAGATGCCCGTGTTGATCATTAATTCGAAGCCACGACGGGAACCGCCGCGCGTGAGAATTTTACCCAGTTCTTCCTGCACGCGTTCAGCGCTGATTTGCTTTATCTTCGCCGCGTTTCTTTCTATCGCATTTTGCGTGGCCGGATCTACATTAAAACCCAAATTAGCGGCAAAACGAACAGCCCTCAGCATGCGCAAGAAATCTTCATTAAAGCGACTTTCGGGATCGCCGATAGTGCGGATTATTTTTTTCTCAATATCAGCGCGGCCATCTACATAATCGACTATTTCATTCGTTTCCGGATCCATTAAAAGTCCGTTGACCGTGAAATCGCGCCGGAATACATCCTCCTTGGCTGAAGAAAAATGAACATGGGAGGGATGCCTTCCATCTTCATAAATATCATCACTCCGAAATGTAGCCACCTCGTAAGGATGGTGCTCCACAATAACGGCAACAACGCCGAACTTAGCGCCAATGGCCACGGTGTGATCAAATATCGCTGTTACTTGATCGGTGCGCGCCGAAGTTACAATATCGTAATCACCGGGAACATCACTAAGAATAAAGTCACGGACACAACCGCCGACAAAATACGCTTCATAACCTGACTGTTTCAGTTGGCGTACGATTTCTTCCGCATTCCGGCGATTGTCGTTTCCCATTTTATTTCTTGTCCATTCAAAAGTATTAAATGATTCTGGATTCCCTTGTCTCATTTCATTCGCAATGGAATGACAGAGGAAGTTTACTCGATAGTTGTCATTACCCAGCTCGACTGGATAATCCAGTCCTTATTTTCCCCGCTTTGCTTAAAGAGGGGCTATGGGAGATTTTTGTCATGTCGAACCGAAGGGAGACATCTTGTTTTTTAAGAAAAGATTTCTCGTATCTGCGTTCCTAGAAATGACAAATGTTTTAAAATCCCTCTATATCTCCCTTTAGAAAAGGGAGACTTAATTCTAAACTTCTTTAATTGTTCCCTTGCTACTTGCCCCCGGCAGCCGCCGGACCTCGCTTGACCTTTTATCTATAATTATCTTTTACCTAATTTAATGGCACAGAATTCACCGCACATGGTGCAGCCTTCATCCTGCGCGCTTTTGCTTTTTTCCAAAAATGTAACCGTTTTTTCCGGATCGATGGATAAATCCACCTGTCCCTGCCAATCAAAAGTCTTCCGGCACTGTGACATTTTCCGGTCTCTCTCTCGTGCGCCACGTACATTTTTGGCGATATCGGCAATATGCGCGGCGATGCGCGCGGCAATAACCCCTTCACGGACATCAGCTAAAGACGGCAAACGCAAATGTTCCGCGGGCGTTACATAACAAAGGAAATCCGCTCCGGCAGCGCCGGCAATCGCCCCGCCGATAGCTGAAGTAATGTGATCATAGCCCGGCGCTATATCCGTGGGCAACGGTCCCAACACATAAAACGGAGCGCCCTGACAGAGTTTCTTTTGCAGCTTAATGTTGGCCTCAATCTCGGTTATGGGAACATGGCCGGGACCTTCAATCATCACCTGCACTCCGGCAACGCGCGCCCGCTGGGCCAGCTGACCCAGGATGATCAGTTCCTGCAATTGTCCCTGATCTGTTGCATCTTCTATGGCTCCGGGTCGAAGTCCGTCGCCAAGGCTCAAAACCATATCGTAGCGATGGGCTATTTCCAGAAGCCGGTCGTATTCTTCATAAAGTGGATTTTCTCGCTTATTGCAATACATCCAATTGGCAGTCATGGCGCCGCCGCGGCTGACAATTCCCAAAATTCTTCCCTGCTCTTCCACCGCCGCAACACTCAGTCTGGTCACGCCGCAATGAACAGTAATGAAATCCACTCCGTCTTTGCCATTTTCTTCGATCACTGAAAATATATCTTCCGCGGTCATTTCCGATATAGCTTTCTTCTCCTGCAAAATCTTTACCGCCGCCTGATAAATCGGCACCGTGCCGATGGCTACTGTTGCCATCCCCATGACCGCTTTGCGGATTTGCGCCAAATCTCCACCAGTCGAAAGATCCATCACAGCGTCAGCGCCCACTTCCGTGGCGATTTTTAATTTTTCCAACTCCAGTGTCAAATCATTATTGTCTTTCGATGTGCCGATATTGGCATTCACTTTAGTGCGCAAACCCTTACCAATCGCCAGAGGTTTGATGGCCGTATGATTTACATTGCGGCAAATCACTATGACCCCATCTACCATTCCCTGCCGGATGTATTCCGGCTCCACGCCCTCGGCTGCGGCGGCAATTTTCATCTCTTTTGTAATCAAGCCTTTTCGGGCTTTTTCTAATTGTGTCATTTCTTCCTCCAAAATATTAAAGCAACTTTTTCAACTTACAAATTTTTTACCGTGTTTATTTTAGTTATACCAAGTTGCATTCAAAGGATAACGCGACGGCAGTGAAACTCGAATTACAGTTATGCAGTTAAACTGTAATTCGTTAGTTGAACTGTCCCTTGCCAATGGGGCAACGAGGAGGCTCCGCAGGCGTATTATTGATACGTCGAGGAAGCCGACAACGAAGCCAACAAAGTTAGCCAAAGAATGCGACTTGGTATTAAAACATTTTTCCAAAGACGTTGACTGATCCATATCCTTTCCCAATACTCCAAGCATTTTCAATAGCGGCAGTAACCATAATTTTGGCCTGCCAAACGGTATCAACAATTTTTTCTCCTTTAGCAATGCCCGCCGCCAGCGCTGACGCATACGTACAGCCGGTACCGTGAGTATTTTTCGTATCAATCCATGGAGAAAAAAACTCATAATAATGATCACCGTCAAAAAGAATATCCACGGCACCCGATCGCTTACTTCCCGGCAGGTGCCCTCCCTTAATCAGCACATTTTTTGCGCCCAGCCTATGAATTATAACCGCCGCTTTTTTCATCGCGGCAGTTGATCTAATCTTCATTTGCGCCAATGTTTCCGCCTCGGGAATATTCGGCGTCAGAACAAAAGCCAACGGCAGCAACTTTTTGATAAGTACATCCCTTGACTCATCCTGCATTAAAGAATGGCCGCCCTTTGCGATCATCACCGGGTCAACTATTAATTTCTTCATACGATATTCTTTGACCTTCTTTACAACAGATTTGACAGCCCCTACGGTTAAAAGCATCCCTGTTTTAACCGCATCAGCGCCAATATCGCTCAGCACTGAATCCAATTGCGCCAAAATAAATTTTTGCGGAACAGGATGTATAACCTGAACGCCTTGAGTGTTTTGCGCGGTCACTGCCGTAATCACGCTCAGTCCATAGCAGCCGCAGGCGCTGACAGTTTTCAAATCCGCCTGGATTCCGGCGCCGCCGCTGGAATCGGAACCACCTATACATAATACTTTAACCGGCCCCATAAATCAAAGCGCCTCCGGAAAATTATCTTTTTGCCAATATTTAATGACGAGCAGTTTTCCCTGCCGGATATTAATGCCGGCACGAGCGTCATTAATAACATTGCTGATGCCCCGGGACTCACCCATTACTAATATTTCTTCTTTAAGATGATAAAGAAAGCCCGTAAGATTTATTCCCGTAACTTCAGGACTGAGCGCCAGAAGAGAAACTGTTTTTCCTGTTTCGTTTATAAAAGTAGCCTCTTTATCCAGCACAAAAGCTTCGCCATATTCGTCAATCAGATATGTTTTGATTCCCTTTTCCTGTCCCTTGCAAAGCAAAAACACATTGGCCATGGTGTGATCAATTCTGCCGCCCAAAGCGCCCCAGATAAATATTGCCTCCGGTTTCATACTCAGCGCGTAATCGAGCGCCAGTTCTGTATCGGTATAGTCTTTGTTTTTGGGATATTTTATAATTTTTATTCCCGAAGTTGAGTAACTTGCCAGCAAAGTAAAATCAATCGAATCCATATCGCCGATAATTACATCTGGCTTAATTCCTGAATATTGAACATGACGCGCACCGCCGTCGCAGCAAATAATCAGACAATTTTCCATTTTGGCAATTTTTTCCTGAAAGAAAGACTGATCGCCCAAGCGCCCGCCGCTGACTATATTTATTATTTGTGACATGTTCACTTCTCTAAAATTAAATTATATTTTCAATTCTTGAAAAATCGGAGCATTAAGAGCGAATCGAGGATTTTTTCGGACGCCCTGCCCCGCGAATTTCTCTTGGACATAACCGAAAAAATACTCTGAGCTCGAATAATCCGATTTTTCAACGCTTGCACATAAATCCCGCTACGCTTCGCTTCGGGGATAGTTCTACTTACCAATTCCGCTTCGTTTCGCTTGCGCAATTGGAGTCTCACTAACGACAAAAGCCATACCCCTTTTACCTTCATAGGATATGGCTCTGATAATAGTTTTTGTGCCGCCACTCCCTACGCCGGCATTATCCGTGTCAGGTTCAAAGGGTATAATCTCAGCCATCAAGCACCCCTATTGTAAAATTTATTACATTAACCCCCAAAAAGCAATGTGTTTAATTTGCCTGCTTTAGCCTATTCCTCTCCTGTATAAATACACCCTGACTCTGTACTTTCCTGGACAACAATTTTACTCAATTGCGGCAGCGCTAAACGAAGATGTTTCCAGATCCATTTAGCGATATTTTCCGAGGTTGGATTATCCAGCCCATCAATGTCATTTAAATATTTATGGTCCAGTTGATCTACGATAGGTTGGCAGACGGCGGCAATATCGGCAAAATCCATTACCCAGCCTGAGTGCGGATCAACTGAGCCCTGAATATGGATTTCGACACTGAAGGAATGTCCATGCAACTGGGAGCACTTGTGTCCCTGCCGGACATTGGGCAGGCGATGAGCCGCATCAAATTTAAATACTTTAAATATTTCCATTTAAGTCCCCTATTTTACACTTAAAATTTTATGCGTCTGTAAGCTCAACCGCCATTGCGGATGGGACAGAACATATTCCAATGCCAGACGCATATTCACTTCACGATCTGGGGCATCCATCGGCTGCAGGAAAAAATGCTGAAAGTCCAACATTGCATATTTTTCCGGTTGGGCCCCCAATTGCGGAAACACCAATTTCAACTCCTGCCCCGAACTCAACAATAACTTTGCGTCGGCTTTGGGGCTGACGCAGATCCAATCGATCCCCGGCGGAGGCAAGAGCGTGCCGTTAGTTTCGACGGCTACTTTCCAGCCCTTATCGTGCAAAGCCGATATCAAATCTATATCCAGCTGCAATAATGGCTCCCCGCCCGTGCAGACAACCAATGGCTTGGCTGATTTTATATTTTCCTTCGGCCATAATTTTTCAATTCTTCCGACCAACTCCGCCGGTGTTGAGAATTGGCCGCCTTCCGGTTCATCATAGCCGACAAAATCAGTATCGCAGAATTTACAAACGGCTTTTTCACGATCGATCTCTTTTCCCGACCATAAATTACAGCCGGCAAAACGGCAAAAAACCGCCGGCCGGCCGGAATAAAAGCCCTCCCCTTGAATCGAATAAAATAACTCTTTGATAAAATAGCTCAAAGCTAAAACTCTATCCTTTATATCTTACAGGATCTTTAACGCCAGCATCCCTGAACCCTTTCAGACGTAAAAGGCAGGAATCACATTCGCCGCAGGCTTCACCTGAAGCAGACGGATCATAGCAACTATGCGTCAGACTATAATCCACTCCCAGTTCAATACCCTTTTGGATAATTTGTGATTTACTCATCTGGATGAGCGGAATGTGAATTTTTAATTTCTGCCCGCCTTCCACACCGGCTTTCGTTGCCAGATTGGCCATCTTTTCGTAAGCGGCAATATACTCCGGACGACAGTCGGGATAACCGCTGTAGTCCAAGGCATTCACTCCAATAAAAATATCGTTCGCTCCTACCACTTCCGCCCAGGCCAAAGCGTAAGAAAGAAATATGGTATTGCGTGCCGGAACGTAAGTTACCGGAATATCTTTTCCCATTTGTTTTGTGCTTCTACTTTTGGGAACAGCAATATCCGCGGTTAACGCAGAACCGCCGATCAGACGCAAATCAATATCAATTATCAGATGCTTGACAACACTGCTGCTTCGGGCAATTCGCATGGCCGCTTCCAGTTCTACAACATGCCGCTGGCCATAGCGAAAGCTCAACGCGTAAATATCAAATCCCATATTTTGAGCAATAGCCAGCGTCGTAGCGGAATCAACCCCGCCGCTCAAGAGAACAACGGCTTTTAAGTTACTTTTCATCATATTAACACTTAATATATACTGGAGAACATCCAGCTATTTGCTGCAGGAAGCTTTATACCAAGTTGCTTTCAAAAATTAAAATATGAATTTTTGAAAGCTTACTTGGTATTATGCCCCGTAAATCAACCTCTAAATATCAGATAGCTAATTGGTATTAATACCAAAAAGGTTCATTGTATTGCAAGCGGTTACTTGGGCCACTTCTTCCCATGGAACTTTTTTGATTTCCGCCACTTTTTTTGCCGTATGGATGATAAAAGAAGGCTCGTTTCTTTTGCCGCGGTACGGTACGGGTGCAAGATAAGGCGCGTCCGTCTCCAACAATAAAGAAGAAAGGGGCACGCGCCCGGCGACATCTTGAATTGTTTTGGCCTTATCAAATGTCACTACGCCGGGGATGGAGATGTAAAATCCAAGGTCTATGCATTGTTTAGCCATAGCATAATCGCCGGAAAAGCAGTGAAATACCCCCCGGCGCACATTGGAAGCCTTAACCATTTTCAGCGTTAGCTCATGAGCTTCGCGATCATGAATAATCACCGGCAGACTAAGCTCCTGCGCTAATTTCAACTGCATGCCAAATACTTCTATTTGTTTTTCCTGAGATGAAATATTGCGGAAAAAATCCAATCCTATTTCGCCATAGGCAACAATTTTTTGACTCTGCGCGAGTTCTTTAACAGAATCGAATGTTTTTTTATCCGCTTTTGCTGCATCATGCGGATGGATACCGATTGTCGCGTAAATATTGTGATACTTTTGGGCAAGGGCAACAGCTTTGCGGCTTAGCGCTAAATTTGTTCCCACAGTTACAATAAAATCAACTCCCGCCTCTCTGGCCCGTTTGATTACTTCCTCACGGTCGGAATCGAACTCTTTCATTTCCAGATGGGCGTGGGAATCAATAATCATAAGAAACTATTTTTCGTTTTCAGTCAGACTAACTTCCTCGGCATTTTCCGCAACATCAGGAAGTGTTTTAAGAAAGCTTTGTAAATCTTTTTCGGAAATCTCACCGTGTGAGACCTTGCGCGAAAGAATGCGTTTATCTAGGGCAAGTAATTCTTCATTAACTTTTTTGGACATGTTTATCCCTTCTCCTTACATGAATTGAACGAGCCGACTATTATTACATTTTTGCAATTTAATCAAGTATGAACAAAAACCAAGCGGGAGACATCATACCAAATAGCTATCAGACATTAATAAGTCTACTGACTTGGCATAATACCAAGTAAGCTTTTAATAATTCATATTTGAATGTTTGAAAGTAACTTGGTATTATTTTTTTAGGCGCGGATCGAGCGAGTCTCTTATTCCCTCTCCCAGGAGATTGTAACCCACAACCGTAATCAATATAGCCAGCCCCGGGTAAAGGGAAAGCCACCAGGCAATATCAATATAAGAGTAACCGGCAGTCAAAATATTACCCCAACTGGGCGTGGGAGGCTGCACACCAATGCCTAAAAAACTCAGGGCCGATTCGGTAAGTATAGCCCCGGCAATACCCAATGTCGCCGCGACTAAAATCGAAGCCATAGCGTTGGGGAGAATATGTAAAAAAATAATCCGCAAATCGCCGGCTCCTATTGCTCTTGCGGCCTGAACAAAATCCCTTTCCCGCAATGAAATGAAATCAGCCCGAACCAACCTTGTTACGCCCATCCAACCGGTCAAACCGATAATGATCATAATATTCCAGATGGAAGGCTGCAGAAAAGCTATTACAGCGAGAATCAGAAAAAAGGTGGGAAAACAAAGCATAATATCTACAAACCGCATTATTACCGAGTCAACCCAACCTCCATAATAGCCCGCCAAAGCCCCAAGAATCGTCCCGATAATTATGGCTACACCGGTAGCCACAAAACCAACTTTCAACGAAATTCTTGCGCCCCAGATCATCCGGGAAAGCACATCACGGCCTAGTGGATCTGTTCCAAATAAATGGTTCATCGAAGGCGATGCCAGCACATTGGTCAAATCTATTTGCCCGGGGTCAAAAGGAGCTAACCAGGGCGCCAGAAGCGAAATAAGTAACAGCAGTAGAACAAGTCCACTGCCGGTGAGCACTAATTTATTTTTATAAAATGTTTCCCAGAAATTCATTTTTCCAAAACCGTCAAGAAATTCTTATGCGAGGGTCCGCCAGCGCATACGCCACATCGGCAATCAAATTACCTAAAAGAGTTAAAATCGCGCCAATGAGCAAAATGCCCATGACCGTCGGATAATCTCTCGCCATAACTACCATATAAAAAAGCTGCCCCATTCCCGGAATAGCGAAAATTGTTTCAAAGATGACACTCCCGCCGATAAGACCGGGAATGGAAAGCCCTAAAATGGTTATAGCCGGTAAAAGCGCATTGCGAAGCGCATGTTTATAAATGACATCCCTTTCACTCATTCCCTTGGCGCGGGCAGTCATAATGTAATCCTGCCTGATAACTTCCAGCATGTTCGCGCGCATATAACGGGAAAGGCCTGCCAATCCTCCAAAAGATGAAATGAACAAGGGTAAAATCAAATGCTTGGTTAAATCAACGAATTGCGCCCAAGGGGTAAGGTATTCATAATTTAAAGAACGTAAACCGGAGATGGGCAGCCATCCCAACTGGATGCCGAAAAATATCATCAACAATAAAGCCAGCCAGAAAGTAGGAATCGCAAAACCAATAAAGACAAATACTCCGGCGATTTTATCGAAGAGCGAATTCTGATGGACAGCGGAAAGTACTCCCAAAGGTATGGCAATAGCAATGATAATTAAAAGAGATAAAAATTCTATCATAATGGTAATGGGCAGCCGTTCCATAATTTTGGCGGTAACAGGCCGATGGTCAGACGAAAACGAAATGCCCAAATTTCCATGACTGATCTTTTTCAGCCAGGACCAATATTGCACATGAATCGGCTTATCCAGTTCATACAAAGTTTGAAGGCGTTCTTTCATCTGCGCAGAAGCTTTCGGATTCATCTGGGTCTGCAAATCAGTGGGGGAACCGGGAGCCAGGTGCATAACGAAAAAACAAATGATCGTAATTCCCAGCAAAAGCGGAATCATAAATAATATTCTTTTTCCGATGTATTTAAGCATAACTCATCTTATCTTAGAAATCTAAAAGGTTCATACTTTTAATATTATAAAGTGACTCCCAAAGGTCATCTTGATCGTGAGCCTCCAATGTCATCGAGGGCTTCGCTCCGATTGCCCGGAGAGTTTGAAAAAGCTCAGCAAAAGGAAACGCGCCGCAGCCTACCGGAAGGTGCTCATCCGTCTTTCCGCGGTTATCATGCAAATGCAGGTGTCCTAAATACTTTCCCAGTTCCTGCAGCCAAATATTCAGCGGTGTATAAGAAAACACGTTAAAATGTCCCGTATCAAAACAAAAGCAAATACTATCCGAAGACAGGGCATCTAAAAGACGGCGCAAAATACGCGGCTCTTTTTCATAGACATTTTCCAGGGCAATAATTGTTTTGGCGTCTTTGGCCAGCGCAATCAACTCCGTCCAGGTTTTAACGCTGCTCTCCAGCCACAAATCATCACAATCCACATAATACCGATCATCAAAAGCTGGATGGCATACGATCTTTAAGGGATGAAAATAAGGGGCTAAATCGAGTACTTCCTTAATCCGGTCAAGGCTTACCTGCCGTATTTTATCATCCAGCGCTCCCGGACGTAAATCCATAAATGGAGCATGGAAAGTTACTTTTAAACCTGCTCCGGCAAAAAGTTTAGCTGTCTCTATACATTTTATTTTATCTAAATTCTGCAACGCATAATGGCTGAAATATATTTCAGTATTCAACTTTTTCTGCAAAATCATCTCCAGATATTTGGGTAAAAGATGATAAGGCATATGCGCATGAACCTTACTTAAAATATCCTGCATTAATAAATCCTTTATATGATATAACCAACTTTACAAGACAAGTTCTTTATCATAAATGTCTTTTTAATGAAACTCAACTTTTAGAAACATCGTGAATAACCTAAAGGTCATCTACGACTAAAATTTGTAAGTTGAATTAGTGATACCCAATTTTCAGAAGCGAAGCGAACTGAAAATTGTTGGACGAACTATCCTGCATGCAAAGCATGCAGTGATATCCCGATAGCACAGCGTATAACCTAATAACCTAAAGGTCACATGAGGTCACGCGTCGGGATTTACACAACAGCCAAAAACCGATATCAATTGCCAGAATCTTGTTTATTTAAGAAACATAACAGACATGTAGTATATCGGAAGCGCATTATTACATCATATTCATCATGATGAGTAAGATGATGGAGATGGCCCACAGATAAAAGGTTGTGATAGATTGCCGCACAGCCTCTCCGACACACATGTATTTTTCATGCACCACGTTGGCGATATCGTTGATGCGGTAAGTCAGGTCTTCAATGATATCCTCATAACTCATTCCTTCAAATTGCGCCTTGTATTCATGAGCCTTCTCGCAGACATTATTCCCCTTGAGCTTGATGATATCAGCAAAGTAGATCAGTCCCTGCTTGTGGTAAGGTTCATTAGCCTGCGGTTTAATCCTAGGGGACAAAACCATGGCTGATTTGGTTGCCGAGCGAATGAAAGCAATGAAGAAGGCAACAACCAGCAAAACGGATAGGATCCAGATAGACAATTTCATCGGCTGTACTGGAAACGAAATGATGAGTTTGGATAGATTGGGTCCATAGGAAATGGCCCAAAAGCTGTGGATGGCGAGGATGATACCTGCTTTGGTATCTGCACTGACCGTGAGCCCGGCCATTCGGTCGTATATCTTGGTCAGGAACTCAACCCTGTCTTTAACCGTAATCGTTGTTTGATCCAATTTGTCAACCATGTCCATAAATAAATCCTCCTAATTTACGCTGCCGGGGTTTGGGAACCTTTCTCACATTTTTAAAGTTTCCAAGATTTTCTTTGTTCTGCCCAGCCAATAATTAATTCCCATCTCTTGGAATAGAGATTCGGCCTGTTTCAGATTTTTCAGGGATTCTTCTTTCCGGCCTGCATGGGCATAAAGCTCGCCGAGGAAAAGAAGGCCCATAGCAATGTGAGGTTTGATCTTCAGTTCCTTCGCTATCTTCATCCCTGTGAAGATACACTCCTCCGCCTTTTGAAGCTGTGATCCTTCCATTCTGCCGATAGTCCGTCCCAATTGAAGCAATGCAAATCCTTCAATCCATTTTTCTCTATTCGTTTGTGCCAACTTCACCGCCTGCTCAGCAAGGGCATTTGCTTCATCTAAGTTCCCTAAATCGAAATGAACCATACTTACGTATACTTGCATTAAAGCAATCACAAAGGGCAGTTTCATATCAGTCTGCATCTGAATGCCCTTTTCCAATAGTTTTATGGCTGTATCATGCTCGCCTATGATATAATATCCGACCCCTTGGAACCCCCAGGAAAAGCCTAGAAAAATAGCTGACTGCGATTTTTCCTGATATTCAATGGCACTCTGATAAATCTTTATCGCTTTTTCACCGTCCCATTTACATATACAGAAATTCCCATAATTTGCATACGCCAAGCCTATACTATACGGATGATTGGTTCTATGTGCGGAAGCAACACCCTTTTCACATAACTGCTCTCCCTTGGTAAATTCACCCACACCGCCCAAGGCAAACCCGTAGAAGACATGCAACATCGAATGCGGATTGCCGTGCATGCCGAAAAATTCATTTTCCCTATGAGTCTTCTCCAACAAAGCAATGACCTTGGGAGCAATATTATTTAATTTTATGAAACTCCCATCTATCATATATGAAAAGCAGAGGCCATAGCCGCAGGGAGTCATTATTTCAATATCTTGTATCTTATCCGCTTCCATAAAGGTGTCTTCCTGGTATTTTCTGCTCTGGGCAGGGTCTCCCTTCACGGAATAATATAAGTTCATAAAGTTGTAGAGGTTGGCGATGCTTCTTCTGTCACCGAGTTCCTTGCAGAGCATTTCTCCTTCTTTCAAGAAATCGATGGAGTCTTCCGGATACCCCAACAGTCGCATGGGAACTGTCATTAAAAAAATGGTTTCGATCTGCTCTTTTTTGCGCTGCTCCGATTCCGGCATCTGCTTCAGAACATCTATCGCTTCTGCATAGAAATGATAGGCCTCCCAAAGGGCGTTGTTTCTGATTGACTTGTTGCCGGACAGCTTCAGATAGTGGCAGGCTTTATTGCGGTTGTCACTCCGTGAATAATGATAAGCCAGCATCTCATAAAACTCCTCCATCCTATCATGATAGATCTCTTCGATGGCCTGCCCAATATTCTCATGGATCAACCGGCGATTTTTCATCAAGAGACCATTGTAAACCACCTCCTGGATCAGGGCATGCTTGAAGATATACTCCAGTTCCGGCTGTAGGGATATGGTCTTAATGAGATCAAGACGTTCCAGAGTTAGTAGGCTTTTGTCAATGTATTCCTTTAGGTCACTGATCCTTTTCAGTATCTCATAGAGGAAAGCCCGTCCGATAACGGAGGCTTCCTGTAGAATCCGCTTGGTTTCTCGCTCTAATCGGTCCAGTCTTGCCGATATAACTCCCTGCACAGTGGAAGGAATATCCTTCTCGGTAAGGGCTCTGGTAAGCTTCCAAGAGTCATTTTCTTGAACGAGAGTGTCCGTTTCAATCAGCGAGTTGATGACTTCCTCCAAGTAGAAGGGATTGCCCTCCGCCTTGTCCCGGACAAACATCTGCAACTGCTTGGGAATGGTTTTTGTTTTCAGAAGGGACTCCACCATGCTCTGGGCATCAGTAGGAGACAGATGCAGTAGTCTGATCTCATGATAGTATTTCATATTGCCTGCCTGACGGCTGGTGAACAAATTGAAACTTGGACGATACATACAGAGAATAATCACGGAATACTTGAGATCGGTCATGATATTCCGTATGAGCTCAACCGATGAGGGATCAGCCCAGTGGAGATCTTCGATACATATGATCGTTGATGCATGTTTGCAGAGGTTGGCCAGAATCAGATTAATAGCCTCGTGAAGTCTTGCCTTCCACTGCTCTGGAGGGACATGTTCTATTTCCGGGTAGGGAAGGGAATATAGATTGCCTATATAGGGGATCAGGTCTTTTCTTTCTCGCAGGGTAGCCTGTGCTCCCTTTTCCATTTTCTGCCTCGTCTGATCAGGGGAATCTCCCTCCTTGATCTGCCAGGCACGGGAAAGAAGATCAATGACTGGGAAATAGGGGATGTTCTGGGAGTAACCATAAGAATGACCCTCTCTCCACTGGATGGTGTTCAGGTCTAGTGAGTTCCTGAACTCTTCCACCAGACGGCTCTTCCCGGTACCGGCATCTCCGATAATGGAAAAGCTGGAGGATTTACCATTTTTGAGATTTTCCACTGCTTCTTTGAGTTGGTCCATCTCCACTCGCCGGCCAATCAGCTCTGATCTCAAGCCTGAGAGTCGATGTGTCTTGGAAATGGCTTCTTTGGGTGATGAGACTTTGTAGATTTGAATGGGTTCTTCCTTGCCTTTTACTTTGGTTAGATCAAGTGTCTCAAAGTTAAAATATCCTTCCGCTTGATGATAAGTTTCGATCCCCACAATGATCTCATCGGCCTTTGCCAAGCCGGAAATACGGGACGCTATGTTAATGGTGTCTCCAAGGACACCATGCGTGCCCTTATCAAAATCTATTTCCTTGGCCACCACAAGGCCCGTATTGATTCCCGTATGCATATAGAGTGGCCTGCCGACGGTTTTCGTGAGAGTTGGACTGATTTCTTTTACCAGGTTGTGAATCTCCCGTGCTGCCCGTATCGCCCTTACGGGATCGTCCTCGTGAGTCTTGGGGACACCGAAGATTGCCATGACCGCATCACCTACGAACTTTTCAATGAAACCTTCATACTTTACCACTACCTGGGATATCTTCCCGAAGATCCTATCCATGATCTCCTTGACTTCTTCGGGATCAAGCTTCTCAGTCATTGCCGTGTAACCGGAGAGGTCGCTGAACATGACTGTGACGTGCTTGCGTTCTTGATCTGTAATAGTTGGCTTCGAAGGAGTTTCAATGGGCTGGGGAGTTAGAGCAGATGTCTTTGTAAAGTCAAAACCGCATTCGTCGCAAAATTTTGCAAAGGGTGAAGCCGAATGGCCACACTGAGGGCATTTCACATCCAGTTTCTGGCCGCATTCCAGGCAAAACTTGGCTTTGTCACTATTTACCGCCTGACACTTCGGGCATTGCATGTTACCCTCCAACCTGATTGAATGTTAAGAAACCAATGCCAAATCTTTCTCATACTTTTCCACCCAGCCATCGGCAGCGCATTCCCGAAAGATGTCTATGGCCTTGGTGAGTTGTTCCTTCACCCCTTTAATGTCTCCTTTCTTATTGAACCAATCGGCATAACAAGCATGATCCATAGCTACCTGCCACCTAAAACCATTTTTCGTGTCTGCTTCGATGGCTTTCCGAAACCATACTCCTGCATCCGAAAGGTGATCATTGTCCATATTTAACAGGACGTCACCTATATTTCTGGCTGTCAAGCCTTCACACCACGTGATTTTATAGTTTTTATAGCACGCAAATAACTCACTTAATTCGATGTCCTGATCATGTCTTAACGCTTTGGCTCTCATAACGCATGATTGAGTGTAGATAACCATAGAAGGTAGATAATTTCCATTTTCCATTATCTGTATCATTTTATTACACAAAATCACCAAATCGTTATATTCCCTCAAATCATCATAAATAAATCCCAAATACATATGAGCCCAGCCAATTGAAGAGATGGAAACTGCTTTTTCATATGAAGAATCCCATTCCAATAGATGGGTTTTTGCCTCATCAAATAATCCTTTTTGATAACAAGCCGCACAATAGTAAGCGTAAGTTGTTCCCTTGATAAAGGCATCACCTGTTTCTTTGGCCAACTTCAGTGCCTCCTGGGCAAATTCATAAGCGGGATTTACTTGCCCCTCAACTGTGTAGCACATGGAAATTATGACTTTTGAAAAAGCTATCCCTGTTTTATTCTTTGCCATCAGACTGAAATCAAGACATTGTTGAAGACGTTTGTGGGCTTCCTTAAATTCCGAAATGAAGGGCAGAAAGGCGCCAGATTGCAAGAGTGCAGCCAACAATGAAATATAGTCTGCATCTAATTCTGCAATTTTCATCGCCTGATCAATCAATGCAAGTCCTTTGTGGCTGTCCTCTTCAACCCAAAGATAATAGAGTCCTATTGATGTGTATATTGCCGGAAGCCTTTTTCGATAATTTAACGCCAAAGCCAGATCAAGGATTGGTTCCACGGCATCTTTTGCTTGAGAATGAAAGTCCATATTTGTATAATAATGCGCAAGTGTTGTCCTGACATCAATGAGTTTTTTCTGGTTCGCTTCTGTCTGGGGAAGTTGTTCTAGACATGTTATGCTTTTCTTTGCATACTCAATGGCATCGCTATAGGAAGCTGCTTTTTGGAGTCTTTTTGCTTCAAGCCTCGTATACTCCGCTCCCTTCTCGTAATTCTCACTAGCTAAGCAGTGCCCGGCCAGAACACCATAGTGATAGCAAATATCTTCTTTGTAGATGTCTTCTATTATGCTGGCGATCTTTTCATGGAGCTGTTTTTTCTTCTTGGTCAGGATGGAATCATAGACCACCTCTCTTGTGAGGGCATGTTTGAAGATGTAGGTCGAATCGGGATAGATGCCCCTTTCGTAGAGAAGCTCTGAATCCTTGAGAATGGAAAGGTTGGAAAGGAGTTCCTGTTCGGACAGGTCGGTTCCTTTCTTGAGCAGCTCATGACTGAACTCCCTTTCGATAACAGAGCCGGTGCGAATGATCTCCTTGGCCACTTCCGGCAAGGCATCCACCCGGACCATAATGACATCCTGTATGGTGGAGGGGATCGTCATGGCCTTGAGGTCCTTGGTGAGTTTATAGGTGCCGTTTTGTCTATCAATAATCCTGAGGTCTTTGAGAGATTTGATAAATTCCTCGATGAAGAACGGAATCCCTTCCGTTCTGGACAGGATCAGTTCCTCTATCTCCCTGTCCAATTGCTCTGACTCCAGCAGGCTGACCGCCATTGATATGCTTTCCCGATTGGACAGACGGTTCAACGTCAACTGGTTATGGTAGGATTTTCTGCCCCAGGTGTGCACAAACTCCGGTCGGTAGGTAAAGATCAGTAATATTTTTACGCCGGGGATGCTCTCTAAAAAGTATTTAAGAGCATCTTCCGTGCTCTTATCCGCCCAGTGCAAGTCCTCAATCGCCATCACCAGAGGCCGTATCTCCGAGCCTTTGAGGATAATCTGTTTAATGATTTCAATCAGGCGGTCCTTTCTCCCTTCGGGGCTCATGGAGATCTTTTCCATCCCGCTGTCTTTGATCGATAAAAGTTCCAGAAGATAGGGAAGGCTAGAATCTACATCCACTTTGAATATTCTTAGTCCATCGGTAACCTTTTCTCTGATCTTA
Source organism: Syntrophaceae bacterium (assembly GCA_003139775.1). Taxonomy (GTDB): domain Bacteria; phylum Desulfobacterota; class Syntrophia; order Syntrophales; family Smithellaceae; genus Smithella. The sequence goes on along the minus strand of PLGI01000027.1, from coordinate 32,576 downwards.
GAGTCTACATCTGTTTCATTGATGTTAAATGTTGATTTTAGAATATCGATTATCGGATGATAGGCTGCACCACGTCCGTAAGAAAGACACTTTCCTTCCAAAAAAGCGATGTCTTCATTGGTTACCGCCTTGTGGAACTCATAAAGGAGTCGAGATTTACCAACCCCGGCCTCACCGATCAGAGAAAAAGCCTGGCCTCTTCCTGCTTTTGCCCGATCCAGACCATCTAGAAGATTTTCCAATTCCCGGGTTCGGCCTACAAAGGTCGTGAGCCCTCTTTCAGCGTTGACATCGAACCGTGTCCGACTTGAACTGGGCGCAATGACCTGATATATGTGGACAGGTTGATCCTTCCCTTTGATCTCTTTTGCCCCTAATGACTCAAAACGGAAAAGTCCTTCGGTAAGTTTAAACGTATCATCCGAAACATATGTGGTTCCTGCTGCGGCCAGGTTCTGAATCCGGGAGGCGAGGTTGACTGTATCTCCTACTGCCTTGAACTCAACTCTTAAATCGTTTCCCAGTGTTCCTACGACCACGGGGCCCGTATGAATGCCGATCCGCATTTTGATCTGCGGAATGCCCTTTCCCTGTTTCATCTGGTCACTGAAACGGGCAATTTCCTGATGAATGGCCAAGGCGGAGCGGATTGCTCGCTGAGGTGCATCCTCCAGTGCAATAGGTGCACCAAAGAGTGCCATAACGCCATCGCCGGTCATCTCGTTGACTGTTCCTTCAAAGTCATTGACCTTGTGAATCAGAATCTCATAGACCTGATCCATGATGGCATAAGCTTCTTCCGGCCCAAGTTTTTCCACCAGAGGTGTGAAGTTTTCCATGTCGGCAAACAGCACGGTGACTTGTTTTCGCTCGCCTTCGATCTTTCCCCGCTGGGCTAGGATTTTTTCGGTAAGACCGCCGGGGAGGTATCTCTGGATCTTCTGAAGCTTCTCATCAAAGGAAAGTTCTCTTACAGATGTTGTATCAGCGGATGTTAATGATTGTCCGCAGTCTCCGCAGAATTTATCTCCAGGCACATTTTCATGCTGACAATTAGGACAGACCAACAAAAGTTTTGTTCCACATTCTTTACAGAACTTTCTCTCGACCGGATTTTCAGTCTGACATTTGGGACATTGCATAGATAATATCCTTCAAATAAGTGAACAGATATAGGTTTATAGAATTATGAAATGAATGTTTTATTTCTAATGAGTTAACAATCTAAAGTCAATCTAAATTATGGATCATTAATTGAGGATTACAAATGATAATCCTCTACTAAAACTCAAACAATTTCATCTGCAACATTGTCAACTTTCATTATTTGTGGCATACATTAAAAAAAACAATGTTTAATGGGAGGTCTCTTTGCCGGAAAAGAAAAATGAAACCAGAGAACGTCTTCTTTTGTGCATCAACGCAACTTTGCAGAAAAAAGCAAAAGATGTTGTTGTTTTGAATTTAAAAAAAATTTCCGCCTTTACAGATTATATGATTATTTGCAGCGGCACATCCGAGAGGCAGGTTCAGGCTATTTCCGCGGGGATTCGTGAATTTTTAAAGAAAGCGGAAATCAAACCTTTGGGTGTTGAAGGCGAGGCCAACGGTCAATGGATCTTACTTGATTATGATGATGTCGTAATTTCTATTTTTCTGGAATCACTTAGAACTTTTTATGATATAGAAAATTTGTGGGATGCCCCGCGTATGAATATCGACGAAAATGCCATGGAAATAAAGCGGTTAACTAAGGGAATGACGTGATAATCGAAGCTTTAAATGATGTCGGCGATGTTATTTTCCCGCCCCGGTGTTTGGGCTGTGCTGAAATTTTGCATCCTCAGAGCGGACAATTGTTTTGTCCTGTCTGCAAGGAAAAGATTAAATTTATAACCGATAATCTTTGTCCTGTTTGCGGCACAACTTTTTCCGACAGTCCGTCCGCAAGCCATTTATGCGGAAATTGCATGGAGAATAAAACTTATTTTTCCTGTGCCCGCGCTGTCGTCAGTTACGAAACCATTATTCTCAATACAATTCATCGGTTCAAATATGGAAACAATATATCCGTCGGCGCCCGGCTTGCTTCTTTCATGGCCGATTTTTCTTTCCCGGATGTTGACTTCACCGGCTATTCTTTAATTATACCTGTACCCCTGCATATTAAAAGACTTCGCCAGCGCGGTTTTAATCAATCCCTCATTTTGGCGCGGGCTCTTGCAAAAAAATGGCAAATCCCCGTTAATTTTTCCCTGCTAAAGAGGCACAAATTTACTTTAACCCAAACAGGTTTAAATAAAACTGAAAGAAAGCAAAATATCAAGGGCGCTTTTGAAGTCAGCGACAAGAAAAAAATCGCCGGTAAAAATGTCATCCTCGTTGATGATGTTTATACTACCGGAGCCACTATCAATGAATGCGCTAAAATCCTCACCAAAGCCGGAGCGCAAAAAGTTACTGTTTTAACACTGGCCAGAGTTCTCCAAAGTTATACCCATTAGCTATTGGCTATTAAAAGGTTGATTTATCGGATATAATACCAAGTAAGCTTTCATAAATTTATATCTAAATTTTTGAAAGCAACTTGCTATAAATTCTCATATAATAAGGAGTATGGATGAATAAAATTTTAGAAAGAAACGCTCTTAAAGATAAACTGGAAAAACTGAGGAAGAAAGGAAAAAAAATCGCTTTCACTAATGGCTGTTTTGATATTTTGCATGTCGGCCATGTCCGCTATTTACGCGAAGCAAAGAAAACTGCCGATGTTTTGGTCCTGGCTCTCAACAGCGATTCTTCCGTCCGGTCACTCAAGGGAGAAGAAAGGCCGCTAATGAACGAAAAAGAAAGGGCGGAAATTCTTGCCGCGCTTGAATTTATTGATTTTGTGACTATATTTAATGAGTTAACGCCGCTGGAACTAATTAATTACCTGAAGCCGGACATTCTTATCAAGGGAGGCGATTGGCCGGAAGAAAAGGTTGTCGGACGGGAAGAAATAAAGAAATGGGGAGGCCGGATAGCTATAATCCCCGAGGTTGAAGGAAAATCAACTACAAACATCGTGGAAAAGATAAAAAAACTGTATTGTTCTAATAATTGAATATTATTTATTATTTTGTTTTAATTTCTTTGCGTAGGGGAAATATGATCTTTAAATACTGTTGATATAAATTTTTTCCTTTACAAATAAATTTCCATTAGGTAATAGTACAAATTAAGTTTTTTATGCAAGGAGAAGTGATATTGGAAAAACAGACGACTTTAAAACAGGGGAAAATGGAAACATACAAAGCTTTGCTCACTCAAAAAATTAATGAGTTGCTGAGCGAAGCGGGTAAAACTGTTTCCGAAATGACCAACGGCAAAGAAAATTATCCTGATCCCAACGACAGAGCTTCTCTGGAATCCGACCGGAATTTTGAATTACGCATCAGGGACAGAGAACGCAAACTGATCATGAAAATGCAGGAAGCTATAAAAAGAATCGATGATGGCGTTTTTGGCATTTGTGAAGTTTGTGGCGGACCGATCTCCGAAAAAAGATTGATGGCCAGGCCTGTTACCACTCTTTGCATCGATTGCAAAACCAAACAGGAAAAAATGGAAAAACTCAAAGGCGAATAACCTTAAACACAAAATCTTTATTGAAAACGCCCCAGCCCTGGGGCGTTTTTTGTTTTTAATCAGAAACAATCAGTTAAACTTCTTATACCATTTCTAAATCAANNGATGATATTGAGGCGGCTAGGCGAAGGCGACAAGGCGTATTGTACATACGTTGAGGAAGCCGACAACGACGCCAACAAAAATAGCGCTTTGATTTATAATTGGTATTATGTTTGTAACTGTCGCCCTCAACATTCCATCAGATAAACTCTTCACTTATGAAGTTCCAGCGAATTTGCAGCAGGAAGTTGAAATTGGCAAACGCGTCTTTGTTCCCTTTGGCCACCGAAAACGAACCGGTTTTATCATCAAAATAATTTCATCCTGCGATCTGAAAAATATAAAATCTATTGCCGAAATACTCGATGACGAACCGCTTTTCGGTTTAAGTGACCTTGATTTCTACCAATGGATTGCCAATTATTTTATGTATCCGCTGGGCAAAACGCTGACCGAACTGATTCCTTCCGGTTCCGAGAAAAAAGATTTTCTCTGGATCACCCCGTTACCCCGGACAACTGAGATTCAACTTCCTCCCGCGCAGGAAAAACTGCTGACATTTTTACAGCAATATCCTCAAGGTATAGCTTTAAACAATATAATTAAAGTCAGCGGATTTAAAAATGTTTCTTCAGCATTGAGAGAATTGCATTCCGCCGGTCTTCTGCGAATTGAAGAAAAACAAAACAAACAACTTTCTCCGCACAGCGAAATAATTGTTACCTTGGATGAAAGCAAAATCGCCGAGGCCAAATTAACGGATAAGCAGGAAAAGCTCATCGAATTTATTCAAACTAAAGGGCCAATATCCTTAAATGATTTGATTGAAGAATCCAATATTTCCAGCGCGGTTATTAAAAGACTGCACGATAAAGGAATACTTAAATTTACTGCTAATGAAAAAATGCGCACCGCTTCTTTTGATTCGACAATCGGCCAAAATAAAAAGCAGATTATTCTCAATAACCAGCAGAATCGCGCGCTGGAAGAAATTTCCCGCTATCTGGAAAAGAATATTTTTACTCCGATCTTACTTCATGGGGTAACGGGCAGCGGGAAAACGGAAATATATTTAAACGCCATCGAAAAGGTTTTGAAAAATGACGGCTCTGCGATTTATCTTGTTCCGGAAATAGCCTTAACGCCGCAACTGATCTCCCGCATTGCCGGAAGGTTCGATGAAAAGAAAATCGCCATCCTCCACAGCGGCATTGCTGAATCTGTCCGCTATGACCAATGGCGTCAAGTCAAACGCGGCCTGATTAATCTGGTTATCGGCACCCGTTCCGCGCTTTTCGCTCCCTTGCCGAACTTAAAATTAATCATTGTCGATGAGGAACATGATACCTCCTACAAACAGGATGAACGGCTCTGCTATCATGCCCGCGACCTGGCGATTTTAAAGGGAAAGATGGCTTCCGCTATTGTAATTATAGGTTCCGCCACACCCAGCGTCCGCACTTACTTTAACGCGCAGACAAATAAATACCGTCATCTGGAATTATCCCGGCGCGTGTATGACAGACCCATGCCTGTAGTCGAAATTATCGACATGAAAGCACAGCAGGAAAAATCAGGTAAAACGCCCATTCTTTCCGACGCCCTGATTGCCGGCATAAAGGATACGCTTGTCAAAAAAGAGCAGGTTTTGCTTTTTCTCAACAAACGCGGATTTGACACCTTTCTCGTCTGCGCTGATTGCGGTTATAATTTCCGCTGTCCTAATTGCGCCGTTTCCCTGAAAAACCATATCGCGGAAGGCGTGGTCAAATGTCATTACTGCGACTACACAATTAAAGCGTTACCGCTATGCCCTTCCTGCAAGAGCAGCCGCATATTGAGTTACGGAGTCGGCACACAAAAACTGGAAAAGGAAATAGAAAAGATTTTCCCGGAAGCTCGTATTCAAAGAATGGATTCCGACACCACATCCCGGAAGGGAACTCAGGAAAAAATACTTCAGGTGCTGGAGAAGAGGCAAATTGATATTCTGATAGGAACACAAATGATCACGAAAGGTCATGACTTCCCTTTCATAACGCTGGTCGGCGTGATTTCCGCCGACACTGCCCTCAATATGCCGGACTTTCGAGCCGCGGAAAGAACTTTTCAACTGATCACGCAGGTTGCCGGACGCGGCGGTCGTGGAGAAACGCCGGGCAAAGTTATTATCCAGACTTTTAATCCCGATCATTACGCTTTAAGGCACGCGCAAAATCATGACTACAAATCATTTTACACGGAAGAAATCGATTTTCGTAAGGCTCTGCAATACCCGCCGTTTGGCCGGATTATTAATTTGCGTTTATCTTCGATAAAAAAAGATACATTGGTCGAACAGGCGCATATCCTGGGCAAGCTGGCTAAAAAACTGAGCGCGCGGCACGGCAATATTGCGGAAATTATCGGCCCGGCGGAATCGCCGCTGGCCAAAATCAGAGGACGCTTCCGCTTCCAGATGCTGATCAAAGGACAGGATATAAATGTTCTGCATCAAATCGCGCGAGAAATTATCAGTAAAAACAAAAACAGCAATGTCAAGATTACGGCGGATGTTGATCCGGAAAATTTCATGTAGTTCCAATTCTATGTCAAAGATAATGGATTGGTTGACTATTTATTATTTCTTGGGGAAATACTTCACATTACTTATACCTTTAAAATCTGAATCTTGAGTCCAGATAATGGCTTTGAATTCCTGTGCCGTTGCGAGAATGATGCTATCCGCCATAGGAAGATTATGTTCCAAACTTAGCTTTGAAGCCGTAATTGCCAAAGACACGATTAGATCAACAACCATTCCTTTTTGCATGGCAACAACTGTCTGCAGTGCGTCATTCTCGCAGGATTCCCGAAGGATTACCTTGAAAACCTCATATATTGTCACCGTCGGAACAACGAGTTTTTCAGTATTATTCAATGGTGTTAAAAAATGCTTGGCATTAGGCTCATCTGCGAAATATGCAAGCCAGCCGGAAGAATCTACGATATTCATACTCTATCTTTCTCCCGTTTGAATTCCGTATTGATGCCCTTAAGAAATCCACGTAGCTCTTTGATATTACGCTCCGGTATGAACTCGATACGTCCGGCATATTCTATAACCTGCATTTTCTGGCCAGGACTAAGATTGAGCGACTCCCGAATTGTTTTTGGTATAACTACTTGATATTTTGGTGATACGGTTACTGATTGCATACCAAAACCTCCATCGATCGATTTTGTATTACGATACCATGATCGATATGATTTTGTCAATAACATTGTTCGCCAACACATACATCCGTGACACACCAACCGTCATTTCAATATCTGATCTTTTTCTTTCTTAATGACATCATCAATATCTTCATAAACATCTTGCGAAAAACGAGGTAAGCAAATGGCCAGAAAAACCAAATCATGCTGACCGATGTTAATGATACGTTGACGGCACATCGGCGGGATAAGCACGATATCACCCATGGTTACTTCCTGCGGCGGCTTTTCTCCAATCTCCACAAGCCCTCTGCCACTGATAATAAAGTAGCGCTCGGAAGTTCCTTTGAGGCGATGCCAGCGGGTTGTTACTCCGGGTTCCACCCTCGCCCGGGCGATTGACACATCCGGATCTTCGGGCGTGTTGGACAATTCAGTAACGTAACACTTCTCGGGAGTATAGAACTCTTCTTTAAGATTTTGCTGTTTAATGGTTTCTTTCATCCGAATTTCCTGTTCGCATAACATACGCTTAACTGGCGGTAAAAAGCGGAGCGAAAAACGAGCTACGATTTTTACCGTCCGAATGCAGCCTTGTTATGTTTTTATCCATTTGGAGACATCTTAATGCAAATATAAGAACCTATAAAGGCTTCCAGCAAACTCAGCGGAACAGCATAAATAAGAATAGCACCTGGGAGTACATTCAAATTCCAAGTAACAATCCACATCAAAACAAACGCCATAAACCAACTGACTAGAGTCGTTTGTATGAGATTGAATTTTCTGGAAATTATATAAATTGCTATGGCAAATAAAAACCCCCATGCAACCCAAATCATTCCATTGAGCGGTTCAGAAGGAAAGGTCATTCCGAGTGATCGATAATGGTCAATCCAATACGTTTTCAGAAGAACCTCATTTCGAAAAAACTCAGATGCATTCACCCAAATGCCAGTGAGTATTACTGCAATGATGTTCCGAAATCGTAGATTCATAATTACTCCATAATTATTTTGTATTGATATACAACGAAAAAATCAGCCAGAGCGTTAGCGATCGGCCCTAGCGCAGGGTTATGCTTTTTTCGGTTCTGGGTATCTAATTTGTCGTTTATAGTGCAATACGCATTAAGACGTTCTTTGAGGATGTAAACTTCGTTGAAGTAGTTTTCCATGTGATAGGCTATATACCTTGTTTTGGACACTCTTGTTTTGCAATAGGGAAACCTATCAATATATACTTGAATATCCAAGAGTGAAGAATAAGAATCATATATCTCGTTAAAGCCAACCATTAGTTTTGAAAAAAAGATATCATGTGGTGTGATTTTCCTTGCAACTTGCTTTGGGCCTTTTAATGCTAAGAGATGATTCTTGAAAACGTCCAGATACTCAGGATTGTTTTTGAGGTCTTCTTCCTCAATCAGTTTTTTCGCGCGGTCGATAAAAATCTCTGCGTATCTATCAAGGCTAGTCATATTTTCATTCCAAAGGCACAACAGAGCCGCGGCTGAGTTATCCCGTATAACGGGATCGGTTCAAGTCACTTGTTGGGCTGCCACAGGCGGTTAAGCAAGCGACTTTCAGACGCGGCTTCGTTCGTCCGACCGCATATGCGGTCGGACGAACATTGTTTATATGGATCTAGTATAATATCGTAAACACCGCAAATTTGCGGCATACCACGGATATCTTAGATATCCTCCGCTCGTGGCGGGATAATTTCCAATAGCTTTGGTTATTGGATAATTCGACTAACAAACTTTAATACGCTTCGCTTTTAAAGTTTGAGTCTTATTACGACCAGCAAGTTTTAGTTCACTGCGTTTCTAAAACTTATGTCTCATTAACACCCTGCGAAAATACTTTAAGTTTTTATATCTAAGAACTTAATTTTAAATCACTATCTGCTAAATTCTTACAATAAAATATTCAAATGATCTGTCATATGTTTTTTACGCGTCTTTCGGCAATACGAAGTCATTTGGTTTCTGTTGGATTCACATAGTAGCTGTAACAAAACAAGATCAGCAGGGTTAATTGAATTATCCAAGTCGGAATCATTTTTTCAATCTTAATTAATCCACAATAAACTGCGAACGTTCCGGCCAATATCAAACCGACAACAACAGGAATCACTGTGATCATAATGACTCCCTTTCGCTCAATGGGTTTTCTATCCGCCCAAATAAGCAAAACAGTCCAACCCAGCATTAACGAAGCGCTAACCATCATAGCATATTTATAATCATTCCCCGGATTAAAATTATCTATTCCAAACATAATGCCGCCGATTCGAGGGCACAACATCGGAATGACCATTAAACCGTCGAGCACTGCTCCAAACCAATAACTAATGCGCAGAAAAATAACTTTGTTAGGCATATCGTCTCCTTATTATATGGCTAAAATGCAATGACTACAGTACTTAAGGTTGTCAATATTTTTCTATATCCGGCGTTTTGACACTAATTCCGCAAAATGTTCGAATGATCTGTTATATGTTTTTTCCGCGTCTTTCGGAAAACAGCATGCGGGCAATTCCCTGTCCTTCAAATGATAAGTGAGGCAATCGCAACATACGCCTTTTCTGCTGCATGGTTCATAAGTGCAATTACACTTTTCAAGATGTACCTGTTTTTTGCATTCCATTGTTTTCTTCCTTTACAAAAGCTGGATTCCCGATCAGGTCGGGAATGACACTGTTTATATTTTATTACCGGAACCGAAATTTTCATCGTAGGACGCGATTCCCAAGCGCGCCGTTTCGGACTGCTCGGGGGAGCAGTCCCTACAATATCCACCTCCGTCCCTTTGGGACACCTCCGCCAGCGGAGGATATGCAATGACAATTTTTCTTCCGGCTATTTACCTTTAAATACCGCCGTGCGGCGTTCGATGAAAGATTGCAGACCTTCTTTCATATCCTCGCTTTTCATGACTTTGGCCACATCCTGATGAATTGTCTTTTTCGCGGCCAGCTCACCATCTTTTTCCGCCAGACGGCCGTTTTGCAAAATGTTTTGCACACCCAGCGGCGCGGCGCTTGCAACTTTCCGTGCCAGTTCCATTGCCTTTTCCAGTTGCTTACCCGGCTCGGTCACATACTGCACCAGCCCCATGCGATAGGCATCTTCGGCGCTCCATTGGTCGCCGGTTAAAAGATAACGCATCGCATTGGACCAGCCGATATCTCTGGCTAATCTGAATGTACCGCCTCCGCATGGGAAAAATCCGCGAAGAACTTCCAGTTGGCCGAAACGTGTGTCGGACGCCGCCACGCGTATATCCGAGTTGAGCATCGTCTCCACACCCCATGTAAAACAATATCCCTGCACGGCAAAAATAATCGGTTTACTACAGCGTTTTTCATTCATCATATAAAATGGATCAATTTCGTTTTCTCCTCCCAGAGGAAAGCCAACTCCGTTGCTGAACGAGTCCGACCAATCAGTCAACTCCAGTCCCGACGTAAAATGCGGGCCGTTGGCGTAAACGATGCCAACCCATAAATTGTCGTCCTGATCCAGCTTGTAATAGGCCTGCGCCATCTGCGTATACATCTCGCGCGTCAAGGCGTTGTATTTTTTAGGCCGGTCGATTTCAATGAGCATAATGTGCTCTTCGGTTTTAATGTTGATAGTCATAGTTCTTCTCCTAGATGTTTTAATGATTGGAAGTATAAGGAAAGAGGCATTTCATGTCAACGGAAGAAATTTGAGTGATGGCGCTTAAATTATCGGGTTTTAACTTGCAATGCGGAGAAGAAATTGATCACGGCAATAATCGCGCCCAGCAGAAAGACATATTGATACCCCAACTTAAGCCAGATAAAACCGCCGGAGACAGCAATGCCAATGGAAAAGATGTGATCAATGCTCACACCCATCGTCAGTGTCTGCGTAACATCTTCGGGCTTGACCGCTATTTTCTGGAGGTAAGTCGCCCGCGCCATACCCACCGACATCAGCAGTTGATCAAGAATGTAACAGGCAAAGACAATGAATATGGCTGCTGTTTCCGAAAATATTTCTCTGGCAAAACCATAACCGATGCAGACGAATACAAGCATTACCGCCTCCGCAGTGAGAATGAATCTCTCTCCCAATTTATCAATTGCCTTTCCCAACATGGGTTTGAAAAAAATACCGATCACGCCACCCACAGCCAGAAGAGTAGCCAGAACCTGCGTCTTTTGCTTAAAGACAGTAACCAGCACCCAAGGCGCAAATGTCAAAAATATCTGTTTGCGTGTACCGTATAGAATATTTAACCAGTAAAACAGTTTGTATTCTTTGCGGAGCTGGAACTTCATCCTGGCCGAAACAGGCTCGTCCTTTTTCATCAGGAATATGAGCGTTGCTACCGTGAGAAATCCCAGAAAAGCCACAATGTATGACATCTTAAAATCCAGATTGAAAAACTTAAAACCGATGAAGATAGCAAAACTGCCGATAATCATGGCAACATTTGCTACGGCGCTAAACTGCCCCAACCTTTTGCCGGTTTTTCCCTCAGTGGCCAACTCCATTCCAATGCTTTGATTCATTGGGAGAAACAAATGCTGTCCGACACTGAATATGAAGAGCCAAATAAGCATTATGGAAAAAGTGGGCGAATAAAATCCAATAAACAATATCCCGATGGCACACAGAATGTTAGCTAAAAACGCCTGTCTTCTCGAACACAGAAAAAATAAAATTGCGGAAACAAAGACAACAAGAAGACCCGGCAATTCCCGGGGAAATTCCAAAAGTCCACGTTGAAGGTTACTGATTAAAAAAGTCTCATTTAAAAAATTATTAAAAGTGGAATCAACGATGCTCTGCGAAAATCCGAAAACAAACGTGGCCGCTATAAACAGCCGGAAATCCCGCGGTAAATTTAAGAATTTATTTTTAGTTCGCGTAATTATAGTTTTAACCTTTAATAATATGTAATCCTTGACACATTTTCCTTAATTCCATATATGTTTTTCTAGAAAAAAAAGAAAGGACATTTTCCCATGGCCAAGCCACGCATTCTTTTTATGGGCACGCCCGCTTTTGCGCTTCCCTCTTTAAAGATATTGCATGAGCAAAAATACCCGATAATCGGTGTTGTCTCCCAGCCCGACCGCCCCCAAGGCAGAGGTTTAAAAGAAATCGCGCCGCCGGTTAAAATTCTGGCGCAAGAAATTGGCTTGCCGGTTTTTCAGCCGGAAAAAGTAAAGGACGCGTCTTTTCTGGAAACGTTTTATCAGCTCAAACCCGACATGGTCGTGGTAGTGGCTTTCGGCCAGATTCTGCCCAAAGAAATTATTGATTATCCGCCAATGCAGTGCCTTAATATCCACCCTTCCCTGCTGCCGAAATACAGAGGCGCCGCGCCGATCAATTGGCCGATTATCCGCGGAGAAACAATGACGGGCGTCACCATAATGCTGATGGATGAAGGGATGGATTCCGGCGATATTCTTCTGCAACAGGAAATGGAAATCGGCGGCGCCGAAACATATGGCGAACTGCATGACCGTCTTGCACAACTCGGCGCTTCATTGCTTATCAAAACCATAGAGCAGGTGGTTGCCGGAACCGCTAAGAGACAACCTCAGGATGCATCCGGTGTGACATTCGCCCCGCGCCTGAAAAAAGAAACCGGGAAAATAAACTGGAATAATAACGTCTCCGACATTGTAAATCTGATTCGCGGTTTGAGTCCCTCACCCGCCGCCTACACGCACTTAGAAGGACAGGTCTTAAAAATATTTTCTGCTGAGGCCAATCAAAGTAAAATATCAGAAGCACCAGGAACCATTGGTACTGTCAGCACCGTAGGCCTGCCAGTCGTGGCATCCGACGGTTATGTGATTTTAAAAGATATCCAACTGGCCGGAAAAAAGAGAATGCTGATTAATGACTTTCTGCGGGGGTATCACTTAAAACCGGAAACGGTTTTAACGTGAAGAGTGAATACTTGTTCTCGATGAAAAGATAGTTGACGTTCAAATATTTGTTGGTTTTAATAAAATGATTCGTTTTATTACCCCATGCATGTTTTTTTTGGCGGCGATATTTTTTTAAGTCTTTCCAAGAGTAAACGACACTATCGAGAATTAGTTGAAAATAATGATGAAATATACGCTAGAAGAAATATTAAAGTTTTAAGAATAGGTTGTTATTTTTTATTGGGTTGTGCCTTACTTTTGTCAGTTATGATTTTTTTTAGCAAATAAACTTTACTAAGAACCTTTGTACTCAGAAACAAAAAAAATAAATTATGATAAAAACAGTTCGCCATCTGGCCGTAGATATTTTAAATCAGGTTCATACAAGTCAGGCGTTTGCCAGTCCGCTTGTCAATGATTGTCTGGACAAAAACTCTTTATCGGGAACGCCCGATGGTCGTCTGCTGACGCATCTTGTATATGGAGTCCTGCGCTTTCAGGGTCATCTTGATTGGATATTAGCAAAACTTTATCGCGGCGATTTTGAAAAAATGGATGAAGGCATAAAAAATGTTTTACGCGTCGGGCTCTATCAACTCAAATTCAGCGACCGGTTACCCGCTTTTGCTGTCGTGAATGAAGCGGTCAAAATTGCCAAAATAATTCATCCGGAAAAAAACGCGCTGGTCAATGCCATTTTAAGAAACTATCTGCGTCGCGGCCAGAAGATACCCTTCCCTTCTCTGAAAAATAATCCGGCTGAGCATATAGCGGCCTTTCATTCACATGCGCTTTGGCTCGTTAAAAAATGGATAAAAATATTTGGCCTCAAAGAGACAATGTCTTTATGTTCCGCAAACAACGAAATTCCGCCTTTGACGGTGCGTGTCAATACGCTGAAGATATCCAGAGACGAGTTCGCGCAAAAGCTCACAGATGCCGGTGTTACCTCGACGCCGACAAAATACTCGCCGGATGGCATTATTTTGACCGATTCAGCCGGGGCCATTCAAAATACTAATTTCTTTTCAGAGGGATTCTTGCGTATTCAGGATGAAGCGGCGCAACTTATTTCTTATTTAATCAGTCCGAACAGCGCGGACTCCATACTGGATGCCTGTGCAGGCGCGGGAGGCAAGGCAACACATTTAGCGGCAATCCTCAAAAATAAAGGACGAATTGTCGCGGTTGACCGCAACCCGGAAAAAATTGCCGAACTGAAAAAAGATGCGATACGACTGGGAATAAATATAATTGAAACGCAGACGCTTGATCTTAGTGCCGGCCTGCCGGATTCATTGAAGGAAAAGTTCGATCATGTTCTTGTGGACGCGCCGTGCTCCGGGCTGGGAACATTGCGCCGCAATCCGGAAATAAAATGGCGCACAACTGAAAAAGATCTGCGTAATTTTGCCGCTGCCCAAAAAGTAATCCTGCAAAATGCCTCCCTGGCTGTAAAAAAAGGCGGCCGCTTGATATATTGCACCTGTTCGCTTCTGCCACAGGAGAATGAAAATATCATTGATGATTTCTTAGCGCGAAACAAAAACTTCTCTTTATGCCAAACCCCGGCGTCAATAAATCCCCGGCTATTGGACAGCCGCGGTTTTTATCGCACCTGCCCGCATAGGCACAACATGGATGGTTTCTTTGGAGCGATACTTAAGCGCCAATAATTCCAAAAACTATTTCGGAATTAACCTTCCTGTCATTATGTGTATTGCGTGTCCCATGCTAGCGAGGAATTAAGGGGGTTGAAGAAGAAAAAGCAGAGGATTAGTAGAGGATTGGCGGTTTTAATATCCACCTCCGTCACTACGTGACACCTCCGCCAGCGGAGGATATGGAATGAAATTTTCCTATCGCGATATATTCTTCCAACCCCGCTGAAGCGAGATAATTCAACTTGCAAGTTTCAATTCATTACGTTTCTGAAACTTGAGTTTCATTATAATTCGAGTTTCACTGCCGCCTCGATATCGTCTTTGATTTATAATTGATATAATATTAGCGACTTATATGCCGGATTTAATTTGACGAATTAACCCAAAAAATGTTATTATATGTAAATATTTTCAATGGAGAAAAATCATGTTCGTAAAACAAATTCAGGTAGGCCAAATGGCAGTTTTTGCCTACTTGGTTGGAGATCCTATCACCGGCGATGCTCTGGTTATTGATCCGGCGGATGATGTCAAAGGAATTATCGCCGAAGCTCAAAAAAATAATTTACGGATCAACTACATAGTTAATACCCACGGCCATGTTGACCACATTGGCGGTAATGCCGAAATGCAAAAGGCTACCGGGGCTAAAATCGTTGTTCACGAAGCTGACGCTATTATGCTGACTTCAACTCCGGCCATGATGTTAAAGATGTTTGGAGCCAAACCATCTCCACCTGCCGATATTTTAGTAAAAGACGGCGATATAATTTCCGTGGGCAATGTTTCCCTCAAAGTTATTCACACTCCCGGACACTCTCCCGGCGGGATTAGTTTATATTCACCCGGCTATGTCTTTACCGGAGATACTCTTTTTGTGGAAGCTGTGGGCAGGACCGATTTACCGGGCGGGTCCTGGCAGATAATGTATAAAGCAATAAAAGAAAAACTCTTCTCGCTGCCTGAAGATACCAAAGTGATGCCCGGCCATAATTACGGCCGCACGCCGACTTCCACTATAGGTCATGAAAAAAATAATAATCCATCCGTCCGCTGAAAGGAACATATTTTTTATGAAAAAAAGCATACAACAAACAGAGTTTACAACTCTAAAGCTTATTGGCCGAGGTAAGGTTCGTGATATCTATTCAGTAAAAGACTATTTGCTCATCGTGACCACCGACCGCATCTCAGCATTTGATGTTATCATGCCTAATCCTGTGCCCGGCAAAGGTATAATTCTAAACCGCATGTCCGCCTTCTGGTTCGAGCAAATGAAAGATATTATCGGCAATCACATTGTTTCTATTAATCCTGCCGAGTTTCCCGAAGAATGTGCCCCCTACCGCAAAGATCTGGAAGGCAGAAGCATGTTAGTTAAAAAAGCTACTCCGCTGCCGGTTGAGTGTATTGTCCGTGGTTATTTGAGCGGCTCCGGCTGGAAAGATTATCAGCACAACAAAACAGTTTCCGGAATTAAATTGCCGGATGGGCTGAAAGAATCATCCAAATTACCTGAACCTATTTTCACTCCGACCACTAAAGCGGAGGCAGGCGAACATGATTCGCCCATTAACAGAAAAGAAATGGTGGATCTTATCGGCGCGGACATTACGGATAAAGTTATTAAAACGAGTTTAGCCATTTACGAACGCGCCACGAAAATCGCCCGAAAATCCGGCATTATAATTGCCGATACGAAAATGGAATTTGGAATGATCGGCAAAGAATTAATTCTGATTGATGAATTGCTAACTCCCGATTCTTCCCGCTTCTGGTATGCCGATGATTACGAAGAAGGCCGGCCGCAAAAAAGTTTTGACAAGCAGTTCTTAAGAGACTATCTTATCTCCATTAAATGGAATCAAAAGCCGCCCGCGCCGGAATTGCCTACAGAAATCATAGAAAATACAAGGAAAAAATACGAAGAAGCGCTAAAGCGGCTTGTGGGATGATATATAATCCCGTGTTGACTTAAACTAAATTGTTATTAGATTATAATAAAATTCAGATAGAAAGAACCTTTTTCCCGAGAGGAGATGTGTATTTTGATCAATAAAAAACTGTATGATTACCGGTTAAAACAAAAAATTCTATACATTGACAAAGTTAATCCCAATGTGCTTCAGAATTATGGCGACTTGTTTTTAGAAGAAGGCCTCCTTTCCGATGCGCTAGATTTTTACCAAAAGGCAAATTATAATAACGGTATGCAAAAAATTAAAGATATAGCTTTAGACAAGGGCGATGTTATGCTTTTCCAGCAAGTTGCCAAAGCACTTCACCTGGAATTAAAACCTGCCGACTGGGAAGGTATCGGTAAAAAAGCCATTGATCTTAAAAAATATTTCTTTGCTCAGCAGGCTCTGGAGAGCGCAAATAATGAGGAGATGCTCAATTCCCTCAAGAAAATAATGCAAAACGAGGGAGATGGAAAAAGCGCATGACTAAAAAAGATTATTATGAAATTCTGAATGTGGCAAAAACAGCTTCAGAAGAAGAGATAAAAAAAAGCTACCGCACATTAGCGATGCAGTGCCATCCGGACAAGAACCCGGGAAACAAAAAAGCGGAAGAACAATTTAAAGAAGCGGCTGAGGCTTACGAAGTATTAAGTGACAGACAAAAAAGGGAAATATATGACCAGTATGGGCATGAAGGCTTAAGCAGCAACGGTTTTAGAGGTTTCAGCGGCTTTGATGACATCTTTTCCCATTTTAGTAATATTTTTGAGGATGCTTTCGGATATGGCAATGTACGGGGACGAGGGCAATCGCGTTCTTCTGGTTCCGCCGGCGCCGATTTACGCTATGATCTGAAAATTTCCTTCCTAGATGCCGCCTTCGGACTTACCACTACAGTTGAACTGGAAAAATTAGCCACCTGTCATAAATGCCGCGGCACTGGAGCCGCTCCGGGATCATCTCCAGAAACATGCCGCACCTGTAAGGGACGCGGTCAGGTAATCCAATCCAGCGGTTTTTTTACCATCAGTTCCACCTGCCCGCATTGCAATGGATATGGCAAATTCATCGCCAAACCCTGCGACAATTGCCGGGGTATGGGCAAAGAACAAGTACCTAAAACTGTGCAGCTGAAAATTCCCGCCGGCGTGGAAACAGGATCACGTCTGCGCCTGCGCGGTGAGGGAGAAGCCGGAGACCACGGCGGACCTGACGGCGATTTGTATGTATTTCTGCATGTCGAAGAGCATGAATTTTTCACCAGATCTGGCAATGATATCATCTGTCGCATCCCTATTTCTTTTGTTCATGCCGCGTTGGGAGGAACAATTGAAGTGCCTACACTTCAAGGCAAAGAAAAATTAAAAATTCCCAAGGGTACGCAAAACGGAAAAACTTTCCGGCTCAAAGGCAAAGGAATCGCTCATATCCGGGGTTACGGACGCGGAGATCAGATTATTGAAATTTTTGTGCAAATCCCCACGGAATTAAGTAAAAAGCAGGAAGAACTTTTAGTCGAGTTTGAAAAACTCAATCAGGCAGCCAGCTGATTTTGATAAGAGATTGCCGCATCACGGGTATGAACCCCAAAGCAGACTTTGGAAACGTACCTCAGCAAGCTGCGGAATATTATACCCTCCGCTTCACGGGATTGTTCAACTTACCAATTACGCTACGCCTATAGTGACCCTATAGTGACCTTTAGGTTATTTAGGTTATTCGCTTTCGTAATTGGAGTTTCACAAATAATAGCGATTGCAATACCGGATGACATGTGCTTTAAACTCCTCAAATAAATTTACCGGAGGACGAAACATGAAAAGAAATGATTTTTTGCTCTTGATCTCATCATTATTCGCTCTTTTTATTTTTTCCGGGTGCGTTCCACTGATTGTTGGAGGTGCGGCCGCTGGAGCAGGTACGGCGGGAACCTTCTATTATGTTAACGGCGGACTTAAAACCGATTACTCCGCCCCCTTTGATAAAGTCTGGAGCGCTTGCGAAAAGACCATAGCCGATATGCACGGCATTGAAGTAATTCCCGACAAAGAAATTGCTCAGGGAACAATCAGCACATTGATAAATGATGAAAAAGTCAAATTCGATATTACATATAAATCAAAAAATTTAACCACAGTAACCATTCGCGTGGGCTTAATCGGTAACAAACTGTCGTCCCAACTATTACATGATAAAATTACCGATTACCTGATCAAGGAATAAAAAAAGCGTATATAATATGGCCGGGTAAACCGATGAACAAAAAAGTTATCGTAGGTATCCTGATCAGCGTCATCATGGTTTA
Source organism: Syntrophaceae bacterium (assembly GCA_003139775.1). Classification (GTDB taxonomy): domain Bacteria; phylum Desulfobacterota; class Syntrophia; order Syntrophales; family Smithellaceae; genus Smithella. The sequence continues at coordinate 13,845 of PLGI01000027.1, read as the reverse complement.
TTTGTCCGTAAGAGGAATTAATCTTCAGGATGTTTTCCGTGATCTGAAAAAAATCCAACTAACTTATGTTATTTTTTTCATCCTCCTTGTAATTTTAATGCAATGGCTGCGATCATATCGCTGGGGCATTATTCTACAGCCGATAGAGAAAATTGATCAGCTCTCTCTCTTTTCCGTTACTTCCGTGGGATTTTTAGCCATTTCTGCAATTCCCGCGCGAATTGGTGAGCTGGCCAGGCCTTATTTAATCTCCAAAAGAAGTTCAATAAAAATGTCTTCCGCCCTGGGAACTATTCTTGTTGAAAGGGTGTTGGATATTTTTACCATATTGGCAATTGCTGTAATTGTTCTTTCTCTTGCTGATCGGCCTGATCTGCCTTCATGGATGATTAAATTGAGTATTATTTTCTTCCTGCTCGCTTTAGCGGGGTTTTGTTTTATTTTGTTTTTAATTCTGCGCAGAGAAACAGCGCTGAAGTTCATAAATATAATTTTGAATAAGATTCCCGGAAAACTCGCTAATAAAATAGATGAATTGATCCATCATTTTATTGACGGCTTTCAGATTATAACTAATATTAAATTTCTATTGTATTTGTTTTTTCTTTCGGCTTTGGTTTGGCTTGTGGATGTGCTGGCTATTTATATGCTGTTGAAGGCTTTTGGGTTTACCTTGCCGGTAATGGCATCATTCGTTGTAATGATTTTTCTTCTTGTGGGCATAGCCATTCCCACAGCCCCTGGTTATATTGGCAATTGGCAATACGCCTGCTGGCTTGCCTTAGATCTTTTCCATTTGGCTAAAACTGAAGCGCTTTCTTTTGCAGTTGGTTACAATTTCTTATCCATGGCCATTGTAGCCTTACTCGGAGTTGCATTTCTCCCCTTTAATAAATTTTCTATCTCCGATATGAAAAAACAAATGGATTACAAAAGAGAAGATTAAGACTCATCCTTTGTCACAACTTTGAGGCTTTTAATTTTCTTATGCAAATTACTTCGCTCCATACCGATTGCTTCCGCAGTCTTGGAAATATTACCTTCGTTTTCTTCTAATTTCTTGATGATAAATTGACGTTCAAAATCCATCTTGGCATCTTTCAATGAGTCGGCGGCAACGGCTACCGAATCTGAACCGGACGCTACGTTATCTATTTTAGCATTGAGCAACGGAATATCTTTAGCCGTGATTTCGTTGGATGGAGTTAGAATAATCAACCTTTCAATAATGTTTTTCAATTCCCGGACATTCCCCGGCCAATCGTGTTTCATAAGCATTGCCAATGCATCGTCAGTTAAGACCTTCGGCGTCTGACCTTCTTTAATGGAGAAATCCAGAAAAAAGCGCTCCGCCAAAAGTTTAATATCTTCCTTTCTTTCGCGCAGGGTCGGAACACACAAAGGAATTACATGCAAACGATAATAAAGATCCTGCCGGAAACGCCCCGCCTTCATTTCCTCTTCCAAATCCTTATTGGTGGCGGCTAAAACCCGCACATCCATGTCAATTAATTTATTGCCGCCGACCCGTTCAAACTTTTTCTCCTGCAGGATCCGCAGAATTTTTGCCTGCGCTTTCAGGCTCATGTCGGCCACCTCATCAAGAAAAATCGTGCCTTCGTGGGCAAGATCGAATTTGCCGCGCTTTTTCTCTGTCGCTCCGGTAAAAGCTCCTTTTTCGTGGCCGAATAATTCGCTTTCAATCAGCTCTTCGGGAATCGCCGCACAGTTGACTTCCACAATATCTTTATGCGATCTCCAGCTTAAGTGATGGATAGAACGCGCCACTAATTCTTTGCCCGTCCCGTTTTCCCCCATAATCAAAATCCACGCATTCGTTGGCGCAACAATACTGATCATTTCTTTAAGTTCGGTTATCACCGAGCTTTGGCCGGTCAGTTCGTATTGATGAGAAACTTTTTGCTTCAATAAAACGTTTTCTTCTTTGAGACGAACTAAATTGATGGCATTGTTTACCAAAATTATAATTTTATCCAGCGATAGGGGTTTCTCAATAAAATCAAAAGCTCCGAGTTTCGTAGCTTTCACTGCTGTTTCGATTGTGCCATGGCCGGACATTATAATTACCAATACTTTTGGATGTGCATTTTTTATGGCTTTAAGAGTCTCCAAGCCATCCATACCCGGCAGCCAAATATCGAGCAGCACAAGCTGCGGCATTTCTTCCTCAATGAGCTTAACAGCTTCTTCGCCGCTGCCCGCCACCAGCACTTGATAGCCTTCATCGCTTAAGATTGCCTTTAACGACTGGCAAATGCTCACTTCATCATCAACTACAAGGATTGTCTCGTTCATAATACTTACTCTTTGGGGTTCATCCATTTATTTTATTAACATATCACGGGTATGAATCCCAAAGCAAGCTTTGGGATTCATACCCTCCGCTGCGCGGGATAATTTCCAATAGCCAAAGGCTATTGAATAATTCGACTTGCAAATTTCAGTCGCAGATGACCGTTAGGTTATGCGCTTCGCTTCTGAAACTTTGGTCTCACTATCAACTAGTGTCAATCCCATTCCGCTCCGCTTCAGGGATAATTCCACACTCGCTTCCTATAGTCAGCGAGTGTCATTAAACTTCCGAAACCGGCAACTGAAAAGAAACAATCGTTCCTGTGGGATTGTTGTCGGCAACACTGACCTGACCATGATGATCAGAGATTATTGAATTGACGATTGCCAAACCCAAACCGGTCCCGAATTTCTTTGTCGAAAAATACGGCTCAAAAACTTTCCTTTTATTACCCGAAGGAACCCCCGCGCCATCGTCGGCCACAGCCACAGTAGCTTTGCGGTGTTGTTCGTCATAACTTACAGTAATTTCGATGCGGCCGTTTTTCTTATTAATTGCCGCGACGGCATTATCCAGCAAATTGATCATTACTCTGTTAATTTGCTCGGCATCAAGGTCAAACTTCGGTAATCCTTCGGCAGGCTTAAATTCAAAAACAATATCCTTATGGGCATCCTGAAAAAGTAAAACAGCTTCGGCAACTACCGCATTTAAGTCATTGAGTGTCAGAGAAGTCACGGGCATCCGTGCGTAACGGGAAAATTCATTGACAAGATTTTTCAGCACCTCCACCTGATCAATAATTGTTTGAGTGCACTCTTTAAATACGGAACCTTCTTCTCCCAATTTATCTCCATATTTTCGCTGCAATCTTTGCGCGGAAAGCTGCACCGGTGTCAGCGGATTTTTGATTTCATGCGCCATACGACGGGCAACCTCACGCCAGGCAGCGGCACGTTCCGCCTTTTGAATTTGGGTCAAATCTTCAAAAACCACTACGATACCAGAATCGTTACCTTCCTCATCTTGAATTGTTGTAATTGTCAGAAGGACAGTAAGAGCTTTATCTTTAAGCATAACTTCCAATTGTTTTTCCAATAAGCTCTCATTGTTTTCTTTCATTTCCTGTAAAAATTCGTCAACAAGGGAAAGATGTTCCGGTATCATTAAATCACGATAATTTTGAAAAAGAACCTTCTCCGATTTAATATCGAACATTTTCTCCGCAGCACGATTAACAGTAGTTATCATTCCAGCTTTGTCTACAGAAATAACACCTGCCGAGACGTTGCGCAAAACTGTTTCCATATATTTTCGCCGCTGCTCCAGATTTATATTGGCTTCTTCTAAACTATTTTTGCTTTTCTTTAAATCCTTGGTCATTTGATTAAAGGACTTGACTAAAAGTCCAATTTCATCGTCCGCTTCAATGTCAATGCGGCTATCCAAATCTCCCTGTGTAATTCTATTAGTGGCCAGGACAAGATCTTGAATAGGATCAGTAATTCCCTTTGCCAGAGTCAGCCCAAACCATGTCGCCAAAAATATGATTACCAACGTCACGATGGATAATGTAATAATATAATTTGATTTAATTGGGTTTTTCAGAAGCTTAATCCGGCCATACTGCTCCGAGGCGTTAGCTATACTTCTGAGTTTATCCACGAAACCTTTGGGAATAATATAACTTACCGAAATACGGCCAATTACTTCCGAGGGCACTGTATTAGAAAAAACAGGCACAATCCCGACAACTGCATCTCCAATATTGGTAGCCTGAATTGTAGATTCTTCTTTGCCGGAATAAATATCTTCTATCATTTGGGGAACGAGAGTTACCGGAACCAGATCCGGATGTTCGGCATCAGCAAAAACCATTTTATCTTTTTGAAAATCAAAATAAGTTTCGACCATGCCCACTTTATAATTCTTTTGGCGTTGACCAATAAAATCTTTTAGATATTCAACTCGTTCACGTTCATAGAGACGGTTCTTGGTTATATCCGCACTGATTTGACGGGCATTGAACTTGGCTTGTTCCTCCATTTGCTGATAATAAACCTGAGCCACTTCCAATGAGCGATTTAAGGCATCGCCAATCTTAATGTTGAACCAAAACTCAATACTGTAAGAAAGAAAATTTATGGCAAATAAAAAAAGCAAAATTGTCGGAATAAGAGATAACCCGACAAAAGTAGCCACCAGCTTTGTCCTTAATTTGGAGCCGATAATACCGCGGCGATGCTCATAAAAGAGCTTGACCACATTCCGAATAATCAGAAAAAGCAGAAGGAGTATTAAAATAACATTTATACTGGAAAGGCCATAAACGAAAATATTTGTTGATAGAGGCAAATCTTCCTTGTTGAAAAATTGACTGGCAATTAAGGTAAAGGTGATCGCTAAAATGCCCACAACAACCATAATAATCCGCTCACGGCGGCGTTTTCTCAATTCCTTTTCATCAATATTATTTTTTTGTTTTTTTGCCATTGGCTAATCAAAGCAGTTCAATTCATTATTTTGGGAAAACAAAAATTAATAGGAAAAATTCTGCCGCTCCCAGGCTGTTTCAAAATCCCAATAAGAAACGAAGAAAAAGACATTTTCCATATGCAAGGGCAAGCGCGCCTTATCCATTTTAACTTTAATTAGCAGATAGTAATTGTTCCCCTTCACCAACGAAGCTAAAGGAACAGCAATAATTCCATTAAAATCTGCCATTGCCTTCTGCGCACTTTCAAAATCAGAAAAAATAACCGGCTGTGGGTTGCCATTAGTATAGACACTAAATGTCTTTTTAAGATTATCATATTTTATAGTGCGTTTAATTTCATGTATGGTTATTTTTTTATCCCATACAAAAGACCTAACCTGATAAATTTCGAGTTGCAGGGTAAAAGTGGCGGGAATTCCGGCCAGAATAGCCAATTCCATATCGGGTTTAAAACCGTTGACCAGCCGCGCATATAAAAGCACGTTTTCTGCGTTATTTGTAATCAAAATATCCGTCATTTTTGGTTCTAAGGCCTGCGCCTGCATTGGAAATTCCATAAAACCAAAAATAACAAACAAGGAAATTAAAATTATACCGTAATAATTCTTCTTTGCTTTTTTCATAAAAACGCCAATTTTCTCAGGATTTAAGGCACCCGTATGGAAGTAACCCGATATAAAAACTTTAATATGTTATACTAGGCAACCTGACGATAAAAATCAAGATTAATTTGGTTTAAACTGGAATGGCGTCGAGAATTCTAAAGGAAGGGATTTTTAAATAATTAAGCTTATGAACTTCTTCTTTATTGATACAATTGACAATTTCCCAGCAATCTTTTTTGCGCATTAATTCCTTAAGTAACAGGTTATTCAAACGGTGGCCCGATTTGTAGGCTATAAAATGGCCGATAATCGGCATTCCCAGCAAAAACAAGTCTCCGATCGCATCAAGAATTTTATGTTTGACAAAGACATCCGGAATACGCAGTCCCTCTTTATTGATAATTTTTTTATCGTCTAGAACGATAACATTTTTCAGTGATCCGCCCAGCGCTAAGCCTTTTGCTTGCAAGAATTCCAGATCTTTTAAAAAACCAAAAGTCTGGGCGGCAGAAATTTCTTTTTCATATTTTTCATCCGAGAAGGTCATGCTGTATGATTGTTTACCAATAAAAGGATGTTTAAAATCTATTTCATAAGTTATCTTAAATTCTTCTGCCGGCAACAACACGGCGCTGGCATCACCTTCAGTTACGGAAACCGGCTTTTTAATTATGAGCAGTTTTTTATTTTTCTCCTGTACGTGCGTACCCACTTCTTTGAGCATGTTCACAAAGGGAAGCGCGCTGCCATCCATAACAGGAACTTCAAAAGAGTCCAGTTCAATAATCGCGTTATCCACACCCATCCCGCTGAATGCCGATAGAAGATGCTCTACGGTGGAAACAGTAACTCCGTTAGAACCCAATGTTGTAGCCAACGTCGTATCACAAACATTATCGTAACGCGCGGGAATCGGCTCAGCATCGGTCAAATCCTTACGGATAAAAATTATACCTGTATCCACCGGCGCTGGTATTATCTTCATGTTAACTTTCCGACCGGTATGCAATCCAATGCTGGAACAATTTATTTCTTTTTTTAATGTACGCTGAAGATTCATAACCTCTTTCCAAAATAAAAAGATTGATACTTCAAATAATAGCAATTAGCATACCATATCCTACGATATTTGTTATAAAAGATAAGTTTACGTAATAATTGTATTTTTGTATAGATTGGGATTGATTAAAGCAGATATTCTTTGTTTTTGTGTGGTAAAAAAAGACACAGCCAATGTGCTCAATATACAATCAACTGAACTTACTTGTAAAATCGTTGTTTTTCGCTGTAAATACAGCCGCAATAAGGTTGGCGGTACATCCCCAGTTCTTTGGATATTTTTACACCTTCCGCCCACCCGGCACGGAAATCCTGATAATAAAAGAATATTCCCAATTGCTCGCTTAGGTTTTTTCCGATTTCCCGAATTAAGTCATGATTTTGATATTTGCTGTAGAGCAAGGTGGTTGTAAAACCATCGTATTTTTCCCGAATAGCTAACTCGGCCGTGTATACTAAGCGATCCCTCAGACAGAAGGCGCATCTTTCATCTTCCTTTAAAACAGCAACCGCCCGCAAAAATTCTTCCAGCGGATAATCTTCTGGCCAAATAACGTTTAGAAATGTTTTATTTGCGTAATCGCTGAGAGTCTGTTGGCGCCTCTGGTATTCCTGATAGGGATGAATGTTGGGATTATAAAAAACTCCGGTGATCTCATGCCCCTGAGTTCTTAATTCTTTCAGGGGATAAATTGTGCAAGGCCCGCAGCAGATGTGCATAAGCATTTTCATATAAAAGCCACCATAACTAAAGGACTGTTGAAAAACGCTCATCTGCTGTGTTGCGCTGCAAACCGTACCGCTCAACGTATATCCATATACGCCTCACGATCCGGTTTTTGCACGCCTTGCATCTGAACATTTTTGAACAGTCCTAAAACATCACGTTCCAAAACGATTATGCCATTCTACAACGGCATGACGTAGAATTGTAATTTTATTTATCATTGCCCAACTCGATTGGGCAATCCAGTATTCCCTTTATTTTATCGGACCCTGTCCCTCGTTTCCCTCATATTTTCCCCTTAAGGCTGGTAACATACTCATTAAATTATTTTTTCTAAATTCTAGATTCTTCCAATCATTACCAGTAATAATTTTACGGCAATTAGAATTACTACAATTGCATTTCATTTTAAATTTTGGATTAGATTCTGCTAGACCATAATCGTAAGTTAATTCTTCACCTTTCCTAATATTCCTAATCGCAATAAAATCTCCATTTTTATTAAAACCAACATTTCCATTACATGAATGATTAAAATACCATTCAATACATAATTTATTAAAATCATTATCTTCTGGTGAAACAAATCCTTTTGGAGAGCCAATACAAAAATCTAAAATTTTTTTCTTAATATCTTTATTAGCATATTTTACTTCTTCCCAAGAAACCAAATCCTTGTAGTCTTCTTTATGTATACCTTCAGCAATAAACTGTCTTTTTTTTATTTTCCTAGCAGCAAAAACTCCAATACCATGAATTTTTGATGTCGCAAGCTCTATCAAAACTTCTTTAAATATTTTTTTATTCAAGTCCATTCTCTGCCTCTATAAATTCATTCTTTCTTTTCAAATAAGTCTTTTCCAAATGTTCCTTTTTCTGTTTTTTATTCAACCTACCTTTAATCTCTACTTCTTTTACTTCATAATCCAAATAATTTTCATACAATGCTTGTAAATTCTCATAATAAGTATCATCTTCTTCTGATTCTATGCACCAGTTACTTCTTATTGCCTTAATACTTTTGTTTTTATAACTGAAAAAGTAATAACGACTTGCGTACCAACCAAGAGTGCTATCCCACACCAATTTTTTATCAATAACTCCTTTGTAAACAAGGGTACTAAAATCTTCTAAAAGCTCTAAAACTTGCTCTAAATAATCCAAATTCACATTTTCGCCAGATACATCTTCATGTTCCAATACTTTCATTGCATTTTTTCTATTTTTTCTCATTTGATCAGCATTCCATTGTTTACTATAATCTATCAATGTTTGTATTTTATATTGTTCTTGTATGGAAACCAATTGAAAATAAATTATTAGTGCCCCTATCAATCCAACTCCATATGTTATTAATTGTTCCTTATTTAAATAATATGTATTTATTAAATCACAGTTCGACAAATGATATTTATGAAAGAAAGAAATGAATAATAAAATAAAGTAAAATAAAAACCCAACAAATAATGCTATTCCAGGTAAAGTGTATAATTTTTTGGAATTACTTCTAATGCAACTTATAATATCTCTAATGTATCTTCTAATATTTTGCATACAATCGCCTCTTTTAATACAAAGTTCGAAACATGGGGACATCCATATTAGTTTCCAATCTCTGTTAGGGCTGTTCAAAAATGTTCAGATGCAAGGCGCACAGAAAACCGAACCGCGAGGTGTATTTTTTATACGTTGAGTGGTGCGGTTTTTTGCGCAACGCCGCAGATGGGCGTTTTTCAACAGCCCCACAGCTTAAAATATTTCTCCCTGTCTGGTCGCCTTAAGCCCAAAGTGTTCGTAAGCTCTGGCGGAGGCGATTCTTCCCCGCGCTGTTCTTTGCAGATAACCTTCCTGGATCAGATACGGTTCATAGACATCTTCGATGGTCACCCTTTCTTCGCCGATTGCCGCGGCAAGGCTCTCCACACCGACTGGCCCGCCGTTAAATTTTTCTATCAGCGTCAGAAGAAGTTTTCTGTCCATCTGGTCAAAACCTTTTTGATCAACTTCGAAAGCGTCCAGCGCCTCCCGCGCGATTTTCCCGTCAATTGTTCCATCAGCTTTCACTTCGGCATAGTCGCGGACACGTTTGAGCAATCGATTAGCAATACGCGGCGTTCCGCGCGCGCGCTTGGCCAATTCTTCAGCTCCGGCGGCGGCAAGTTTTACTCCCAAAATAGAAGCAGATCTCTTGATAATAATGGTGAGTTCCTGCGGCGTGTAAAACTCCAGACGGAAATGCATGCCGAAACGATCACGCAAAGGCGAAGTCAGTGAACCGGCACGAGTCGTTGCGCCCACCAGCGTGAATTTGGGAATGTCGAGTTTCATTGATCTGGCCGATGGTCCCTGCCCGATTAAAATATCAATATGGAAATCTTCCATGGCCGGATATAAAATTTCTTCAACCACGTGGGAAAGCCGGTGAATTTCATCAATGAAGAGAACCTCATGTTCCTGCATATTCGTTAATATTGCCGCTAAATCTCCCGGCCTTTCAATAACCGGCCCGGAAGTGACTTTGATATCCACCCCCATTTCTTTGGCAATAATATAAGCCAGAGTAGTTTTTCCCAGACCCGGCGGCCCATACAAAAGAACATGATCGAGTGCCTCGCGGCGTTTTCTAGCGGCTTCAATGAAGATAGCCAGATTGCTCTTGACTTTTTCCTGACCGATATAATCGGTTAACTTTGCCGGCCGCAAAGTAACTTCAAATTTACATTCTTCTTCGGTGCTAAGAGGACTGATTAAAGAGTTTTTGAAAGGTGTCTCCATGTCTTACATACCTGATCCGGACAATTTAACCGGCAAGAATTTTTAAGGTCTTTTTCAAAAGTTTATCCATTCCCAACTCTTCTTCGGATGCTCGTAAAACCTTATCTAACGCATCCTTAGCAACATTACTCTTATAACCTAAATTCACCAAAGCGGAAAGTGCATCTTCTATGATAATCTCGCCGGCCTGATGTTCATCATCCGCCGCCGGCGTTTCTTCCAGCATCATTTTCTTGATAACTTTTTCTTTTAGTTCAAGGATCAAACGCTCCGCCATTTTTTTGCCCACTCCCGGAATGTTGACCAGCTTCCCCACATTGCCACCGGATATAGCACGCAACAAATCCTGCGCGGAAATACCGGAAAGGATGTTCATGGACATTTTCGGGCCGATGCCGCTTACGGAGATCATCAACTGAAAGAGATCTCTTTCCTGATTCGTGTAAAAACCAAATAAATTTATGGCGTCCTGTTTGACGTTGGTATGAACATGCAGGGTTATTGTCTGTCCGGCTTCCGGCAACTCATAGAAAGTTGTTAAAGGAATAAAAATACGGTAACCGACGCCATGAACATCAACAATAACATGGGAGATACCTTTATAAACAATTTTGCCGCTGATTAAAGCAATCATTAGATTGGTTGTTCCTTTAAGAAATTAGCATGGCATATCGCGCTCGCCAGCGCGTCCGCGGCGTCTGCCGGAGGCAGGGCCGGAAGCTTTAAAATCGCTTTAACCATTATTTGCACCTGTCTTTTCTCCGCCCTTCCGTAACCCACCACGGCTTTTTTTACTTCCAGTGGTGAATATTCAAAAACCGGTATACCTTTATCGGCGCCGGCAAAAATTACCACGCCTCTTACCTGAGCCTGCTTAATCAAACTGCGAACATTTTTTCCGTAAAAAATATTTTCCAGCGAGATGGCCTGGGGCGCGGTCTGCGTGATCACCGCGGATAGTTGCTGATAAATGGAAATTAACATTGTGGATAAAAGAGAATCTTTTTTCGTTTTGATTTCGCCATGGAGGACATGACGTAAATAATTGCCTTCTTTTTCAATGATGCCGTAACCGGTAACATGGCTGCCTGGATCAATTCCTAAGATTCGCAATTCTTCTCATTCCGTAAATAATTTAAACTTTTTTACCAAAGATACAACGTGAAAGCGGCTTGATATTTATTAACTTAACTTCTCCATGACATCTTCATCTATATCGAAATTAGCGTAAACATTTTGTACATCGTCATTATCTTCGAGCTTTTCCATCATTTTCAGCATTTGTTCCGCTTTATTTGCTCCCAATTTCACGGTATTGGACGGAATCATACTGATTCTGGCTTCCAGATGTTTTATCCCCTTGGCATCAAGCACTTTTTTTATCGATTCAAATGAAGCAGGATCCGTAATCACATCATATTCATCATCTTCATTTTGCACGTCTTCCGCTCCGGCTTCCAGAGCCAGTTCCATCAGGGCATCTTCATCAATAACTTTTTTATCGATAACAATGCTTCCTTTTTTCGCGAATATCCACGATACGCAGCCGTTTTCACCAAGATTGCCTCCGTGCTTGGAAAAGATATGTCTAATTTCCGCCACCGTCCTGTTTTTATTGTCGGTCATAATTTCTACTAAAACGGCCACGCCGCCGGGGCCATAACCTTCATAAGTGATTTCTTCATAATTGGCCGCGCCTTCGCCGCCGCCAACACCTTTTTTGATCGCCCTTTCTATATTATCCTTGGGCATGTTTTCTTCTTTAGCGATTAGAACAGCTTGCCTAAGTCGAGAGTTTCCTTCAATATCGCCGCCACCCAGCCTTGCGGCCAAGGTTATTTCCTTAATAATCTTGGTAAATATCTTGCCACGTTTAGAATCTATCGCGCCTTTTTTTCTTTTTATTGTGCTCCATTTAGAATGGCCGGACATGTTCTTTCTCCTTGATGGTTTTTCACTGCTTTTCTCTAATCACGGTTATGAACCACAAAGCTTGCTTTATAGTTCATAACCTTCGCGTAGCGGGATTGTTCACCTTGCCAATTCTACTGCGCTACGCTTTCAGAATTGGAGTTTCACAATAACACAAGGTAATAAGCTTGTAAAGTTTATTACTTTTAATCTGCCCCGGCAATTATCTGTATGTTATGCATAAAGGAAGGTTAAATCCGGCAAAATATGAATTTATCAAAAAATGTTGGGGTGCATTGCCCATGACAATGGAAGAAATATTCTGTATTAAAGAAGTTCGCAATTCTGCTATCCTGCCTAATTGCGAACTTCTTTTGTTTTTACTGTGCGGACAATCCGCCGTCGATCGGGATGATAGCGCCCGTCATGAAGTCTGAGGCCTTGGAGGCCAGAAAAACGGCCACTCCTTTGATCTCGTCCTCGTCGCCGTACATCTTGAGCGGAATGGCGGCCAAGGTCAGGTCGAGGATCGGTTTCATCTCCGGCTTGAATACATGAGCCATCATATCGGTCTTGAAGAATCCCGGCGCTATACAGTTTACATTAATCTTGTAGCGAGCAAGTTTGATGGCCAGGGTCTTTGTTAAACCCTCTACGGCGAACTTTGATGGATTGTAGGCCACAGCCGGATGTTCTTCTTCATTGGACCCGCGCGAACCGTAGATTGAAGAGACGTTGATCATCTTGCCCCCGCCCTTTTCCTTCATAATACGGGCGACCTGCTGGGATAAAATCCATACGCCTTTTATATTAACGTCGAATATCTTCTCCCATTTGTCCAACGGGAAATCCAGGGTCGGCGCGCCCCAGGTAAGTCCGGCATTGTTGACCAATATATCGATAGTACCGAATTTATCCATGGTGGTCTTGACCAGATTATCAATATCGTCTTTCTTGGCCATGTCGCATTTCACTGCCAGGGCCTTAACGCCCAGCTTTTCCAGTTCCTGTACCTCTTTTTCGCAGTTATCCAACTTGCGTGAGGCGATCACCACATTCGAGCCCGCCTCGGCCAATCCCGTGGCCATAAATTTGCCAATACCCCTGCCGCCACCGGTAACGATGGAAACCTTGCCTTTTAAATCAAACAAATTTTTTATATTCATTACAAACTCCTTAGGTAATATAGTTCTTTTTTACCTTGGGAGTATATGAAAAATGATCTTGTGTGTCAAAGGAATTTTTACTGCAAAATATAGGAGGATTTGCTCATGATCATAAAAGAAAGATATTGATACGTCCTTGACATTTCTTATCATGAACGTCACCGATTTTACGTACGGAATAGCTATTAACTCTCCTCGCTGGTTGGTACGACCAAGCGGATGTGCCGTCTCGCGAGCATGAGGATGGGGGTGTCCCAGTCGCGCCCCGATCCATCTATCGATCTCAGTTCCACGTTTATGAGAGTGAGGAACTCCTGCTCGGGACGGTTTATGTAGTCAGAGATTCGGCTACGGTAACCCTCTTGGGGCAACTTAACATCGCCCTCCACCCGGTAGCGGTCAGTCTCCACCACGATCCTCTCGAGCCGCACTTCCCCCGGGGCCATTAGAGTATCCTCCGCAATAGGACAGTGGGTGTACCTTTGACCAACGGAGCAAAGATAATCGCTGATTTGATAAGTAATTGCTTATTCATATTCTAATTATAAGGAATTTGTTCTTGTATGTCAATTAAATATTTACTACAAAATATGGTATGCGGCACCCATGATTATGGAAAGGTTTATCGATACGGTTATCTCTTTGATAAATCGATGCGCTTTTTTGATTGATTTGTCACGAAAGTTATTTTACCGTACTTTTCAGATAGGTTTCTTCTGCATATTTCTAAAAAACCCACGACATACCATTGCCATAAAAGCCGTCGTCTGTTGAGATATAAACAAAAGTTG
>PLGI01000205.1 GCA_003139775.1 Syntrophaceae bacterium | reverse complement strand
AGTGATTAATTCCTGCCAGATTTGAACAGCTTGCTGCCAGCGGCCGGTGCGTTTGTATAAAAAGGAAAGATCTTTTTTGGAAACAGCGGATATTTCTTTACACCCCCGATCATTAAACATGTTTAAGATTTTTTCTACTCCGCAGGAATCGCGGCGCTTTAATAAAAGACGTGCCGCAGCTAAATAATCGGATGCATGTACGTTTTGTATTAATTCTTGCGCCGTCAGAATTTCCGTCAGATGGGCGGTTAGACTAGCCATGGAAATTACATCGAGCCGGTTATGCTCAAAGATAGACGCGAGAAGGCGTCCGTCACGATGACGCAGCCAATCGAAATAACGCTGGGGTATTTCCCAGCCGGGGATATCGCCTTCGCGTTCAACTCCCAGCACTTCAGCTTCCAGAGTGGCGAGACGGCTGTTTTCTAAACGATGTCCTAAAATGCGGCGTGAAGGATGCAGCAAGTCCAGGTGAGGAAGTGAAGAGAGGTCACTGCGTAATCGATTTAAAATGAAACGCGTGGCCAGAAGGTTAACATCAAATGCTTTGCCGTTGAATGTTACCAGAAATTTTTTTTGACCGGCTATTTCACTAAGATAGGATAAAGCGGCTTTTTCTTCACCAAAATCACGTGCCAGAATTTGTCGAACGTGAAATTGGCCATCTTCAAACCATCCCAGGCCGATTAAAAAAGCCATTGTTCCCGTACCTCCGGCAAGCCCTGTCGTCTCCGTATCCAGAAACAGAGCATCGGAAGCGTTAAAGAAAGCAATGCTTGGATCGTTCGCCAGCATTGCCGCTGCTGCCATGTCCAGATCATATGTTTCCCTGATGTTACGGTGCCCATGACGGCTGCTGCCGCGAATAACTTCGTTTACCAGAAAAAACCTGCCGTGATCGTTTTCGGTCTCCTCGCCGGCTACAATTTTCGATAAATTGATTTTATCAGCGTCAAATTTCTTTTCCGATGCACTTTGATTCCGATCCGGCCTTCGCGATATGATTGTATCAAGCCTACGGCGCAGTTCATCAATTTGGACTTGTTTTGACGAAGGTTTTTCCGGTGCTTTGGTCTTTTCGCCGGTCAGACGTTTTAATTTTTCAATAGAGTTCATTTGCCGATAATCAGCTCCACAATTTTAGGCACAATTTCTTTGGCGGTTTTGCCTACTTCCAGCGTGGGGCCTACGCATGACGGGCAGCCGTAAGCGCACGGACATTTTTCTATGAGAGAGCGCACAGCGGAAAGCAAATTGAAATGTTCGCGATAGAGCAGTTCGGAAAATCCTATGCCTCCCGGATAGGAATCGAAGATAAAGATGGTGGGATCGAACTCGTCAATTCTCGCCCCTGTTTTGTCATTCAAATTTTCTGGACGTCCAGATACAAAAGAAGTTATTATCCTTCCGGTTTTACCTTGGTTGACAAACCACTCACCGCTTTTATCGCCTAGCGTGTGATCGATGTCGTGCGTATCCGCCATCAAATACATTGCGGATAAATGATGTAGCGTGTAGGCCAGGCCGGAAAGGCCATCAATAATTTCTTCCGGTGTAAAGTTGAGCTTACGGAGAAGATCGCGTGGAATGGTAAACCAGTAACTGGTTGTGTGCATATCTTTTTCCGGCAGATTCACATCACCAAACCCTAGATTTTCGGAAGTATAAAATTTGATCTTTTTGTAGCCGACTACTTTGCGCACCACTTGAACCTCACCGTGTTCCACAATCGCTCCCGGATCATGATGATTTTCAAAAGAGTCGATCACCCGCACATTGGTGTAGGTCATGGCATCGGTATAGTAATCGGAATCTACTTTGCGCACATATGCTTTTTTCCCTTCGAGATCGAGTTTATCCACGTGATACTGCTCGGAGGCCAGCATATAAATGGCTTCATCATGCACAGTGGTAAAGGCACTGTCCCAATCCACCTCTGCAATCACCTTGTGATTGCCTGTCTCAGTGGTATCCACAATGACAACATTTTCCGGGTTGATTGCCCGCAAACTTATTTCATCGGCCGGATAGCTTTCCGCCGCCCAGTGCCAGCGGTCATTTGTTTGATGCAGGACTCCTTTTTCCTCGAGATATCGGAGTAACTCTTCCAGATTTTCACCACCAAAGGTTTCTCCTTTTTCAAAAGGCAATTCAAAGGCAGCGCTTTTGATATGGTGCAGTAAGATAAGTAGATTATCAGGATTGATGCGACAATGTTCGGGCGAAAGGGAAAAGAAGTAATCGGGATTTTCCATGATAAATTGATCTAAAGGATTACTGCGGGCAATGAGAATAGCCAAGCTGCGTCCTGAACGCCTGCCTGCGCGTCCCGCCTGCTGCCAGGTGCTGGCAATAGAGCCGGGATAGCCTACCATAATGCAAGTTTCCAGATTACCTATGTCAATACCCAGCTCCAAAGCGTTGGTGCTGATAACTCCCATAACTTCACGCTCCCGCAGGCCACTTTCGATCTCCCGTCGAAGATTTGGCAGATAGCCGCCGCGGTAACCGGTGACAAAGTGATCGTCCTGAGGTTTTATTCGTACAAATTTATCTTTCAGATATTTGGTTAGCACTTCCACGTTTAAGCGGCTTGTCGCAAAAACAATTGTTTGAATGTCATTTTTAATGAGATCCGTAGCAATCTTTCGCGCAGGTGTCATGGCACTCTGCCTAATACCCAGCTCGCGATTAACCAGCGGCGGGTTATAAAGGATAAATGTTTTTGCCGCTGTGGGTGCACCGCTTTTATCTAAAAGAGCCACCTCACGCTCCAAGATTTTTTCGGCATGTTCACGGGGATTGGCCACAGTTGCCGAGCAGCAAATAAAAACAGGATTAGCTCCGTAAAAACGGCAAATGCGCACCAGTCTGCGTATTACATTGGCAAAGTGCGACCCAAAAATGCCGCGGTAAATATGCAGTTCATCAATAACGATATATTTTAAATTAACAAATAGTTTTTGCCATTTAGTATGATGAGGCAGGATTCCCGCGTGCAGCATGTCCGGATTGGTGACGACGACATGTCCCTGTTTGCGGATTGCCTGTCGAGCATCATCGGGCGTATCACCGTCATAAGTAAAAGTTTTGATATCGGCTTTAAGGTCGGTAATCAGATTGTAAATCTCATGCATTTGATCTTGCGCCAGTGCTTTGGTCGGAAAAAGATATAAGGCGCGTGTTTCCGGTTCTTCCAGAATGCTTTGGAGAACAGGAAGATTATAGCATAAAGTCTTGCCACTGGCCGTAGGTGTAACCAGCACAACATCCTTTCCGTTGCGGATAAAGCGAATTGCCTGCGCCTGATGTTTATAGAGTCTTTCCATGCCATGTTTCTTCAAAACCGACTGTAACTGCGGATTAACCCATGATGGATAATCTTCCCAGTCGCCTGCTTTTTCGGGAATATCAACAATAGCGGCGGTACTATGAAGAAAACTTTTATTTTTCTTTAAACGGGCGACCCACTCATTTAATGTCAGCTTTGCCATAATTTTACTTAACCTTTAAATTTTTGTTGCTTCATTATAGTAAAAATACAAAATATCACAACAGCTAGTTTTTTACAGGAAGAAATAAATAAAAAAATCCCTATTTACTAAACAGTAGAATTGTTGAGGCGAGTGGCGCGGGG
>PLGI01000203.1 GCA_003139775.1 Syntrophaceae bacterium | reverse complement strand
TAATAATCATTTGATATTACTAGGGAATATGCTCGGCAATATTGTTTTGCGCTGACTAAACATGGCATTTTGCACACAATAACACTTTGTGTTAGTGTAAAAATCGCAAGATTAGATGAAAAACGTGTATGATAAGAAGAAACTATGATCCGATTCCACCCATTTGTAGGATCGGTATTAAATCTTTTTTCAGAAGAAAATGGCCCGCATTTGGCCCGCATTTTGTGCTAATTTGGCTTAATTTGGCGAGGAATGAAAAAAAGGGCTTTCAGCGTAAATACTGAAAACCCTTGATTTTGTTGGTGGTGCTTGTAGTCTAGTCCGAACCACTCTCTGTACCCGAATTCGATATTCAACCAAAAATCTCGTACAAAACGAGAAATAAACGAGATAATCCGATTGCAAAAATCTGAGTTCAAAGCAAATTGAGCGCATCAAACTAAATAATAGACATAAACCGGGCTTAAGTTATCCTAAGCAGTACGTTAATAGGAAACATGTGTGAACCAGTTTAAATCTTTCCTTTAATTGAGCTTCCTGTAAGTGAGAGGTTCCCCATTCCCATCAGAATACATGCTTTCAAGAGGTAATGTTTGTATTACTTTGCAGTGCCTGCTGCTGATCCAAGCTTCTTTATTGCATCCTTCGTGCGGGTGAGCCAGTAGCTTTGAGGAGTTACCTCCATTTCTTGATAGAGAGATTCAGCTTTCTTCAGATTTTCCATGGCTTCTTCTTTCTTGCACGCATTGGCAAGGAACTCACCGAGATGAAGATACCCGAAAGCGCTCCATGATTTTAATTTGCAATCCTCGAAGATTGAAATGCCCTGTCTGATCTGGTTGTGAGCCTCTTCGATAATGGCCGGGGTCGTTTTCTCAACCATACATCCAAGGAGTACCCATGCTACGCCTTCAATCAGTTTTGCATCGCACTCCTGTGAAAGTCTTAAGGCCTCCTCGGCACACTCCCTGGCACGTCCCAGATCACCTATAGCCCTGAGAGTCATGGCAAGCCAAAAATAGCTTGCCGATACCATAATGGGTAGGCCAAGCTCTTTGGCAATCTTGAGTGACTTCTCTCCAGCATCTATCGCTTTTTTGTACTCTCCACGGAGACAATAACCTCCCCCTAGCATGTACCAGGCAACATCGAGGCCAAGAGAAATTTCTGCCTCCTCAAAAATTTTAATGGCTTCCTGTGTGTGTGCGATGGTATTATCCCCGTCCCCTGCCAAGTACGTTATGATGGAGTGCAGCATTTGTGCCTTCCCCATCTCAAATTTATCATTGACTTCACAGGCATTCCGGAATCCTTTCGCCAAAACATTGCTTCCCTCCTTGATTTTTCCCATCCATCCTAAAGAAGCACCGCAAAACGAGCAAATTGATGAGTAAGGGTTATAACCAACTCCGAAAGAGTCCTTTTCCAGATGGTGTTCCTCAAGGAGATGAATTGCTTTACTTCCGATGTCCACAACTTTCTCAACATCACCTGTAAAATAGTATGCAACACAAATCTGGTCTGCGCTTTGTGCCATAAGTCCAAAGTCCTTGATCTTTTCCGCGGAATTGAAACACTTCTCGGCGTATTCCAGGCCGAGGGATGGGTTGCCGCCGGCAGTATGATATAAACTCAAACTAACAAGAATCTGTAAAAGGCCTTCTTCATCCCCCAACTCCTGAGCTAAATTTTCCCCATTTTGAAGGATTTCAAGGCTGCCCTCCGGGTGACTCAAGAAGATGAGAGGAATTCTCATCACTAGGTGTACTTTCAACTTCTCTTTTTTATTCTCCAGGCTCTCCGGCTGGGCATCCAGCATTCGGATTGCTTCTTTGTAAAAGCGTATGGCTTCATTGTTGGCGTAATTATTTGCCGCCTTCCCCCCGGAGAGCTTTAGGTAATCATAGGCCTTCTGGAAGTTATCGCTCTGCGAGTAGTGGTAGGCTAAAGTTTCATAGAATTCAGGAAGGTGATCATGAAGGAGTTCCTCCATTACCAGACCGATCTTCTCATGGATCAGCCGTCGTTCCTTTATGAGAAGGCCATTGTAGACGACCTCCTGGGTCAGGGCATGTTTGAAGATGTACTCCAGTTCAGGCTGAAGTGATATGGTCTTGATGAGATCGAGGCGTTCCAGGTTCATCAGGCCTTTGTCGAGGTACTCCTTCAGGTCACTGATCCTTTTCAGTATCTCATAGAAAAATGCCCTGCCGATAACAGATGCTTCCTGAAGGATCCGTTTGGTCTCCCGTTCCAGTCTGTCTAGTCTTGCCGAGATGACCCCCTGTATCGTGGAAGGAATATCTTTTTCGGTAAGTGTTCTGGTGAGTTTCCAGGAATCTTTGTCTTTAATAAGAGTGTCTGTTTCAATCAGGGAGTTGATGACTTCCTCCAGGTAGAAGGGATTCCCTTCTGCCTTTTCCCGTACAAACATTTGTAACTGTTTAGGAATGGTTTTCGTATTAAGCAGAGACTCCACCATGCTCTGGGCGTCGGTAGGAGACAGATGTTGGAGTCTGATCTCATGATACGACTTAATGCTATTTGCCTGATGGCTGGTGAACAGGCTGAAGCTGGGACGATAAATACAGAGAAAAATAACGGGATACTTGAGGTCGATCAGGATATTCCGCATAAGTTCTACAGATGAGGGGTCAGCCCAGTGGAGATCTTCGATACATATGACAGTGGGAGCATGTTTGCAGAGGTTGGCCAGAATCAGTTTAATAGCCTCGTGAAGTCTTGCTTTCCACTGCTCTGGAGGGACTTGTTCTATTTCCGGGTAGGGAAGAGAATAAAGATTGCCTATATAGGGGATCAGGTCTTTTCTTTCTCCCAGAGTAGCCTGTGCTCCCTTTTCCACTTTTTGCCTCGTCTGATCCGGGGGATCTCCCTCCTTGATCTGCCAGGCACGGGAAAGGAGATCAATGACCGGAAAATAGGGGATGTTCTGGGAGTAGCCATAGGAATGACCCTCTCTCCACTGAATGGTGTTTATGTCCAGTGAGTTCCTCAACTCTTCAACCAAGCGGCTCTTTCCGGTACCAGCATCTCCGATAATTGAGAAGCTGGAGGATTTACCCTTTTTGAGATTGTCAACTGCTTCTTTGAGTTGGTCCATCTCCACTCGCCGGCCAATCAATTCTGATCTCAAGCCTGAGAGTCGATGGGTCTTGGAAATGGCTTCTTTGGGAGATAAGACTTTATAGATTTGAATTGGTTCTTCCTTGCCTTTTACTTTGGTTGGATCGAGTTTCTCGAAGTTAAAATATCCTTCCGCCTGATGATACGTTTCGAGACCCACAATGATCTCATCGGCCTTAGCCAAGCCGGAAATACGGGAGGCTACATTAATGGTATCCCCAAGGACTCCATGCGTGCCCTTCTCAAAATCTATTTCCTTGGCCACCACCAGGCCCGTATTGATTCCCGTGTGCATATAGAGTGGCCTGCCGATGGTTTTCGTTAGAGACGGACTGATTTCTTTTACCAGGTTGTGAATCTCCCGTGCTGCCCGTATCGCCCGCACGGGATCATCCTCGTGTGTCTTGGGAACACCGAAGATCGCCATTACCGCATCTCCTACAAACTTTTCAATGAAGCCCTCATACTTCACCACTACCTGAGAAATCTTTCCGAAGATCCTGTCCATGATCTCCTTCACTTCTTCAGGATCAAGCTTCTCATTCATGGCCGTGTAACCGGAGAGGTCGCTGAACATGACAGTGACGTGCTTGCGCTCATGATCTGTAATAGTTGGCTTAGATGGAGTTTCTAAGGGCTTAGGAGTTATCGCCGATGTTTTTGTAAAGTCGTAACCGCAACCACCGCAGAAATTGCTATCCGGTGTGTTTATCATTTGACAAGATGGACAGGTAAAGACAAGTTTCTGTCCACATTTCTTACAAAAGTTAAAACCATCAGGATTTTCGAATCCGCAATTTGAACACTTCATTGTCCGCAACCTTCCATTCGGTCGAGATTAGTATGGTTTATGATTCCAGAGAAGCCAGTTCCTCTCTTGCCTGTTTGAGAAAGACATCCGCCTCGCATTCCTCAAAAAGCCGGACAGCATCGGAGATACATTTTTTGGCTTCATCAGTTCTTCCTTTGATCTTATGCAGGAGGCCTAAATCAAGTGTCGCTTGACCCAGGAGACCCTTGGCTCCAATCTCTTGAGCCAGCTTTATCGCCTTCTGAAAATGATTTTCCGCCTTTTTGGCAGCGAAGGGCACATTTTTCAATAAGAACCCGATGTTTTTTGCGATCATGGCCGGGCTCAAGGGACCCGCCCCTTCCGCTATCTGCTTGTAGATCCTCCCGAGAATAAACTCTGCCGTTATAGTAAAATATTTTGCTCCACTTTCCTCGGAGCGGTCCCTTACTTCCTCAATCATAGTCAGACCTCGGCTCATATGCCCCTCTGCAATATAAATAGCCCCCAAAAACATGTCCGACACTGTGCACAAACTTTCGTTACCGTATTCATGGAAATAAGACGATACTTCCTCTAAAATTTCTTGTGCCTCTGCAATTTGACCGGCTAAAACGTAACCCACAGCCTCATATAAACGCGCAGATTCTCCATAAAAGCGGTCCAACGCAACCTTTGCGCCCGTATGACCGGATTGAATTGTCATTTGAAAATTACCCGATGCCAGACCACTCGTCGCCATGCAGGTATTGCCCACGACGATGCAACGAATATTCGAGTGCCGGCGCCCATACTCCAGGAGTTCATTTGCAGTCGCATACCCCTTCTTTCCTTCACCCTTGTAGCAATAATTTAATGCAATACCTGAAAGGGACTTTAAATATAGATAATGATCCGCTGGAAAAAACCGGGCCATCTCCAGCGCCTTTTGCCCAAACGCAATGCCCTGATCCATAAGGCCTAAGAAGACACAGGTCCAGCTCATCCAAGCGGCGGCATAAGCGATGACCTGCCGGTCATTGGCCTCTTCCCCCAGGAGAAGGGCCCGGTGAAGATAGTCATACGATTCCCTCACCCTTGTCCGCCAAGCAAGGGTAAAACCAAGGCAGGCATAGAACCTCCCGAGCGTCGTCTTATCGTCGAGGGATTCGGCCAAATCTTTGTGGGAAAGAAGCAGTTCAGTTAATCCCTTGAAATCTCCATAGTAATAATAGACCAGAAACCATTTCCAGAGCAGATCGATGATCAGCTTGTCATCTTCTTTGGATTTGTTTTGCTTATTGGAGAGGAGGTCAAAGGCTTCCTGAAAATACCCATTCGCCTCATCAAGGGAATACCGGTTAAGGCTTTTCTCGCCACACTTTATGAGGTAGTCCACCGCTTTGGATATGGACTGTCCCTGTTTATAATGAAAAGCCAATGTCTCATAAAATTCCGGTAGACGATCATGGAATAACTGCTCCATGATGAGCCCGATGCGCTCGTGCAGCGCCTGACGTTCCTTCTTGAGGAGCCCGTTGTAGACCACCTCCTGGGTGAGGGCATGTTTGAAAATATATTCCAGATCAGGTTGAATGGTTCTGGTCCGAATGAACTCCAGCCGTTCCAGACCGCTCAGGGATTTATCCATCACGTCTTTTAATGCTGTCACCCTTTTGAGAATCTCGTAGAGGAAGGCTCTGCCGATGACAGAAGCCTCCTGAATGACCCGTTTCATATCCCGTTCCAAACCATCCAACCTGGCAGCAATGACCCCCTGGACAGTGGAAGGGATGTTCGCTTCCTGGATAGATTTGGTGAGCTTCCAGTTGCCGTTATCCTTGATGAGGGTATCTGATTCAATCAGGGCATTGATGACCTCTTCCAGATAAAAGGGGTTCCCTTCCACCTTCGTCTGGATGAAACGCTGGAGTTCCGATGGAATATGATCCGCCTTGAGAAGCGATTCCACCATGGTCTGGGCTTCGGAGGAAGAAAGATCCTGAAGTCTGATCTCCTGGTATGCCTGACCCAGGCCGGCAAGCTGATGGGCGGTGAAGAGATTGAAGGGTGGCCTATAGGCACAGAGGAACAGCGCGGGAAGCCGTAAGTCATTCAGGATTAAACGGATAAGTTCTATGGAAGAGGGATCCGCCCAGTGGAGATCCTCCAGGCAGATGATTGTCGGGTTTTTCCTGGTCAGGGATGAGAAGATCATCTGGACTGCCTCATGGAGCCTTGTCTTCCAGTATTCCGGGCTGACTTCCTCGATCTCCGGATACTTCAGAGAGTAAAGGCTTCCCAGATAAGGAATCAGATCATTTCTTTCTCCAATGAGATGTCCCGCTGCGGTTTCCACTTTTTTTCTAATCTGCTCCGGAGAATCCACTTCCTGTATCTGCCATGCCCTGCTGAGTAAGTCTATTAGAGGAAAATACGGGATATTCTGAGAGTAAGCATAGCAGTGACCATCCCTCCATTGGATCTCGTCCAGATTGATGGTTGCCTTGAAATCTTCGATGAGACGGCTCTTGCCGGTGCCCGCGTCCCCCACAATGGAGAAGATGGAGCCCTTGCCCTGTTTGAGGTTTGCGACGGCCTCCCGCAACTGGGCCATCTCCACCTTGCGGCCGATAAGCTCTGCTCTCAATCCAGATAATCTGTGGGTCGTGGTGGGATCTTCTTTGGAAGATAATACTTGGTAAGGTTTTATCGGCTCAGCCTTACCCTTGACGGCGGTGGGCTCCATCGGCTCAAAGGTGAAATACCCTTCCGCCTGATGATAGGTGTCGGGACTGATAACAATTTCTCCGGGCTTCGCCAAACCTGAAAGCCTGGAGGCAACATTGATGGTATCCCCTAATACACCATGGGTGCCTTTCTCCAGGTTCACCTCACCGGTAACAACCAGACCCGTGCAAATGCCCGTGTGCATGGCGAGAGGCTTGCCAATTCTTTTTTCATATTGCGGACTGATGGAAGAAACGATTTCGTGGATCTCCCTTGCCGCCTTGATTGCCCTGACCGGATCATCCTCATGGGACTGGGGAACTCCAAACAAAGCCATCACTGCATCCCCGATAAACTTCTCAATGAAGCCCTCATACTTCACAACCACCTGGGCGATCTCACCGAAGACCCGGCCCATGATCTCCTTAACTTCTTCCGGATCCAGCTTCTCGGTCATGGCAGTGTAGCCGGAGAGGTCGCTGAACATGACTGTGACGTGCTTACGTTCTTGATCTGTAATAGTTGGCTTAGATGGAGTTTCTAAGGGCTTAGGAGTTATCGCCGATGTCTTTGTAAAGTCGTAACCGCAATCGCCACAGAACTTACTGCCCGGCTGGTTAACTGACTGGCATGATGGACAGACGATGGTAAGTTTTTGTCCACAATCATTGCAGAATTTTAAACCATCAGGATTCTGAAACTGGCACTTGGGACATTGCATAGATAATATCCTCCAAATAAGTGAACAGATACAGGTTTATGGAATTATGGAATGAATGTTTTATTTCTTAATGAGTTAACAATCTAAAGTCAATCGAAATTATGGATCATTCGGTGAGGGTTATAAACGGTAATCCTCAATTCCAACAACTATCCGTCACTGAACAGTTGGTGTAACAAACAATCCAGAGACTTGATCTAACGATAGACATTATTGGCTAACAGGAGAAGTTATCTCAATTCAACTTTGCGAAATGTGTCAATACATTCTTCCAGCTATACTTTAATAATTTGAAATAAAATCTCCTGTCTTTCACCAATACTTGTGCCTCATATTAATTTAGAATTTTGCCATCACTTTTTAGAAGTCTCTGCACGGCCAATTTGCCTTTTAATTAACTTATTATCCGACAAACTTCTCCCAATCAAAACTCGGTTCGAGCATAAGATCAGTCAATGCCCATACAAGGGCATCCATTCTGTTAGGTGAAGGATCTCCGGGCAACCAAAGGCACATTTCATCTTCTAGGGCACTGAAACTGTTAACATGATGAATACGACCCTGTTCATATTGCGCTGCCACTGGTTCTGCTCTTGTATGCTTATCCCTGGTCGCAGTCACGAGAGTAACGGGGACGTCTGGGTCAACCTGTCTGATGACCAACTCAACCATTTCACCGCCATTATTCTTTTCAGCGATAATTTTATTGGCTTCATATTCATGATAGGCCTTAACTGCAACTTCCGCCCACGTTAATGGACTTCCCTGAACTGTTAAATCGGCTAATACATATCCATGATCATTGTATTGGCCGGCAACTATAATACCAGCATCGTCGCCTGTGCTTGTAACTGAAGGATCAACAGCAACAACAATTCTGTCTAAAGCCGGTGCGTTCAGTACCCTGGCATCTTCAATAGTCTTCCGCGTCCAAAGAGCGCCCGGGGTTTCATTAACGTCTTCAGCCAAAATCTCCAAACGATAAGCAAGCGGCGTCATATCCCGTGATACATCAGCTAAGGCCTCTTTGCTGATATATGGATTTTCTTTCGAGGAGAAATGAAATGTTCTGTAACGTGTAGGATCTTTTTTCTCCTCATTCTGAAATAATCTAAACAGCTTTGCGGCATGTTGTCTATCTTTGGCTTTATTAACTGATCGACTATGAATAGACGGCGGTGTATAAATAAAAATTGCATCGCCGTTGTTATCGAGAAGCATCGGAGCTCCGACCGCATCCCATATATCTTCGTTCATGAGTTGGAACTCATCCAAAATCAGATCATCGGCATAGTCGCCACGCAGGGAATCCGCATTCCAAGCTGTTTTTGCCTTGATGCGCTGTTCTGTACCGATCAGCCCAATATAATGATCCGCCTCATTTTTGTAAAAGACCTCCTGTCTTATCGGTTCGGCTAAGATTCTTGTTACCGTTGTCCAAAAGCTTCCCACCTGGTCTGCCGTAGGCGCCGCATAAAGAACCCGTCGGCCCGCCAAAAAGCGTTTTACGGCCCGATTTGCAACCCCTACTGTTTTTCCGCCACGTCTGCCGGCCCGAATTATAATGCGTTTGGCTTTACAATGAATAAATTCCTGTTGAATTTTGTGCTTACGCCCAGAGAGCTTCATTTTAATTTCAATAGGTTTAGTCTTCATAGGATACCTCCAGTTTTATGGGACGGCCATCCTTGCCCGTATGTTCAATCTTGTCCGTCACCTTGCCGTCAAGTCTCTCAATAATTTCTTTAAAATAAGCTGAATTACCTTTGATGGCCTGCTTAGCCGCAGCAATGGCCAGGAGTTCGAGGATTGACTTTTTACTTGTTTCGTCAACTCCCTCTAATACCTTTTTGATTTCGTTGATCAGTGACAAGGACCCTTTGGGCCTTCCTTTTTTCTTTGGCTGATTGTTTTTAGAAAACATATTCAGGTTTTTCTTAGATTTTTCGTTATACATTTTATTTACCTCCCGTTTTTTTGAGAATTGCTTTCTTTCCAGTAAATTTTTCCCATCTCTTGCAGGTAACATCGCAATAAATAGGATCAATCTCCATGCCGTAGCAGGTACGGCATAATTGTTCGGCGGCAATTAAAGCAGGACCGGATCCGAGGAATAGATCGAGAATTATTTCTTTCTCATCTGAATAATTGTTTATGCAGAAGGCGAAGAGGCCGACGGGTTTTTGTGTGGGGTGAACCCTTGTTATCCCCTCAACATGACGTTTCCCTTCTCGCGTGTATCCGTTCCATACCTGACGATATATCCGGGCGGGAGAAGTGAAACTCGTCCAGGCGATTTCGCAATCGGCAAAGTTGTTTGATGAAGTATCGACTCGCTTATCCCATATAACCCAGCAGGGTGATGGCGGCAGAAAATCAGTGAAGTAATTTCCGCCCCAGAGGATGACTTTTTTTATATCGATTTCCTGACTTAAATGATAAATTTTCTTGGCCGTTTCTGTCGTTTCATCACCGACTATAGGCGAATACATTTTGCCGCTACCACCTATTCGACCCTTGCCCGTCGCTTTATCAACCTTGCGCACTATGTTAACGCCGTAGGGTGGATCAGTCAGCAGCAGGCCTCCCTGCTTTGGCCCCATTAACTTTCCCACATCATCTACATTCGTCGAATCGCCGCACATTAACCGATGTTTTCCCAAAAGCCAGATATCGCCCGTTTTGGTGATGGGTTTGATGATTTTTTCGGCTTCGGCCTCGGCATCAAATTCGTCCTGAATAACATCGCCCGATCCTGCCAGCCAACCATTCGGCAACTCAACGCCCCAATCCTCAAGGGGCAGGTCCGACCAGTCACTGGCCAGCACTGCAAAATCCCATTCGCCGAAGAGGCCGTTATCCCGTATGATGATCGCCTTCTCCTGATCCTCGCTTAAACCCCTTAAGATGATCACTGGTACCTCGGTATAATTCAGTTCCTTCGCGGCAAGATATCGCATGTTGCCGCCCAGGATTACTAACCTGCCGGTACGATCAGAGCAAAGTAGAGGGCGTGCTCTGAAAAGGTCTGGGCTCTCCTGAAGTGACTTGACTAAGTGCTTGAATGATTCATCCCTGATAAGGCGCGGGTTCTTCTCATTCAAATGAATCGTGCCCACTGGTAGATATTCAATTTTTAAAACATCTTTTTTCATATTTCTCCTCCTTATTTAAAATTAACACTTCGAAAATTTTGGATTACCAATTTCCCCTCCTTTCATCGTTAAATTTTTTAAATTTCGTGAAATAAAAAACTAACGAAGAAAAAGAGTCTTTTAAAAAGAAGATAATATATGGAAAAAGATTAAGATATTGACGGATAAAAAAAACATTAAACGTCAACTAAAGATGAATTAATTGATTTGATAAAGAATATATTGCTTTGATGAATTAGCGGGGTTTTATGGTTTGAATCATTTTTATGGCTTGGTATCAGAAATGACTGGATTTCCTCAGCAAACAGAGCGTTGCTGGTCATGAAACGGCAATAATGCCGTTTCATGACCAAAGGAGATAAATCATGAAAAACACCAAAAAGAGTAAGAAAAAAGACGTAAAGAGGAATAAGACTATTCCTAAGCGGCAGGTTGAATCCAGTGAAAAAATCCCCTGTTCAAAAAGCAAAAGGCGGGAAGACTCCAAACAGGCAACAATGATTAAACTAATGAAACGCCCAGGTGGCGCCACAATCGATGAAATGGCCAAGACGACCTGCTGGCAACGGCATAGTGTTCGCGGAATGATGTCCGGAGTATTGAAAAAGCGGCTGGGACTCTCCATCGCCTCTGAAAAAGGAGAGCGCGGGCGGGTTTACCGCATAAGCATATGAAGCATCATTTATCTCACAAGGCGGTAAGGTTTGACGAACTGGCTGGTCTATCTGCCCTTGACCGCAAAGAATTGGTAGAAAAATGGCGGAGCCTCTATAAAACAGGGCCACCGGTGAGAAGCCAAAATAAATTTCTACTATATGCCGTTGCTCACCGTATGCAGGAAAAGGCATTGGGCGGACTGAAACCCGCCACACGCCGCTTTCTGGAAAAAGCTGCACAAAACAATGATGCATCAAAACAGCAGTTATTACCTGCTATCAGCATTAAACCAGGCACAAGGATGTTGCGTGAGTGGCATGGAGTTACCTATGAAGTGATTATATTGGAGAGCAGTGTAATGTGTAATGGCAAAAACTATCGCTCACTCTCCGAAGTTGCACATGCCATTACTGGTACACGTTGGTCCGGTCCTCTGTTCTTCGGACTGAAGAAACAGGAGGTTGCATGAACACAAAGACAATACTTCGCTGTGCCATTTATACCCGTAAATCTTCTGAAGAGGGCCTAGATCAGGACTTTAACTCTCTTCATGCACAACGGGAAGCGTGTGAGGCATATATTGCCAGTCAGAAGCATGAGGGCTGGCACATTGTTAAGACACACTATGATGATGGTGGATTCAGCGGTGGCAATATAGAACGCCCGGCATTGAAACAATTGCTGGAAGATATTGATGCCGGGAAGGTAAATGCAGTGGTCGTGTATAAAGTAGACCGCTTGACCAGATCATTAACCGACTTTGCCAAAATCATAGAGCGATTCGATAATCATAATGTTTCCTTTGTTTCCGTCACTCAACAGTTTAATACTACCAGTTCAATGGGGAGACTTACATTAAATGTTTTACTTTCCTTTGCCCAGTTTGAGAGGGAAGTTACCAGTGAAAGGATTAGGGATAAAATAGCAGCCTCCAAGAAAAAAGGAATGTGGATGGGCGGATTTGTACCTTTGGGCTATGACCTCAAGGATCGGAAACTGCTGGTAAATGCCAAGGAAGCCCAAACTATCAAACATATATATCGCCGCTACCTGGAACTGGGATGTGTCCGCCTCCTTAAAGAAGATCTGGACAAAAATGGTATATATTCAAAAGTGCGTGGAGAAAAAGGCGGGTGTTCATTTGCCAGAGGAATGCTTTATAAGATTCTCTCCAACCCGATCTATATAGGGCAAATACGACATAAAGGAATCTGCCATCCAGGTCAGCATAAAGCAATCATCGATCAGGCATTATGGGAAAAGGTGCAGCAGCATATAGCCGAAAAATCGGTAGAACATAAAACACACAATACAGTCTCCTGTCCATTAACTAACAAATTGTTTGATGTCTCCGGCGAACGGCTGATACCCGTTCATGCAAATAAAAAGGGAAGGCGTTATCGTTATTATATCTCCCAAAGCCTTGCGGCAGAACCAAAAAATGCTTCATCAAGCGGTTGGCGATTACCCGGGCAGGAAATTGAGCAGGTGATCGCGCATGCAGCATCAGAAATCCTCCTTGACGGTTGTGCCATTACTACCGCATTACAGGAAGCGGGAATTGCCGCACACCACATTCCATCTGCACTAAATAAGGCAAAAAAGATACAACAAAATACTGCAGACTTAATAGACAGATTCATCCGGCGAGTGGATTTACGGCAGGATGGTGTATGCCTCACGCTGTCTCTGGCATCGCTTCTGGTACCAGAAGTGGAGGACTTAACCATCATCCGTGATATTCCCATGCGTATGAAACGGCGAGGAATAGAGATGCGACTTATAATTAATGGTACCGGACCTGTCAGAGTAGACCAGCCCTTGCTGAAAACCATTGTTCGTGCTCATAAATGGTTCAATGATCTGGTATCCGGACGAGTACACAATATG
The DNA here is from genome assembly GCA_003139775.1 of Syntrophaceae bacterium. GTDB lineage: Bacteria > Desulfobacterota > Syntrophia > Syntrophales > Smithellaceae > Smithella. The sequence continues at coordinate 31,126 of PLGI01000203.1, read as the reverse complement.
GCTGAAATTGCATCAATGGAAGGCGTGGATAAGAGCTATGTTTCCCGGGTGGTGAATCTTGCTTTCCTCGCCCCTGACATTATTGAGAGTATCATATCAGGGCATCAGCCTGCTGATCTCAATGTTGAAAAGCTCATGAAACGGACTGATTTGCCTCTCGACTGGGTACAGCAACGTCAGCTCCTGACCCGATAAGTTGACCGACGAAAATACCGAACAGAGAAAACAGCTAATATAATGGCCAAAACCTGATTCAGGCTGGCCTCTCCGGTCAACACCTTAAGCCGACTCCCGCCAACTGCGCCCATCAGGGCGCAAAGACCGCAGAATATCTCTGGAGGGGAAATTCATGGTGGGCCGTGAGGGATTTGAACCCTCGGCCAACGGATTAAAAGTCCGCTGCTCTACCGCTGAGCTAACAGCCCACATTATGGATAATTTAAAAGAGCGACCTCTTAACAACTAGTTTTGAATGTGTCAAGAAGAAACTCAAGTATGTTATCTATGGAAAGGATCTTCCAGAATTATTGTTTCTTCCCGGCCTGCGCCTACGGATACAAGAACAATTTTAGCTTCCGCTAATTCTTCCAGCCGCTTCAGATATTTCCTGGCATTGGCGGGAAGCTCATTCATTTCCCGCGCATAAAGAATATCTTCCTTCCAGCCGTCTAATTCTTCATAAACCAGCTTACACTCTGAAAGTACGCGCATACTGGCAGGCGCGGCGTAAGTAAACTGTCCGCTTACCGATTCATAGCCGACACAGATTTTCAGTTTGTCCAAACCGGTTAAAACATCCAGCTTAGTAATGGCCAGAGCGGTAATGCCTGAGACTCTGACCGCCTGTCGCACCAGTACCATGTCCAGCCAGCCGCAACGCCGTTTTCTGCCTGTTGTCGCGCCGAATTCCTGCCCGACCTGTTGCATATGATTGCCAATATCGTCTTTTAACTCTGTGGGGAAAGGACCTTCACCGACTCTGGTTGTATATGCTTTGCAAATTCCGACTACTGTGCTGATAGTATTAGGTCCGATGCCGCTGCCGCAGGAAGCATTGGCGGAAACTGTATTGGAAGAAGTCACATAAGGATATGTTCCGTGATCAATATCGAGATGAGAGCCCTGCGCTCCTTCAAAAAGGACTTTCTTTCCTTGCTTTATCTCGTAATCCAGAATCAGGGAAGTATCTGCCACGTAAGGTTTGATCTTCTGTCCGTAGGCTAAATATTGAGTGGCTATTTCCTCCTCGTCAATCGGCTTGTCCTTATAATAATTTATCAGCAGAAAGTTTTTTTCTTCCAGATTTTGCCGCAGTTTCTCGCGGAATAAATCTTCTTCATAGAGGTCGCCCACACGAATTCCCGTGCGGGCGACTTTATCTTCGTATGTCGGACCAATGCCTCTGCCCGTTGTGCCGATTTTTTTGCCCGATGAGCGGGCTTCACGAGCTTGGTCAATATTGCGGTGATAGGGCATAATTAAATGAGCTTTTTCGCTGATAAAAAGTTTAGTATGGGGCGGCAAAAGGTTGCCTTGCTGCAACTCTTCTATCTCCTGGAGAAAAACAGCCGGATCAAAAACAACACCATTGCCGATAACACAAATTTTATGGTCATGCAAAATTCCCGAGGGAATTAGATGCAAAATAGTCTTCTTTCCTTTGACAACCAGAGTATGGCCGGCATTATTTCCGCCCTGAAAACGAGCGACTATGTCAGCTTTTTCGGTGTAAAGATCAACAATTTTTCCTTTGCCCTCATCGCCCCACTGAGTGCCTACGACTGCAACATTGGACATGATTTATTTCCTAAATAATTAAAGGTTTTTGATCTTTTCGGTGAAAACTTTCTCCAGTTCGGCAAGCGCTATCTTGAGATCAGCCTCCTCGATTGTTGGGCCGCACCAGAAACGGTATCCGGCGGGTGCGTCTTTGTAGGAGTTGATGTCGTGAGCGATATTTTTCTTGCTCAGATCAGAAGCTACGCTTTTAAGGAATTTGCTTTTTTCATCGTTGCCCAGCGCCTTGATCTTGGGATGTGTCACGCTCAGGCACACGGATGTGTTGGAGCGGACATTGGGATTATCGGCCAGAAATTCGATCCAGTCGGTTTTGGTTACCCAGTCGGCCACCACTTTCAGGTTCGCCTGACTTTTTTTGATCAGACCCGGAAGTCCGATTTTTCCTGCCCAATCCAGAGCGTCCAGATAGTCTTCTATGCAGAGCATAGAGGGCGTGTTGATGACGTCGCCGTCAAAGATCGCCTTACTGATTTTGTCGCCTTTTTTAAGACGGAAAATTTTGGGCATCGGCCAGGGCGGAGTATAAGATTCCAGACGGGCAACCGCTTTGGGGCTTAAAATCATCATGCCGTGCGCGGCTTCACCGCCGAGACATTTCTGCCAGGAAAAAGTTAAAACATCGATTTTGCTCCAGTCGATATCGTTGGCAAAAGCGTAACTGGTGGCGTCGCAAAGAGAGAGCCCTTCACGGTTGGCGGGAATCCAATTCCAGTCGGGAATCCTCACGCCGCTTGTCGTGCCGTTAGCCACGAAGATCACATCACTTTTCCAGTCCACTTTGGCCAGATCAGGAATCTTGCCGTAATCGGCTTTAATAATCGTGGGGTTGAGTTTAAGCTGTTTGTTGACATCTGTTGCCCAGCCTTCGGAGAAACTCTCCCAGACCAATACGGTAACCGGCTTGGGACCCAAAAGTGACCACATGGCGCATTCAAATGCGCCGGTATCTGAAGCCGGAAGAATGCCCACAAGGTAATCTGCGGGAATATTTAATGTTTTACGTGTATCGTTAATGGCTTTGACGATTCTCTCTTTGCCCAACGCGGAACGGTGTGAGCGGCCGACCGGCGCGCTCTTCAGCGCGTCAATACTCCACGCTGGCCTCTTACTACAAGGGCCGGAACTGAAATTAGGGTTTTGCATAAATAACCATCCTTAAAATAATTTTTTAAAAGAACGCGTCTTTCATACCAGCAATGAAATTTTTACTCAAGAAAATTTAGTTTGTTTATTGTTGATCGGGGGGCACCCCCATAAGCTGTAATTAGGCGAGGTAAAAGCTTATAATAAAAAAATTTCTATCCTTTCCTTCCTGTTTTATTCCTTGGCCGAGGCCTTTTGTCTTTTGGTTTTGGTGTAAAAACTTGTTCTTGATCAATGCTGGCAGTTGGCTGAACCGGCAGCGCATGTAGTGATTGTTGATAGTAATCATCCAACAGCATGGCAATTATCGCTAATTCATCTTCCGACTGCGCTAAATTGCGTGCCAAGGGCAGGAAGCGCTGCATCCGCTCAACCTGAAGATTGTCACGGGCGCGAAGGCGTGCTTCCAAAAGCGCTGTTATCCGTTCGGAAACAACCCTTTCCAGTTCTTCATCATTGGCCAGCGGACGTTCTTCCATGTTGATATTGTAATGGTGGGCAATGCTCTGCAGCTTAAATTTTTCCATTTCCGCAACCAAAGAAATGGCCACACCGCTTGATCCCATCCTTCCGGTACGTCCGGCCCGGTGGATATAAGCTTCCGGTTCTTCCGGCGGTTCATACATGATTACGTGAGAAAGATCGGGGATGTCAATTCCTCTTGCGGCAACATCAGTAGCTACTAAAAAACGCAGGGCGCCGCGCCGCACTCGTGCCATAACCTTTTCCCGCATGCTTTGAGCCAGATCAGAACTTAGTTCGTCGGCATCGTAACCAAAGCGTTTTAATACAACCGTAAGATAATGTACCGTGCTTTTTGTATTGCAGAAGATGATGGCGGAGGCGGGATTTTCAATTTCAATGATACGCACAAGCGACCTTTCTTTGCGCATACCCGGAACAACATAATAAATATGCTCTATTTCGGCAATATGCACCTGATTGCCGCTCAAACTCAATAATTTTGATTGATGCAGGAATTGACCGGCTAAACGAATTACCTGCGGCGGAAAAGTTGCGGAAAACATGCTGCTGAGTATTTCGCTCGAAGGGATATATTTGCGAATTTTCACCATATCGGGATAAAAGCCCATGGACAACATGCGGTCGGCTTCATCGAAAATCAATATTTTCAAGTGATCCAGCGAAAGAGTATTTTTTAACAGATGGTCTAAGATTCGTCCCGGTGTGCCGATAACAAGTTGAGCGCCGCCACGAAATGATTCCAACTGCGCATTGTATCCTACCCCGCCATAAACTACTGCTGTTCTTATATCTGTCCCTTGAGTCAGCATCTCGGCTTCTCTGGATACTTGAAGGGCAAGTTCGCGGGTCGGAACAAGCACGAGAGCCTGGGCGACATTTTTCTGCGCGTTGATTTTTTGTATAATAGGTAGGATGTAAGCGCCAGTTTTGCCGCTGCCGGTGCGGGATTGCACCATCATATCGCGGCCTGCTAAAAAATAAGGAATGGACTTGGCCTGCACGGGCACAAGGGTTTTCCATCCGGCGCGATCACAAGCGTCATGCATTTCAGGCGTAAGCTCTTCCACAGAAATTTCCGGGAGAACATCGTCCGGCTCAATATCCTTTTCTTCACTTTTTATATTTTCTTCCATAGTGAAACTCAAATTTTAAAAACGTAGTGAATTAAAATTTGTTAGTTGAACTATCCCTGAGCGTAAGCGAATGGGATTAGTACCTCCAAACAAAATAATTATTTAACGTCTTTTAGTTTAGTATTGCTCAAGAATCAAGGGGAAAATTGATTCTGAGCTTAAAATTTTATTAAGAGAAGTTTAATGATATGGCGATTAATGCTTATAATGAGTCTCTCCTGGCGCGCCCTGCAAATTCAAGTTTGCATACGTGTCCATATTTATTTTTCCCGTGGATACGGCCAGGCCATGATGCCGCCTTCCATTACCTTGACGTTTTTCCATCCGTTGCCTTCTAAAGCCAGCGCCGCTTCGTAACCGCGCAGTGAAATCTTGCAGTAACAGGTGATTTCTTTGTTCTTATCTTCGGGAATCTCCTTTAATCGCTTGCGCAATGCTCCCAGAGGAATCAGCGTCTCGCCGATGCCCAAACGCATTTCCTCAAATTCGTCCGGTCCTCTCACATCGATGAGAAACGGTTTTTCTTGATTTAGGACTTTCTGTTTTACCTCACTGCAACTGATACCCTTGAGCCTGCCTTTCATTTTATTCTGCATAATGTGGGCTGTGGCAATGAAGTGATCGATGGCCAGAGAAAATGGCGGTGCGTAAGGGAGATCCGCATTAATGATATCCTCAACAGTCAGATTGCCCTGTATGGTCATCGCCCACTGGGCGATTTGCTTGCTGACATTGCCGGGACCGATGCACTGAGCGCCTAACACTTTGCCTGTTTTTTTATCGGCAATGAGCTTGGTCACCAGAAGCTTCCCTTGCATAAACCCCGGCTTATCGGGACTGGCATTTATCACCGTAATGATGTCCGAATACCCCCATTTTTTTGCAGTTTTTTCGGAAAGTCCTGTGGAACCCGCCGAATAATCAAAAACTTTACAGATGCCGGTCTGGATTGTTCCGGTAAATTTTACGCAATTTTCCGAGGCGGCGTTTTCACCAGCCACTCTACCCTGGAGGTTTGCCAGATCGCCGTAGGGCGCAAGCACCTTTTTTCCGGTAATTCTGTTTACCGTTTCCACGCAGTCGCCCACAGCATAAATGTCCGGATCGGAAGTCTGCATATATTCGTTGACATCGATGCCGCCCAAATTACCGATTTTCAGACCAGTATCTTTAGCCAATGTGACGTTGGGACGGACGCCGATAGCCACAACCGCCAATTCACAAGATAGCTCTGTGCCATTTTGCAGTTTTACTGCCGTCAGTTTGCCATTCTTGCCAAGAAATTCAGCAATGCCATTATCGGTAATGACATTGGCTCCTTTGCTTTTGACATGGTTTTCCACGAGCTTGGCCAGTTCCCAATCCAGAAATATTAGTAGTTGAGGCAGAAGTTCAATCACTGTGATTTCTATACCTGCCAGTTGCAGGGCTTCGCAGATTTCGATACCGATCAAACCTCCGCCGATGACAACGGCTTTTTTGATCTTTCCTTCATCCCGGACTTTGCGTAGAAAGTCGGCATCTTGCATGGATTTCAAGGTTGTAATGCCTTCAAGTTCCAGACCTGGCACCGGCGGCATTTGAGAGACAGAACCTATGGCGATAACGAGTTTATCATAAGCCAGTGAGCCGGTTTCCCCTGTCGCAATATTCTTGAACGAAACGGAATGGTTTTTCCGGTCGATGGCTGTGACTTCGGTATTGACGCGAGCGTCAATGTCCTTGGCGTTTAGGTAAAACATCGGGCTTCTTACTACACCAGCTGGTGNNCGCATGACGCCATGGATAGATCCGCTTCTTTTTGCAGAATGACGACTTCAGCATTGCTGTCGATTCTTCTGGCTTTTGCCGCCGCCTTGGGGCCAGCAGCTGAGCCGCCGATCACTACAATGCTTTTTCTTCTTGTCATAGGTTCCTCCGGTGCTTTTAACCATTGTGGTTGCTTTCCTGCTAAGACTAATTGTTTTCAAGAATATCTATTTTTCTTCTGTGTAATGTGCGGTACCGTATTATTATAAAGAGTTATATGCACCCCACCAAATATGCCGCTATTCCCGAACAACGTCTTTAAGCATTTTCTTTTCATCCTTTGCGACTGATGCTCCCATAACTCTTGCTATATTTCCTCCGAACATTTTTCCCATAAGCCCCATATTCATTCCCGTAATATAAGAGTTCCCATCGTCTCCTTCATAAACGCCCCATGCACAGGGTATGAGAGTGGACACCTCCGGATTCGTGGACAAAACATCCTTGGCATACTCCGCCTTGCATAACTCTACGATCATTACCCGTCTGTCCATTTGAACACCTTTTTGAGACACTGTCATATTCATGTCACGTATTGCGGGGCACGACCATCCATTGGATTCAATTGCGGCTTTGAGTTGCTGGCAAGTCTCCTCAACGCTCTGATACTTACTTTTATGTGTCACCAACATCATCTTAGGCATTGATAGCCAAACAATAACTGCTATCAAGGATACCCCTACGATGATTCCCAATACAAAAAACATAATGCCTTGATCCACTTTTTTCTCCTTTTTAGAAAAAATTTAGAGATCTCTCATTAAACCTCGGCCTTTTGATTTTAAATCATAACAGTCGGCTAATACGATTGCATTGATCTAAATCAATGAGACTATATTTTTTTTACCTATCGCTATTTTTTAAAGCCATCGGGCATCATATGTTCGGGCAGCTGGACGGCAACCACTTCACCGCGCGCGCAAATCTGGCCGCCAGCGATGAGCCATGACTCCACAATAACTTTGCGTCCTTTGATTTCCTTGACTCGACCGCGAATTTCGATCACTCCACCCAGCGGAGCAGGCAACAAATAATCAACATGTAAGGAAGCGGTGAGAAACCTGATCGGAGGCAGCGTGTCCATTTCGCGTTTTTCGGACCGGTATTTTGCTGCAGCGGCCGTGCCCGTGGAGTGGCAGTCAATTAGCGAAGCAATGAGGCCGCCATAGGCGTATCCAGGTATAGCAGTGTAATAAGGTTTTGGCTGGTGAATACATACGGATTCTTTCCCATCCCAATAGCTTTTGATTTTCATTCCGTGCTCGTTGAGGCGTCCGCAGCCATAACAGTGGCTTAAATCATCCGGGTAGTAATCCTGAAAAGCTTTATTCGTCATTCGATCTCCTTGTTTGTTACTAGTCACAAAAATAATTCTCTACGCTTCATGATTTACGATTACGCGAAGGTAAGTTTTGTTCCCGCCATATTCAAAAGAAATTGCTTCGGCATTTCTTTTTCCATGACCATAATTGCCCTTCTACCCGTGCAGTGCGTTGGAATCACATAAGCTGGATAAAGTTTCTGAAGCTCGTACGTCGTACGGTCAATAATCGGCTCAAAAAACGGCCCGGAGAGGTGAAATCCACCCATTATTGCGTGAATCTTATCTACGCCAGTGACTTCAATTGCATATTGAACCGTGTTGACAATACCCGCGTATGCACAACCCGAAAGGATGACCAACCCCTTATCTTTGAGATTCATCACGATGGAGGTGTCGTCTTCAATGGCATCCCAGACTTCTTTGCCATCTTTCTGACAATGGGCGATGGGAAAACCTTTTTCAAAATCCGTGGAACAAGGAATCTCGCCCAGAAAAAGGATTGTGTCATTCAAAAGAAGATAAGGCTTTTCAGTTTCCACCACAGTGAGACCTGCTTCTTTGACCATTTCCCGCGTCAATTTCGGAAAGTTGATTTTTAATTCTTCTGCATATTTCAGGTAACGAGGAGATTTGAATACGGATGGATGTACAACAAAGGGAATGTTCTGCCTGCCGATCAGAGCCGCGAGCTTTTTCATACCGCCCGTATGGTCACTGTGTCCGTGAGAGAGCGCCACCGCTTCCACTTCGGTCATATCGACTCCCAGCGTTGATGCGTTTTGTGCCGCGCCGTTTTCGGAAAATCCAAAATCAAACAGCAATGTGTGCGCTTCACCGTTTATGGTAGTTTTGACCAGTGCCGAAAAACCGTGTTCAGCCAAAATGGAGGCGCGAATTTCCCCGGCTTTCAGGGGCATGGCTCGGGAAATGACTGCACTTCCGTCTATAGCCGTCATCTCTTGTCCTGCAAGGTCAAAATCTCGACTTTGTCCACAGCGTTTAATATCGTTTTCATATCAACCTCCGCAATGAGATTCTCCACACTTTCTGTCTGCTCCGCAACAGGTTTTTCCCGTTTCTTCGAGAGAACAACTCTTCATCTGATCGCGTTTGCCGACACCGGCTGCTTTCATAATAAAACCACTTCCCCCGCTTATCAGCTTTCGGACTTCTTCCCCGCATGCGGGACATTCCTTGATGGGCGCATCGGTCATGGTTTGTTGTCTTTCGAATTGCAGGCCACAACGACTGCATTCATATTCATACGTGAGCATAATTTATGTTCCTTCCTGTGGTTTATCCAAGGTTTTAATCTGATTGATTATGTCATGCATGAGCTTTGCCGTCGGACTTGACGCGTAATGATGGATAAATGCTTGGCCATCATCCCCGGACTGAGCAATTGCCGGATCCATGGGAATAGCACCCAAAAAGGGTACTTTCATATCCGTGGCAATTATTTTACCGCCACCTGCGGGTAGAATCTGCGTGATCTCACCGCATTTTGGGCAGACAAAACCACTCATGTTTTCGATGACGCCCAGTACCGGAACATGAACCTGTCTGCAGAAGCTGATGGATTTGCGCACATCCACTGCTGCTACCCTCTGGGGTGTGGTCACAATGACCGCACCGTCCAAAGGTTGAATTAACTGGCATAAAGAAAGCGGTTCATCTCCTGTTCCGGGAGGAGCATCCACAATAAGATAGTCCAGATCGCCCCATTCCACATCCGTCAAAAACTGTTTGATGACTCCCATTTTCATCGGACCACGCCAAATGACAGCGTCATCCTGGTTTTTCAGCAGAAACCCTAAAGACATTATCTTCATATTTCCAAGTTCCACCGGCAGCACTCCCCCATCTGTACCTTGAAGTGTTTCATGTTCCAGACCCAGCATGGTGGGAACGCTGGGTCCGTGAATATCCACGTCCAAAAGTCCCACGCGTGATCCTTCCAACATGAGCGCCGTGGCCAGGTTGATGGCGACAGTACTTTTGCCAACACCCCCTTTGCCCGAAAGCACAATAATTTTATGATTTATGCGACAAAGCCTAGCTTGCATTCGTCGGCGATCCGTATACTCCTCCTTGCTTTCGGTTTGACCCTGATTCTTAGCTGAACAGTTTGTATCCCCGCATGAATCGCAGATATTGTTTTTACTCTCCACTTTTACATTCTCCATAAGTCTTTCTTATTGATGGTATTTTCTTTTACCTCGCTGCTGAGCGGTTTCTTCATCTACTTCATCCTGCCAGCCGTTCTTTTTGATGTCGTGCAGGTCGAACTTGGCTGTGCAGGGCTTGATGTCCAAAAGCGGTGTGCCGTCCAGTATATCCACATCATCCAAATGCAAAGTATTGCCTTCAATGCCAAGCAGTTCCACTACACTCAACCCGATAGGGTTGGGGCGGCAAGGCGCATGTGTGGCGAAGATTCCGTGCCCTTCATCCTGAAGATAAGGCTTGACCAGAAGTTGGACAGAGCGCACCTGATGAAAATGATAAATCAGGTAAATATGTGAAAAACCACTTAGATCACTCAGACCTTCGACAAACTCCGGACACAGCTCGACATACCCCTTGCAACCTTTGGCGTAAACAGGCTGGATGGGCGTATTTTCCTCTATTGTATGCTCACTATGGATGATGCCGATAGTCCAATAAAGAATTTCACAGGTATTCATGTCCGGTGTCCTCCAAAGTCTTTGCTTTACGTTCCGGTCAGTTTGTTAATGCGTTATTGGTTCTTTTTTTTTAGTTATTATGGCATTCATGCTCATGCTGAGCACATGCGATTCCAGAATCTTCCAGGTTGCCTGAAAGCCAGCTTTCAGCAACGGCTTTCACATCGCCCGAGCAGCCGCGCAGAACATCAATGCCATGGCTGTTCAATACATTAACGGCTCCTTGTCCCATGTTGCCGGCCAGCATGAGTTTGACGCCCTGTTCGGCCAGTGTTTGAGCGATATTCGATTTGCAGCCGCATCCGGCAGGCGATACAATTTTTTCTTCCGACAGAATTTTTTTCTGATCGTCAATTGAGAATACCGTAAAGTGTTCACAGTGTCCGAAGTGTTCGTCAATCTGGTTCTGACGTGATGGTAATGCGATTTTCATAAATTTCTCCTTTAAAAATATATTATTGATTATCTCTTTTAGCCCGGCGTCCTTTTCCGTGGCCACACGGCTTTGTTTCGTCAAAGGAAACTTTTCCACCTTCAATTTTTAGCGCTTTTCCATTCATCAGAACGTCGGCTATTTTTTTGTGAGCCGCTTCGATGATCCTGCCGAACGTCTGGCGGGAAATATTCATTCTGGCCGCGGCCTTTTCCTGATAAAGCTGTTCGTAATCCGCCAGACGAATCGCTTCGTACTCATCCAGGTTCAGCACCACCTCTTCCAGTTGAGAAATTGGTATTCCCCTTGGCTTGAAATAATTTTTATCTGGAACGCCGCAAATATTACGGCAACATTTAGGTCGGGGCATTTGTCTTTATTACTCCTTCTGAAGTATTATAAGCATATGCCCATAACTTGTCAAGGGCTAATATTGTTTTTTGTTTTGGAAAATGTTCAGATGAACTATCAGGTAAATATAGCCAATAATTATCGTTTGGAATATTTTAATCTTGTTTGGGGTTAATTCCCCTTAGCTTGCTACGGGGTAGTTCATTTTTTAATCGAGAATAATTAGTTATTGCTTCTCGGTAGAAGCAATAACTGTCTACACCTTGTGTTCAGATGTGTAAAGTTGTTCGAATTGAGGATTACTACTTCATAAGAATTACAATTTATTAATAATATCTTTTTCGTCAGGCGCCTGATCATCTAAAATTGGTTGTTCGAGCAAATGACTCGGTAAGAAAAATTTATTAGCTATAAGAGTCGGTATAACGGCGCTGGCAATTACCGCGCCAACTATGTAGGAATACTGATCTTGTGAAATGATATTATGGGACAATCCGAATAGCGCGGAAATAGTTCCAAACGTCAAACCTGTAGACATGAGCAATGTGTAATACCATTTTTCTTTTGTATCATCCCGGAAATTTTTTATTGCCGGATATAATCCGAATATTTTGGAAATGACTTTTCCAATAAAGAGTAAAATAAAAGTGACAGGAGCCGCAATAAGAGCAGATATGGACATTAGTGCTCCGGCTCTTAGAAAATATAAAGGTGTTAAAAATCCAACAGTCAACGTTCTTAATCTTCGGACAAAATGACCATCCCTTTCCATTGTTCTTGCCATTAACATACCTATGACATAAGCGGGCAGCACAGGTTCACTTCCTGACCATAATGCAAGCACTCCCATTGACATTAAAACAAAAAGGATCCATTTTGTGCGAATAGCCGCTGTTTTATACGCGAAATGCTTTATTAGATAGTTAGTTATTCCCGGCAAAATGAAAATCAAAGATATTGTTACTGCAATAAATATAATGGTCTTGTAAGTGAAGGGCGCAAATATCAATCCTAATCCAATAACTGTTCCAAGGTCATTAATGAAACAAGATCCAAGTACGCCTTTGCCAAATTCGGTTTTATTGAATCCATATTCCAGCATTACTGCATAAACTACAGCCATTGATGTTGTAGACAGGGCTATGCCACAAAGAAGACTTGCTTGCAGATTCCATCCAATCAGATAATAAGCGATTAGTGAACAGCCGATAAATGGAGCGAAAAATCCAATTAATCCAATTACAGAAACCTCTTTTATCTTGGATTTCATTACGTCGGGATTTAATTCCGCGCCTGCGAGAAATGTCAGCATGATAGCCCCAACGCCTGTGCAAAATTTTAACCAGTCAGCATGTAGGGAAAGATTATCTGTTAAATGAAGATTATAAGCTGCGTATCCAATAGCCGCGCCAACCATGATTTCCATCAAGGCGATTGAAATTTTCAGGCGATTGGCGAGAATGGTTGATAAAACGGCGGCAAGGAACCAGAAAGACGCGAGTAAATAAATGCTGTCCATGTAATAACTCCTGTTATTGAATTTTACAGGAGTCATTAGCAACGGTTGCGATTAAAGGTGAACCCCATCACCTGCGCGACAAAGCGATAAATCTTTACGGCACGGGTCATTAATCAAATTTGGATTTTTTTGTCAAATTATTTCTAAGCATTTGCGCTAAGCCCAATGGATAGCCGTTTGTCAAAGTTGCCAAATTGTTTCTATATTTGTCCGTCCAATCAAGCTGATTCTGATCAGAGTAACAGCGTAATAAAATTTTGATATCCGAAACATTAAGGTTGCTCAGCGTTATAGATTTAGCAGATATTAGCTGGGCTTTGAGTTAAAATAAATTTTGATGAAGTGAATTGATCAGTTTCTTCTCGTAGGAAAGATTTTCGTATGCTTTAAGATCATAATCGCAACATTTACATCGGTTAGCCTGGACGTTTATTTCTTTCCAGCAATAAAGACAGAAGTTGCGGAAGCCGACGGCAATAGCAAATATAGCGCTTGATTTAGAAATGGAACAATAGTCGGTCTTGAGTTTATGCAAGCACCACATTGCCTTATTTAACGGGCAGTGTGGTGCTTGATAGATAGTTTTTATTTCATTGCCTGTTCCACCGCAACCGCGACAGCGACCGATGCTCCCACCATTGGATTATTTCCCATTCCAATTAATCCCATCATTTCCACATGGGCGGGAACTGACGATGAACCGGCAAACTGTGCGTCTGAATGCATTCGTCCCATCGTGTCGGTCATGCCGTAAGATGCCGGTCCTGCGGCCATGTTGTCTGGATGAAGCGTTCTTCCTGTTCCACCGCCGGAAGCGACAGAAAAAAACTTCTTCCCTGCCAGCAGGCGTTCTTTTTTGTAAACACCCATAACCGGATGCTGGAAACGCGTCGGGTTTGTGGAATTACCAGTTATGGCGACATCAACTCCTTCCAGATGCATGATCGCGACTCCTTCGCGTACATCATCGGCGCCGTAACAACGGACTGCCGCTTGTTTTCCCGTGGAGTAGGCTTTCTCTTTTACCACGGAAATTTTTCCCGTTTTATAGTCGAAAGCTGTTGCAACATGGGTGAACCCTTTCACTCGGGCTATAATGTGAGCCGCGTCTTTTCCCAGTCCATTGAGAATTACCCGCAGGGGAACCTTGCGCGCTTTATTAGCGGAGTTGGCAAGTCCGATAGCTCCTTCAGCCGCGGCGAATGATTCGTGTCCCGCGCAGAAAGCAAAACAGGTGGTTTCTTCGCGTAAAAGCATAGAGGCAAGATTTCCATGACCTATGCCTACCTGACGGTCGTCGGCGACTGATCCCGGAATGCAAAATGACTGGAGGCCTTCGCCAAGCGTTTCGGCGATATCGGCGGCATTCTTCTGTCCCTTTTTAATTGCGGCGGCGGCGCCTACTAGATAGGCCCATCCGGCGTTTTCAAATGAAATCGGTTGAATATCCTTTACAATTTTTCTAACATCAACGCCTTTCCCGATACATATTTTTTCGGCTTCCTCTAAAGAGGAAATTCCATATTTCGCGAGAAAAGGAGTGATTTGTTTGATTCTTCTTTCGTATCCTTCAAATAAAGCCATTTTTTTACTCCTTATCCTTTTCGTGGGTTAATAACTTTTACGGCTTCGGCAAAACGGCCGTAAGTTCCGGTTGCTTTGGTAAGGGCGCTGGCCGCGTCCATTCCTTTGGCGATATTATCCATCATGACGCCAAGCTGAACGAATTTGTAGCCGATAATTTCGTTGTCGCTGTCGAGGCCGATTTCGGTAACATAACCTTCCGCCATTTCCAGATAACGGGGACCTTTCTCTTTGGTGCCATACATGGTGGCAATCACGCTGCGCAGACCCTTGCCCAGATCTTCCAGGCCTGCGCCAATAGGGAGGCCGCCTTCGGAAAACGCGGTTTGTGTGCGGCCGTAAGCAATCTGGAGAAAAATTTCCCTCATTGCTACGTTTATCGCGTCGCAGACAAGATCGGAATTCAGAGCTTCCAGAATTGTTTTATGCGGCAAAATTTCGGCGGCCATCGCGGCGGAATGGGTCATGCCGGTGCAGCCGATACATTCAATCAATGCTTCTTCAATAATACCGTTTTTCACGTTCAGGGTAAGTTTACATGCTCCCTGCTGCGGCGCGCACCAGCCGACACCATGGGTAAGACCGCAAATATCTTTGATTTCCTTCACCTGTGTCCATTTGCCCTCTTGCGGTATGGGGGCCGGGCCGTTTTTGGGACCTTTGGCGACTACGCACATTTGTTCAATTTCATGAGTATGTTCCATAAACTAGATCTCCTTCCAGTAAAATACTACGGAAAATAATGTAGCATCGGGAAATATTTTTATCAATTTAATTGTTTTTAAAAGCTCAACTTTTTGATTACCTTGTCAGTGTTTTATTGTGAAACTCCAATTCTAATGAAACTTAGATATTACAAGCACAGCGAAGTAATATCTGTAAGTTGAATTATCCCACGTGCGAAGCTAAGTGGGACTATATATAATACCCCGCAGCTTGCTGCTTAATATTTCCAAAGTTTGCTTTGGCGTTCATATCCGTGATTTTGTCAAATTATCTGATAATCTTTCTACTTGAACGATCAACTGTTTAATATCATCCGTCTGCCCCTGTGTCCGGGATAGCAGCGCTTCAATAGTTGAAAGTTCGTCATGGATATAGTTGATGGCCTGCGCGTGCATCGCTTCAATGGAGTTGTTGACACTTTTTTTCCACTGGTAGGCTAGACGCGATAAGTTAATTTTCACTTCTTTTGGAATGGCTTTAATGAAATGCCGTTCGAATATTTGCCGGAACAAAAACATGGGAATAAGAAACCATATTAAATCAAGATGAATATCAAATGATTTGGCAAAAGAAATATCCGGACGTTCTGGTTCAATGACGTCAATTTTCCAGTCAACGTCCGCCAACTTAACGCCCAACACATTTTCAATATTGTCACCAAGGAATTTGCAGAACGCCTCCAGCGATCTCGAGAAGCTGGCATGAGCTTTTTTTAGGGTGCCCAGAAAATGGACATGCTCGGTTTTGGAAATTACGCGCATTTCTTCGGAGAGATTTTCCGAAACCCAAGTTTCATAATACCGTGATAGTTTCCATAGATTGCCCGTCCACGAAGTTATTTCGTTTTGTAGTTTTGCCGTAACTTTTTTTGTTAGAGGCACTTTAAATTGTTCCAAATAGGTTTCTATCAGAGGACGGGTTTGCCGCTGATGTTCGCGGGAAATAATACCCAGTTCGTCGCGCATCAGAGATTCCTTGACTTTTTCATTAATAATCTGTGCATGCAGGTTATCCCGATTCAAATCTGCCTGCATTGAAGAATGTAGAGCAATTCTTAAATAGCTCAGGCAATTTTGCGAAAGAGAACGGACTTTATAATGCAGAATTCTCAGAAATTCTGAATCTCTGTTTGCGCAAATCGTTTTAAAAATATCTTCTTCCACACGTTGTTTATATTCTTTGGTATTGCTTTTGGTTGAATAAAGATAAACCGGTAGTGTCCGGTGAAGTTCGCGCTGAAGAGTCTGCTGAAAAAACGAGACAACTTCCTGTTGCTGAACCGGCGAAAGAATATCTGCCTTGGTGAGCAGAAGAATGATGTTCGGTGTGTGACTGGTAAGTTCGCGAATAAGCTCCAAATCATGTTCCGAAAGAGGCCTATCAGCGCTCACTGCCAAAAGAGCTGTGCCGACCGCTGGAAGCCAATTCTCTGACGCGGATTGATGATATTTGTAAACACTGCCCAGTCCGGGTGTGTCAACCAGACGCATACCGGGATATTTTTGTAGAGACGGCAATTCAATGTCCACAATAGCGACGTTTTTTGAATTGCCGGGATTTTCAGCTTCCGATGTGAATTTTACAATGCCAATCAGAGGAACTTCTGTTATGCGTCCATCGAAATGCCGCACCAGAGCTCGCTCATTATTCCCATATTGCAGGCGGGTGATGGCTGTTGTCACCGGAATTGCGCCGACAGGCAAAACGTCCTGACCGAGCAGACTGTTTAAGAAAGAGCTTTTCCCTGCCTTAAATTGTCCCATAACCGCAACATCAATGGGTGGGTTTTTTCAAGTAGTGCCCGCGCGACTTCCAGTTGACGATTCAAGGAAATCATCTGAAACCGGTCACAGGTATCAGCAATTTTTTCTAAAATATTACGAATATCGGAAAGGGGCATGTTATCTGAGATATTTTCCACAAAAAAACTCCTTCAGGTTAAGCTTCTGCAGGAGTCATCAGCAAAAAACGCGGTTAAAACTAAGGTGAACCCCATCACCCGTTTACAAAAAGACATTAAAAATCTTGCAATAAATATATTAAAAAAATAATATTTAGTCAATATGATTGTGTATAAGTTAAATTTTTCCTGCTTCCGAAAAAGTGAGATAAGAGGATAATTGTTCTTGTGTTTTTGCAGTAATGTCTTTATCGTCAAAACGCATTGATTCGTATTGACATAATATTGAAAAATATGTTTTGTTCTAATAATTTTCAAGGAGAAACAGTTTGAAAAAAAACAAAACAAGTTTCTTTTGTCAGCATTGCGGTTATATGTCTCCCAAGTGGCTGGGCAAATGTCCTTCCTGCAATGGCTGGAATTGTTTTGCCGAAGAATTGATCAGTGATACCGATTCCGGCAGCCGCACGGAAATGAAATTTGACGGCAAGCCGCTGCCTATAGAGGATATTTCCGTGGAGGAAGGCAAGCGAACCATCACAGGTATTGCCGAGATTGACCGGGTACTGGGAGGCGGTATTGTCGGAGGTTCGGCAATCTTAATCGGCGGGGAACCTGGCATTGGCAAGTCAACGCTTATGCTGCAAATGATGCATAATCTGGCTGAACAGGGATTGAAAGTTTTGTACGTTTCCGGCGAGGAGTCGGCCAGTCAAATTAAGATGCGCAGCGGACGGATCGGAGCCGCATCTAAAGATTTATTGGTTCTGGTAGAGATTTCTCTGGAAAAAATTCTGGAGCAAATTAAAGCGGTTTCTCCGGCCATAGTGGTTATTGACTCTATTCAAACGGTTTATTCTGGAGAACTTATGTCCGCCCCCGGCAGTGTCGGGCAGGTGCGCGAGGCTTCCTCGCGGCTAATTCTTTTCTCTAAAAAATACGGCATTCCGGTTTTTTTAGTAGGCCACGTGACCAAAGACGGTTCTATAGCCGGCCCTAAGGTGCTGGAACACATGGTGGATACCGTGCTTTACTTCGAGGGTGGTTCCGCCCATGCCTACCGGATTATCCGCAGCATTAAAAACCGTTTCGGCCCGACCAACGAAATCGGCGTTTTTGAAATGCAGGATAAGGGGCTGAAAGAAGTGCCCAATCCTTCCACTTTCTTTCTGGCGGAGAGGCCGCAAAATGTTGCCGGTTCGGTGGTTGTGCCCAGTCTGGAAGGAACAAGGCCGATTCTGGTGGAAATTCAGGCTTTGGTGAGCGCCACCAATCTGGGAATGCCGAGGCGCACTGCTATCGGTGTGGATCATAACCGCGTTTCGCTTTTGGTGGCGGTGCTGGATAAGATTTGCGGTCTGCATTTGAGCGGTTCGGATATCTTTATCAATGTTGCCGGCGGCGTCCGGGTGGAAGAACCGGCGGTTGATTTGGGTGTGGTTGCCGCGATGGCTTCGAGTTTCTTGGATAAGCCCATTGATGCGCGGACGGTTGTTTTGGGGGAGGTGGGGCTTGCCGGAGAAGTTCGTGCTATTTCACAAATGGATGTGCGGATAAGGGAGGCGGCGCGTTTGGGCTTTAACCGTTGTCTGGTGCCCAGAACAAACGCGGCTTCACTTGAAAAAGTAGCGAAAATGGAAGTTTGTAAAATAGTTTCGTTGAAGGAATTACTGGAGAATTTATTTTAATTCCCTGGCTTTTGGCCTAAGGGGGGAACTGGAAAATCTAGCGCAATTAAAAAAATACTCAAAAAAATTTCTGGAAGACTTGACATCTGAAAAATGGTGCATAAAATAGCTCAATTAAATCAGCACTCATAATTCAATTCTAAAAATCAAGAAAGGAGAGTAAAAAGTATGAAAATCAGACCTTTACAGGATAGAATCATTGTAAAACGTTTGGAAGAAGAGCAAAAAACCAAGGGGGGCATTATAATCCCGGATACCGCCAAAGAAAAACCTATTGAAGGCAAGGTTATAGCCGTAGGCAAGGGCAAAGTTGCCGATGACGGCAAATTAATCAAGCCTGAAGTCAGTGTGGGCGATAAAGTTCTTTTCAGCAAATACGGCGGCACTGAAGTTAAGATAGACGGCGAAGAATACCTGATCATGAGAGAAGACGACATTCTCGGCATTATTGAAAAATAAGAAACTATTAAGGAGGAATATATACAATGGGAGCAAAAGTACTTCTTTATGATGAAGAAGCAAGAAAATCTATGCTGAAGGGCGTCAACACTCTGGCCGACGCTGTAAAAGTAACCCTCGGCCCCAAAGGCCGCAACGTTATTATTGATAAAAGTTATGGTTCACCCACTGTCACCAAAGACGGCGTTACCGTAGCCAAAGAAATCGAACTGGAAGATAAATTTGAAAACATGGGCGCGCAGATGGTCAAAGAAGTCGCCAGCAAAACAAGCGACGTCGCCGGTGACGGCACCACCACTGCAACTCTCCTGGCACAGGCCATTTATCGCGAAGGCGTCAAGGCCGTCGCGGCAGGCAGCAACCCTATGGATATTAAACGTGGTATAGACAAAGCTGTCGAAACCGTTGTCAAAGAGCTCAGCAAGATGAGCAAACCCACCAAAGATCAAAAAGAAATCGCTCAGGTCGGCACTATCTCCGCCAATAACGATGAAACCATCGGCAACATCATCGCCGGCGCTATGGATAAAGTAGGTAAAGAAGGCGTCATTACTGTGGAAGAAGCCAAGGGTCTGGAGACTGAACTGGAGATCGTTGAAGGTATGCAGTTTGACCGCGGCTATCTTTCTCCTTACTTTGTAACGAATGCCGACAAAATGCTTGTCGCTCTGGAAGACGTTTTAATTTTAATATATGAAAAGAAAATCAGCGGTATGAAAGACCTGCTTCCTATTCTGGAACAAATCGCCAAAATGGGCAAACCGCTTCTTATTATCGCCGAAGACATCGAAGGCGAAGCGTTGGCAACGCTGGTGGTCAACAAGATTCGCGGCACCCTGCATGTTGCAGCCGTTAAAGCTCCCGGCTTCGGCGATCGCCGCAAGGCTATGCTGGAAGACATCGCCATCCTTACCGGCGGCAAGATGATATCCGAAGACATGGGCTACAAGCTCGAAAACGTAACACTGGAAGATTTAGGACGAGCCAAAAAGATTACCATTGATAAAGACAATACAACCATTATCGATGGCGCCGGGAAAAAGGCTGATCTCGAAGGCCGTGTCAAACAAATTCGCGCTCAGATTGAAGAGACCACTTCCGATTATGATAAAGAAAAACTTCAGGAAAGACTGGCCAAACTGGTTGGCGGTGTTGCCGTAATTAAAGTCGGCGCAGCAACCGAAACCGAAATGAAGGAAAAGAAAGCACGCGTCGAAGACGCGCTGCACGCCACCCGCGCTGCCGTTGAAGAAGGCATCGTTCCCGGCGGTGGAGTTGCGTATTTGCGGACTCTGCCTCTTCTGGCTAAAATGGCTTTGGAAGGCGACGAGCAAATAGGCGTGAATATTATCAAAAAAGCGATCGAAGAGCCGATTAAAATGATTGCCTGCAATGCCGGTCTGGAAGGCAGCATTGTAGTCGAGAAGGTAAAAGAGAAGAAAGGGTCCTATGGTTTTAACGCCCGTACTGATGTGTATGAAGACATGATCGCAGCCGGTGTTATTGATCCCACTAAGGTTACGCGTTTTGCTCTACAGAACGCGGCCTCAGTTGCAGCTTTACTGCTTACCACTCAGTGCATGATTGCCGATAAACCCGAAGAGAAGGGCGCCGGTGGTGGAATGCCCGGTGGAATGCCTCCCGGTGGCGGATATCCCGGCATGGGCATGTAAGAAAGTAAATCAAGCCGTATTTATGTCATTGTGGGGAGCGCCATGCGCGACAGTGTAGCCCGGCGAATTCCTGGGTGGTAATCTCATCAATGATAGAAAGCATTTGAAATATTAAAGCCCCTTGTCCGTGAGGACAAGGGGCTTTTTAGTGAGACTCCAATTCTGAAAGCGCAACGCATCAGAATTGGCAAGTCGAATTATCCCCGTAGCGAAGCGAAGTGGGATTAGTGAGCCTCCTCATTGCCCAACTGAAGTGGGACAGTTTCCAACAGCCAGAGGACATTGAATAATTCGACTTACAAAATTCAGTTCACGTTGCTCCTGAATTTTGAGTCTCATTACAACTAACGAATTCCAGTGCACTTGCAAATCATCTCTTTTGGGGGATGATTTCAATCCAGTAGTCGTCCGGGTCATTGATAAAGTAGATTCCCATCGCCTTGTTCTCATAACAGATGCAGCCCATCTTTTCATGCCGGGCATGGGCGCCTGCAAAATCGTCGACTTTGAGAGCCAGATGGAATTCATTGTCACCCAGATTGTAAGGCTCTTTTCTATCCTTGAGCCAAGTCAGCTCGAGTTGGTGCAGTGTTTGACCGTCGCCGAGAAAGACGATAATGAAACTGCCGTCCGGCGCTTCAAGCCTTCTAACTTCAGCCAATTGTAGCGCTTCCCGGTAGAAGGCAAGACTTTTTTCTAAATTGAGTACATTGATGTTATTATGAGCGAAAGTGAATTGCATAAATTTGCTACCTCCAATCTTCTTTAGTGAAACTCCAATTCCGTAAGCGAAGTGTAGCGGAATTGGAAAGTTGAACTATCCCGCTCAGCGGAGGATATGAACCCCACAACTTGCTTTGGGGTTCATATCCGTGATTCATCAATCTATAAAACCATCTTTACAGCCCGATGAGCTTTCAGTGCCTCATAAAGAGCCGTGCGGTGAGATTCGCTCTCTACCGATAGCTCGACATTCAGACAATGATATTTGGCCCCTTCGCTGCTGCGTGAATGTGATACCTTATAGGCACGGTCCAAGATGATTTCCGCCACGGCATGCCGCATCTCATCTGCATCGGGACCGATGATCTTGTAAACCCACGGGCACGGGTATTCCAATTGAACTTTCCGCTTTTTGTCATCCGGCATATTAATCCATCCTTTCCACTATCATACTGCATTATTAAAATAAGCTTAAATTTTAATCAAGGCTTTTCGGTAATTACCAAGCCCATTAGTACATGATCTAAAAAACAGTAAGGTTGGTAAATGAAACATTTTGAAGATTTACGAATGAAATGATTAACGATAGCGTTGAGTCATAGCGCCGAATCGGCTACGGCTCTCTCCGTCTTTCAGGACGTCATCCTTCCGTACCAAACTGCCTATAGTTGTCAGTTCCAGTGATATGGCGCATAATCTAGTGATTCTCGTCCACGATAGATAGCTTTGATCTCAATAGATCGAATAGCCTTATTGTTTCTTCTCCCGTACTGGCCTCGAAAAGATCATCGTATACCGCAGCCTTGCCTATCATCTTTATGAAATCGTGAACGTCACCAGCTATTGTTACTCCGATATCGCCGAATATGATACCGAAGCATTCAGCATGCATAAGATTGCATATCTCTTCGACATTGGCAATGAACTGAATACCCTCTTCTTCCGGAAATGCACCTAGTCGTGCACCGGACATCTTCGTTTCCTTATCAGGGTGAGCCAGTATTTTATCTCTTGCAGGCTTTAAATATTCTCGAAAAGAATCGATTCTTATTACAAGATTCTCTAGTTTTCGCTTTGTGCATTTTGACCAATTGATATTTTCGTACAAATTGTGGATTGTAAAGTTCTCAAGGTGTACGTCTTTCTTTATCCGGCTTTTTGCAGGATCCATTAATTTGGCAAATTCAAGCAGAAGATGCTCTTGCATAATTTCGTTTAGCTCAGTGAAGAACTCTCTTGCCGTCTGTTCCATAAGGCAACATAGCCTTTCGTCAGAAAACAATACAGTGAATGTATAAAGCTGGGCTTTCAGCTTAGCAAAATGATTGCAGAATGCCCGTACCGTCTCTTTGGATATGTCCGTTTGAGCATCAACCACGACCACTTAAACCTCCTTCGCCTTGCGACTTATTACCACACAATGCCCTGTGATTTTAAATAATCTTGTGACTCTTTATGATCCTAGTCTGGCGGCAGTTTTAAGAATATTTTGGGGACATCTTACTAGTTTATTGGTCAGTAATATTAATTTTTCCACCAGATGAAAAACATGGAAACTAGTTTTTTATAATCAACATATTGAAAGAAATAAGTGCTTAATATTCAGTAGCGGCGCTTATCTGGTTATGTTTGAAAGTCCGCACTATTTGATAATGTAATACCATTTCTAAATCAAAGATGATATTGAGGCGGCTAGGCGGAGGCGACGAGGCGTATTGTATATACGTTGAGGAAACCGACAACGACGCCAACAAAAATAGCGCTTTGATTTAGAATTGGTATACTGCTGAATATGAACACCAAATCTTATTTGGACGAAAAAAAATCAGCCCTCAGATTTCTGATGCGGGCGCTTACTTATAGAAACTACCGGTTATTCTTTGGCGGACAGGGCCTTTCACTTATCGGTACCTGGATGCAGCAGATAGCCATGAGCTGGCTTGTCTACCGGATGACAAACTCGGTTTTCCTGCTTGGTCTCATTGGTTTTTCCGGCCAGTTTCCTACGGTAATCTTCGGTTCTTTTGCCGGTGTTTATGCGGACAGATTGAACCGCCGCAATTTGCTTGTTGTTACACAGACGTTCGCGATGCTGCAGGCTTTTCTGCTGGCATTTCTGACGCTCACAGGTTTAGTCGCTGTCTGGCATTTGATTGTGCTCAGTATAATTCTAGGCACAGTCAATGCTGTCGATGTGCCCGCAAGGCAATCATTCGTAGTCGACATGGTGGAAAATAAGAATGACCTCGGCAACGCCATTGCCCTGAACTCCTTTATGTTCAATGGCGCAAGGCTGGTGGGGCCATCCATTGCGGGCATTCTTATCGCTTATGTCGGGGAAGGTGTTTGTTTCCTGCTCAATGGAATCAGTTTCTTTTTCATAATTCTGGCGCTCCTGGCTATGAAAACCAATCAAAAGGTGCGGCAACAAAGTTCCGGCGCCATGCTCCATGAACTCAAAGAGGGATTTCAATATGTTGCCGGTTTTGCTCCCATCCGGTATA
The DNA here is from genome assembly GCA_003139775.1 of Syntrophaceae bacterium. GTDB lineage: Bacteria > Desulfobacterota > Syntrophia > Syntrophales > Smithellaceae > Smithella. Next base: position 7,184 of record PLGI01000203.1, on the reverse strand, counting down.
TAATACTTCTTTTGGGATTGATAAGTTTTTTAAATATGCCTTGTGTCGTTCTTATGCCCGTATTTGCGCGTGATATTCTGCACGGCGGTTCCCATACGTTGGGCTTCCTTATGGGAGCCACCGGAATCGGTGCGCTGGCGGGTGCTCTGTATCTCGCTTCCCGCAAATCAGTAATCGGTCTGGCGCGTCTCATCACAATTTCTACTTGCATTTTTGGCTGCGGGATTATCGCCTTTTCTTTTTCCCGCTATCTGCCGCTTTCCTTATGCCTGATGCTGGTTACCGGCTTCGGCATGATTGTATGTATGGCTTCGTGCAATACAATCGTGCAAACCATTGTGGACGAAGATAAGCGGGGCCGCGTCATGAGTTTTTACGCCATAGCTTTTATCGGGATGGCTCCGTTAGGCAGTCTGCTCGGGGGGAGCATCGCCAGCAAGATGGGCGCTCCCTTTACTCTTGCCCTGTGCGGAGTCTTGAGCATTGTGGGCGCTATCTTTTTCTACAGGCGATTGCCGGAGATACGAAAATTTGTCCGACCAATATACCTGCGCATGGGAATTATCCATGAAATGCCTACTGAGCTTCAGTAAAACACGCCTTATACCATTCGCTTTCTTCGGCTAACTTTGTTGGCTTCGTCGTCGGCTTCCTCAACGTATTATTAATACGCCTGCGGAGCCTCCTCCTTGCCGCCTCGTTATCCTTTGAAATCGAATGGTATTGATTTTTCGCTAAATTGTTCCGATTCTAAGGTTGATTGAAGCAACCAATTTATGAAGAAAACTATGGGGATTACTGGTCAAGAGTTGTGCTTGAAAGTCCAGTTGTTATGTGATAGTTGACTGATTCATATACATACCAAGCTGTATTCATTTGATGGTTTGATAATAAAGGCGGTTTTGCCGCTATTTTTTTTGAGATGTAAGGAGTAAGATAAAATGGATTACAAAGAGACGTTGAATCTTCCCCAGACGGATTTCCCGATGAAGGCTAATCTGGCCCAGCGAGAGCCGGAGATGCTCAAAAAATGGCAAGAAATGGACATTTACAAGAAAATCCGGGAAGCGGCAAAAGGCAAAAAACCCTACATCCTGCATGACGGCCCTCCCTATGCCAACGGCAATATTCATTTAGGAACTGCGCTCAATAAAATTATCAAGGATATAGTTATTAAAGCCAAGAACATGACCGGTTTTGACGGCGTGTATGTGCCGGGTTGGGATTGCCACGGCCTGCCCATTGAACATCAGGTAGATAAAGAATTGGGTGGCAAAAAGGCCGCTATGTCGCAGGTGGAAAAGCGTCGTGCCTGCCGCGTTTATGCCGAAAAATATGTCGGCATTCAGCGTGAGCAATTCAAACGTCTGGGTGTTTTCGGCGAATGGGACAATCCCTATCTAACAATGGCCTATCCCTATGAAGCTACCACCATTGCTGAATTCGGGAAGCTCTATCTCAATGGCAGTGTTTACAAGGGCAAAAAACCGGTTTACTGGTGCGCTACCTGTAAAACCGCTCTGGCTGAAGCTGAGGTGGAATATGCCGATCATTCCACGCCTTCTATTTATGTCAAGTTTGCTTTTACATCCGATGTCGGCAAGATATTGCCGAAACTGGTTGGCCAGAAAGTCAACATGGTGATCTGGACAACCACACCCTGGACGATTCCCGCCAACTTGGCGATTGCCGTCAAGGATGATTTTATTTACGCTGCCGTCAAGATTGATGATGAAGTGCTGATTGTCGCCAAGGACATGCTTGATTATTGTCTGGATGCATTCGGCTTTAAGAATAAAAAATATGAGATTATGGATGAATTTAATGGCGTCGTTCTGGAGGGTCAGAAATGTGTCCATCCATTGATTAAAAGAGACAGTGTCTTGATTCTTGCTCCTTTTGTCACGCTGGAGGCCGGAACCGGCGCTGTGCACATTGCGCCCGGCCACGGTCAGGAAGACTATGAAATAGGTCTGAAATACGGACTGGACAATTACGCGCCGGTGGATGATGCGGGAAAATTTACGGAAGATGTCGAACATTTTGCCGGCCAGTTTGTTTTTGACGCCAATGACAACGTAATTAAAAAATTGGATGAAGTGGGAGCGCTGATGGGACATGTTCCCATGCAGCATTCTTATCCACACTGCTGGCGCTGCAAGAAACCCATCATTTTCCGTTCCACGGAGCAGTGGTTTATCTCCATGGAGAAAAACGATCTGCGCAAAAAAGCGCTGGCCTGCATCAATGAAGTTAAGTGGATTCCCTCCTGGGGACGCGACCGCATATACGGAATGGTGGAGAACCGACCCGACTGGTGTATCTCGCGCCAGAGGCTGTGGGGCGTGCCGATCACTGTTTTTTATTGCGCAAAGTGCAAAAATGAAGTGCTGACCAGGGAAATTCTGGATCATCTGGTGGGGTTGGTAGAAAAAGGCGGCGCGGATGTCTGGTTTGAAAAAGAACCAAAAGATCTGATGCCCAAACACACAACCTGCCCGCACTGTAAGAATACTGAATTTACCAAGGAGGTAAATATTCTGGATGTGTGGTTTGATTCCGGCGTGAGCCACGCGGCGGTTCTGGAAAAAAGAAAAGATTTAAGCTCTCCGGCGGATATGTATCTGGAAGGGTCTGATCAGCACCGTGGCTGGTTCCATTCTTCGCTTCTGGAATCAGTAGGCACGCGCGGACGCGCGCCTTACAAAAGTGTTCTTACGCACGGTTTTGTTGTGGATGGCGACGGCAAGAAAATGTCCAAATCTGTCGGCAACGTCATCGGCGCGGAAGAAGCGATTGCCAAATATGGCGCGGAAATTATCAGGCTCTGGGTTGCGGCCGAAGATTATACAGATGACATTCGGATTTCCGAGGAAATTCTTAAACGCCTGATGGAGGCTTATCGCCGGATCCGCAACACCAGCCGTTTCATTCTCGGCAACCTTTATGATTTCGATGTTAACTTGGAAATGGCTGACTACGCCCAAATGGAAGAAATGGATAAGTGGGCATTGCACCGCCTGCAGGAAATTATCAAACGCGTGACGGAAGCCTATGAAGGTCATCAGTTTCATGTGGTCTTCTATACTCTATACAATTATTGCACTGTGGATTTAAGCGCGCTTTATCTGGATGTTCTCAAAGATAGACTCTATACAACCAAGGCCAAGTCAGTATCGCGCCGCTCGGGGCAGACGGCGATGATTACCATTTTAAAAGCTATGACCCAGTTTCTGGCGCCGATTCTGACCTTTACCGCGGAAGAGGTATGGGCGGCGATGCCCGCATGGCAGGGAAAAGAAGCAAGTGTATATCTGACTCAGTTTCCACAGGTAAATGAGCAATATTTTAATGCCGGCCTTGGCGAGCGCTGGAAGGTGATGATTGACGCCAAAGCGGAAATCACCAAAGCTGTTGAGCAGGCGCGTAAAGAAAAAGTAATCGGTCATTCACTCGATGCGCGTATCACTATTGCAGCGCCGGAGAAAATGCGCGCTCTATTTGCGCAGCATCTGGAAGATTTAAGAGCATTGTTGATTGTATCGCAATTGCAACTGGTAGATGAGACGGAAATCACTAAACCTTATCAGAGCGAAGAGATAAAAGGATTGTTCGTCGGTGTGGAGAAAGCCCGTGGCGTCAAGTGCGAACGCTGCTGGATTTATGAAGAATCTGTCGGCTCGAATGCAAAGCATCCGACTGTTTGCGGCCGTTGTTTGCCGAAACTATAGATAAATCAAGGGTATTAAACCCTCCGCTTCGCGGGATAATTCGACTAACGCTTTAAACTTCACTTCGTTCGTTTTCAGCGAGTCTCATTAAATTGGAGTTTCAACAATAAAGCAGACTTCTAAAGGAGATTTATTTGAAAAAAAATATTATTGTTTTTATCCTTGGTGCGACTACAGTCATTGTACTGGATCAAATAACGAAAGCCGCTATTGTGGCAAAATTTTTCATTCATGAATCATATACTATTGTTGCTGGTTTTTTTAACCTTGTTTATGTGATGAATCCCGGTGCGGCCTTCGGATTTCTGGCCAAAGCCTCTGCAACATTCCGCTATTTTTTCTTTACGGGGATCACTATAGCGGTTATTATATTGATCATTTATTACGTCGTGAAAAGCAAACCGCAGAATATGCTCATGGTGATATCTCTTACCCTGATCTTTGCGGGTGCTGTGGGGAACCTTATTGACCGCATACGCTTCGGCGCGGTGGTTGATTTTCTGGATGTTTATATCGGGACAGCCCACTGGCCTGCATTTAATGTGGCCGATTCGGCTATTTCCGTCGGCGCCGTGTTAATGATTTGGGGAATGATTATGAACCGCGAGAAAACGCATTCATCTTAATTCTCTTCCTGATGTTTCAGGTTAAAGACAAAACCATGAAAATTAATTTGATTATCAAGACTTTCATTTCGCGTCATCTTACACCCACAAGAATATTCGTTTTTAGTTTTGCCTCCGTTATTTTGTTAGGGGCGCTGTCCTTATGGCTTCCTTTTTCGGTTACGCAAAATAATCTGCGTTTTATCGATGCGCTTTTTACTTCCACTTCGGCTGTATGTGTCACCGGTCTTACCGTATTGGATCTGGGTAAAGATTTATCTCTTATTGGCCAGATTATTACGATGGTTCTTTTTCAAGTTGGCGGCCTGGGGATCATTACATTTTCCGTTGTTCTTTTTGCTTTGATGGGGCGGGGAATCTCTTTTAAGGGATGTAAACTTTATCAGATAACATTTTTGCACACACCGCGAAGGGATTTTTTCTCCATTGTTAAAAGAGTTCTTCTCTATACCTTTGTGATAGAAGCAATCGGAACGTTTTTTTTATTTTGGCGTTTTATATTTGATTTTACTCCTGTCCGTGCCTTTTATTATGCCCTTTACCATGCTGTTGCGGCTTTTAATAATTGCGGTTATTCTCTTTTTGCGGACAATTTAGTTTCTTACCAAAGCGATGTTATTGTGAATGTTACGATAATTACGCTCGTTGTTTTAGGGGGGATCGGTTTTGTTGTCCAATATGAAGTGCTGGCTAAATTGCGCGGATTGGAAAAGAGGCTTTCCCTCCACACCAAAATTGTTTTGATAACTACCGTCTGCCTGATTCTTATTGGCGCCGTTTGTTTTTACTTCATGGAGATGAACAATGTTTTAAAAGATTTGAATTTCAAAACATCAATTTTGGCGTCTTTTTTTCAATCCGTAACTTCGCGCACTGCCGGTTTTCACACGATTAATATAGGGGCTTTGACCAACTCCGCAATTCTCGTAATTATCATTTTGATGTTTATCGGCGCATCGCCCGGATCGACCGGCGGCGGCATCAAAACCACAAGCTTTGCTTTACTTTTGCTTTTGATATTTAATCGACTCAAAGGCAATGAAAATGTGAATATTGCCAATCGGACTATACCTAAAGAAACAATGGAGAAGACGATTTACATTATCCTTGCTGCATTTTTTTGTATTTGCTTTATAACTGCCATTCTTTTATTCTTCGGCGGCCAAGATGCCACACCAATGGACAGCCGCAATAAGTTTGTGGAGTATTTGTTTGAAACTGTTTCTGCTTTTGGCTCAGTGGGCTTATCTATAGGAGTTACATCCCAGTTCAATGATGTTCAGAAATCGGCGATAATCCTTATGATGTTTGCCGGGCGCGTGGGACCTCTGACACTGGCTTTTGCTTGGTATTCATCAAGAAGAAGGGGTATAACTTATGCCGAGGAATCGGTTATAGTGGGTTGACAGCTTCATAGACTTATTACGAAAATATTATATTTGTATTAAAATATTATAATTTGATCTGAGTAACGGGAGGAAATAATGAAAAGGGCTGTCGTAATCGGATTGGGAATATTTGGCTCCAATATTGTGCGCGATTTGTTTGAAAACGGATTTGAGGTTGTGGCTGTTGATAAGAATAAAGAAGTAATTCAAAAGATCAGAGATTATTCGAGCAAGGCAATCCTGGCCGATGGCACTGATAAAGAAGTCCTGGAAGAAATAGGTATCGCGGCAGATGATATTGCCATTATTTCTTTTGGGGAGGATTTGGCCGCTAGTACTTTAATCACACTGCATTTAAAACAAATGAAAGTTAAAAAAATAATTGTCAAAGCGCCCAATGAAGAACATAAACTGATTTTGGAAAAGGTAGGGGCGACGGATGTCATCATTCCGGAAATGGACGTGGCAAAAAAGGTGGCCAAAAGCCTGATTTCTCCAAACGTGATGGATTACATACCGCTTTCTGAAGATTATATGATTTTTGAAATGGCGCCCCCCAATAGTTTTCTGGGGAAAACGCTTGCTGAACTACAATTACGTAATAAATACAGCATTGAAGTCATTGCCATCCGCGATGTTATTTCCGACAATGTCAACATGGTTCCACAGGCAGATTTCGTTATTAAAGACGGTGAAGTTCTTGTTGTTATCGGTAAAGAAGGCGATATTCTGAAGATTAAGTGATGATAGAATAGGATTGAAATAAGGAAGTTTTATCCCTGCTTGCGGGATAATTCGACTAACGCTTCAAACGTCACCTCGTTCGTTTTCAGCGAGTCTCATTAAATTGGAGTCTCATTAAAAACCCCCGGGAGGATTATAACCCTCTAGTAACTATTGAAACGCACATCGGTAAATTGAAAGAAATACTGATAACGGACAATTTAAGATATTGAATATGCTTGATAATATTTTAGGTGTTTTACGGATGAGCAGATAACCAAAGTTGTCATTAATTGATTGGAAACGATCTTTACTGTTTTGTTTCTTTTAATTTATCCAATTCCTCTTTATAGCGTTCAGCCTGGGCCTTTACCAATTCAATTTCTTCCTGGGCCTTTTCCAGTTTTTCTTCTTGCCTTTGTCTTTCTTCTCTGATTTTTTCTTGTAGTTCATCGATTCCCACGTAAACGGCCAAAGCTCCACCTAAGAGTAAAAAAATTGGAAGAGAACCCTTAACGATGGTCATAAAATCTGACCAGCAAAATATTAAACTAATCAGTCCGAAGATGGCGGAAATGACTCCTCCGATGAGCAAAGACATAATTATACCTCCGGTAAAAATAATAAATTAATTAAACAATAGTAAGTTAGAGTACAGCTTTTTTCTATCATAAACAGAATACTCAGGCAAGTTGCGAATTGACTCAAATAAAATG
>PLGI01000001.1 GCA_003139775.1 Syntrophaceae bacterium | reverse complement strand
GATTTTCAAGTGGCCATCCGGGTTCATTGAGCATCGCCATTATCCTCTCCTGCACGATTATGGCGATAATGTGAAAGGGGTTCGTGCGGAGCAAGTTTTTCCAACCAGTCCTCATAATCTTGATGTAAACCTGATTCGTCATCGTTGATGAAAACAGATGCTGTGATATGCATGGCGTTAACTAATATCAAACCTTCCCGGATGCCGCTTTCTTCCAAACATTCTTCAACCTGTGGTGTGATATTAATAAATTCTCTCCTTTGCTTAGTATTAAACCAAAGTTCTTTCCTATATGATTTCATTCATATCCTCCACAAAACATGTTGATTTAATTGTTTTAGTCTTTTTTATTTTTTTAATTAAACTGATAATACTCTACCGTCGATTCCATCAGTTTTAGGAAATAATCAAAATCATGTAAACAGATATTACGTTTTTCAGGTTCTACCACATTGACATTTTCCCTGAAGAATCTGTCAACCCATTGTTCGTATCTCTCCTGCGCTCTATAGGAAACAACTTTATCTTTGGATTGAAGGTATCGCTGGAGATCAAGGACAGTAAATTGTATTTCGTAGATTGATTCTATGGGTGTCATTGAAACGATTCCTTATGTCCTTCCAATAATTCCCGGATAACTGGTTTTACATACATATCAGTAAAGTCAAACTGTTGCAGAGACGTGATCATAACCTGAATTTTTTCTTTCACTGTAGCTATAGAATTAAGAATAATAACATGTTTCCCTTCGACACGACACAGACCTCCGGGACCGGAAGACTCTTCAATGTTTATGTTTTCATCACGAACTAATATTTCCAGTTTTTCAGCCAATTCTTCAAGGAAACTTAATATAACTTCGTCATTCATCATACGGTGGAAGCACTTTGTATTTTATTTTTTGAACTATTTTTTATAATACACATTATACTTTCTTTCCTTAATAATTATCATACCCGAGTCTTTTGCCGGTCTCCATACTTTTTCATATATCGTTAAACCGTTTAATCATTTCATTTAAACAAATAGAAGAAACGGTCATTTTAAACAGTTACCGCAAAAGATAACTGTTGTTAATTCATATCAAATATCAATATCTTACAATCTTCTTTGTTTCTTTTGAATATCTGGCACGCAAATTTCATTAGTATAAAGGCAAATAGACACATTACCCAGGAGGTAACAGATCATGAAAAAGACATTAGCAACAACAATCGTAGCTGCGGCGGTAGTTCTTTTAACGGCAACTTTCAGCTTTGCTGAATATGCAACAACAGGAGTAACCAATTTCCCATTTTTTCAACTTGGATGCTTAATCGTTGGTGGACTGGTCATGGTTTCTCTGAAACGTAAGTATGAAAAGATGTATGTCAGCGAAGTAGTCGGAGTATTTGCTCTGTATGCACTTCTGATGACTCTTTTCACCAGCCCACTTATTGAAGCAGTGAAGACCATGGTTTCTTAACGAATGTAACAAAACGTATATAGAACAAGAAATGGCAAAATAGATATAACCGATACAACAAACACATGATCTGTTTGTTTATATGCCCCCTCAAGGCTTGTATGGATTGAGGGGGTTTTTTATATGAAGCTATGCTTCTCCCATTCTATATTTACTATTATTTGAAAAGCGTTATAGTTTTCACTCTGCTATAGGTACAATAAAAAAGGCTCCCGTCATACAGACAAGAGCCTTTTGCAGTTATTATAGACCTATACCTCAAGCAAGCGTTCTGGCCTTTTAATCCCCTGAGTAATGTGATGCATGGCTTGCGTGGCTTGAATGGCTTTCATGACTTGAATGACTTGAATGACCGTCATCGTCATACGCAAGCATGTTACCAACAATGGACTTTCCATGCTCTAGATAAAGTGGTGATTTGCTGGTTATCTCTGTTATTGATGCCGGTTGTGATGAAGGTGGTGACGCCATTGCCATTACATTGTTTACTGAAATGCCCAAAAAAGCTGTAGCGCCTGCAACAATAGCTATTACTTTGCTAAATAGACTTTTCATAAAATCCTCTCCTTAACCTGTAAACAACACTTTAAGAAAGAAATTTAATCTAAAACCATAACTGTGATAAATTTTACTCCTGTAAATATAGATAAGCAAGAACATTTTTAATTTTTATAAATTAAGGCAATTAAGTTAATTTTGCTAGATTGAAACAAAACAGTCACAAGACTCTCCACCTCTTAAAACATCAATTTTATTGCGGAAAAATATGGGGGCTTTGATGTAATCCGGAAGTGGTGAAAATTCCGCAGCATTTCGATTTGACTGAGCATCCCTCGCATATTGGGAGGTAATCATTTTTCCATCCTGAAATTGACTGCCTAGCAAAGCTCCAAGACTTCTTTTCAGTAAGACATAGCGGGACGTTATAGATAGAGACGTTCATGTCCGCACGGCTTAACACCCTAACTGCTTTTGAAATCTCATCACGGTACTCATGTGGGTCAATCCATACAGTCTCGTAATTATCGCGAGCAAGTCCAATTATCTCCATCCCCATGAAAGTGCAATGGTTTATGAAGGGGAAGTTCCTTTGAATGAAGGTGGCAATGGATTCAAGGCGGTGAGCGTTAATACGATTCACAACTACGCGGATTTCAATCTTTTCTCGAAAGCGTGCAAGGTTTTGGAGTCCCATGGCTGTCTTATAGAAACTATCTTTAATACCTACAATCCGGTCATGAACCTCATCTACATCACTATGCATAGAAACACAGGTAAGGAAATCCTTGGGTCTTACGGATACAAAACGCTTTGTGAACTCAAAATTGGCGAATGACTTCCCATTTGTAAGCATTATTACTGTTGATTTAGGATGTTTTTTGTTAATCAACTCCAAGATGTCAAAGAAATCTTCCTTCAGTAGTGTAGGTTCACCGCCAGTTAGGCAGATAGGCTGATTCTTTTCGATTTTGACAAGATTTAGAATTCGTTTACTTCTCTCCATTAAAGTTTTATCATGCGCTTTCGGCGGTTGTGGGCACATAAGGCAACGACAATCACACATCTCTGTCAGAAGTAGTGAATTCGTAGACGACTTTTTTTCCCAAACAACAGTTATGGTGCCGTCCTTGTCAATAAGCACGCAATCCCCTTCCTCCAATTTATCTGAAACTTCTCCAGAAACTTTGATTTGTGGTAACGAACTCTTCTTCTTACCAAAGTCTTTCGTTATGAGTCCAGCAAAACCCTTTAATAGAAGCGAGGCTTCTTCATTTATAAGAACGCTGTTACTCCTTGATAGTGCCAGATGGTTGCGTGTCACTAATCCAAGAATAGGAGCCTCAATATTCTCTGCTGTCCCATTAAATTGCTTCATGCATCTTCACCGCGCACTTCTTTTAAACTCCGACAAGAAATCCATGACCAGAATACATCCATTTCATCAGGGTCGTTGTGTTTGAGTTTTTTGAATAGCATATCGAAGATTAGCTTATTCTTTTTGCAAAAATCGTTCGGACGTTTACCAATAAGGTCGCCTGTTTCAAGATAATTGCGTACAGGGTCGGAACCGCAGTAGGTGCGGCAAACACAAGAGCTGCAATAAGGCATGACCTCTATACATGACTTGCTGACAATCTCTCGAAGTAGATTTCCACCAAAAATGCTCTCATAGGAATCTTTAAAAACGTTCCCAAGGAAGAAACGGCGGTCACCCATTCTAGCAAGCATACGCGCTTCATCTGCGGGGAAAACATCTCCGTTGTGGTCATAAATCGCGCCTGAAATACCAGCACCTGATGGAGACTGGAGGTCGACGAAACCTGTCGAAAAAGGTGTTAGGATACGAGTAAGCAGGAGACTCGTGTAAAATTCTACGAACCTTGTGCCATTAAGATTGAGCTGGATGATGAAGTTAAGGGCTTTTTCGAAATTCTCAATAAAACGCTCTACTGGATACCCCAGTTGCTCTGCTTCAATAGCTGCAAAGCCATATGGATTAAGTGACCTTATGAATATCCCACTTAAACCAAGCCGAACATATTCCGCGATGACATCTTGCAGATGGTCGATATTATCTATCGTAGTTGTCATGAGGGCATTAACCTCGCCACGAGTGAGTATCTCGAAAGCGTTGTTGATGTTTTTGATAACAGCATCGTAGGTACCGCTTCCGCTTCTTAGCACCCTGTTTTTGTCGTGA
>PLGI01000177.1 GCA_003139775.1 Syntrophaceae bacterium | reverse complement strand
AGCGGTTTAGTTCTTCAAGTGGTAATCATCAATTTATTTTTCAGTAACATGTGCGGATTTGTGAAACAGTTATTCAGCCCTGGTTATAATACCTTCTCAAATCAGAAAATATGCAAGAACCGGATTAACCTGTTTTCTGCCTGTTTTCCCCCAAAAAAAATCACACTTTTTGCTTCAAAGATGGTATAAGATCAAGGTAATATGCGAGTCGCATTCAAAAGATAACGAGGCGGCAGTGAAACTCGAATTACAGTTACGCAGTAAATGTAATTCGTTAGTTGAACTGTCCCACTTCAGTGGGGCAAATAGGAGGCTCCGCAGGCATACAGGGAGTGCGCATGGCCGGATATTATGCATACTTCGACGACCTTCCCGATTCCGCGAAGGCGGAGATCATCACCCGCACCCGCCTGCGGGCATGAAGCGAATAATCTGTTTATGGCGTTCAAGACGAAAAAAGAGTATGGCACTTGACTGGGACTAACAATCATGAAGAAGATTGTTGACGTGCACGGTGGAACGATAAAATGTTATACGTACAGTAAAGGTACCATGTTCACTATTACGCTTTAGCGCAAAGGAATTTCGCAATGACAGAACAACGAGTTGATATCGCGTCCTCTGAGGAAGACGACTATTTACAACTTCTAGAATCCATCAAGCGGCACATGGATCCGGCAAGAAACACAGTCTTGCTTGTGGATGATGAGAAGGGCATCAGGATGAAGGTTGCCCGGGAAATCAAGGCGTTTGATCAGTCCATGGTGATTTTTGAGGCGACCAATGGCGCCGAAGCGCTGGAGACTCTTAATTTAATCCGTACCAAATATGTCCATGATCCTCTCCTGATCGTGCTTGATCTGAACATGCCTGTGATGGACGGTTGGGAAGTCATAAAAAGGTTGAAGAAGGAATACGAGAGCAAAGGAAAAGACGCTGGCATCCCGATAGTAGCGCTTTCATCAACAAGCGGCGAAAAGAACGGCCTGTTGAGCAAGAAGAGCGTTCATGAAGGCAAATCCGGCTACACTCCGCTTGTGAGCATCGCGAAAGAAACCTGCATAGAAAAGAGTCACTATGATGCCGTAGGCGAAAAAGGTCTGCTGGCATGGCTCAAGTTTTTCATGACCGAAGCGTAATCCGCATGCTACGCGCATTACTGCCTTCAGTTTTAAGGAATGGATAAAATCGAAGATTACACTCCTATTTCTCTTTTTGATTTAACTTGTATCGTTGATATGCGTCGGCAAACTTTTCTGTTTTATCTTGTTTTAAAAGTGTGAGGACTATTTCTTTGATCGGTTTCCAATGTTCAGCTTTATCAGCCCCGAATATTATCGTCCCATGGTCAATCAGATGCAGTAGCTCCTTTTTATTCAGAAACATCTGGAAATCAACAATCAGACGATTGAAACCATTGTAAGAGTGATAAGATGATATGTACTTCTTAATTCTCTTGTAGTTGGTTACGTTCACTTCAAGATCGTCTATTAGGTTATTGACGGCATTGAATGCCGTGGACTCCGCTTTATTGTAATCATCTTGATCATCAAGTTTCTTATGCGCGGAAATATGATCGTAAATCACGTCTTTTATATTTTCCAGGGTATACTTGGGACTGTCGATCTTTTTTTGAATTAATACAACAAGTTTATCTATTTCCGGAATTTCTCCTTTGAACAGTTCAAACATGTTTTCTCCTTTTTCTATAATTCTTTGTTTTTATCTTTGTTGTTTCCCAAATTTCCACTCGCTTCATCAACTCGGTCAGCATACCAAGAACGATTCTTATCGGCACCTTGATTCGTGAGGAATGCACTGAAGCTTGAAGGTCGAATTATCCCACAAAGCGGAGGGTATAAAAATCGAATCAAGCTTCGGGTTTTATATCCGTGGTCATGGTGAAGTATAAGAAGTCCGGTCTTGTATGTCAAGAAATCTTGACCATAAAATGTGGGGTGTGGTATCGATTACCATGCAAGTTAGCATTGTGTAACTCTCTTTCGATGCGTAATACTCATTTCCGACAACGACCCAGCACTGAACAGTTGCGGGTAAAACAGTTATTCAGACTCTGGTTATAATATCTTATCAAATCATAAAATATGCAAGAACCAGATGAAGCTGTTTTCTTCCTGTTTTCCCCTAAAAAAAATCACACTTCTTGCTTCAAAGATGATATAAGAGCGCCGTAATATCTAGTCGCATTCAAAAGATAACGAGGCGGCAAGGAAGAGGCTCCGCAGGCGTATATGAAAATACGTTGAGGAAGCCGATGACGAAGCCAACAAAGTTAGCTAAAGAAGGCGACTTGGTATTAAATAACAATTTAATTTCAGGGAAAATCTTGTGGTTGCAATTGGCAAAATAAAAAGCCTCTTGACGAAAAAAATTATTATTCTGGACGGCGCGTTCGGCACGGAACTGCAAAAAAAAGGATTGCCCGGCGGTGCTTGCCCGGAAAAATGGTGTCTGGACAATCCGCAAATTATCCAGGATTTGTATGCATCTTATCAAAAAACAGGTGCGCAAATAGTTTATACATGCACTTTCGGCGCCAATCGCTTCAAACTGAAACAATACGGCGTTAAGGAAAATTCTTATCAAATAAACTTTGAACTGGCGCGTTTGGCCAAACTCGCGGTTGGCAAAAAAGCTCTGGTTGCCGGCGATATCGGCCCGACCGGTTTATTTATCGAACCATTCGGCTCCCTCGCCTTTGAAGAAGCCGTGGATGCTTTTAAAGATCAGGTGCGCGGCTTGATTGACGGCGGCTGCGATCTGATTGTTATCGAAACCATGATTGACATTCAGGAAGCGCGCGCGGCCCTGCTTGCCGTCAAAGAAATTAAAGATATTTTTACCATTGTTTCCATGACGTATGAAAAAGACGGCCATACGCTCAACGGCACAGATCCGGTAACGGCGCTCATTACTCTGCAGAGCCTTGGCGCAAATGCTGTGGGCTGTAATTGTTCAACCGGTCCCGAAAAAATGGTGGAATTTATCGCGGCCATGAAACCATACGCTACCATACCGCTGGTCGCTAAACCCAATGCCGGAGTTCCCCGCCTCGAAGGCGGGAAAACGATCTTTGAAATGGACACGAAAACGTTTGCTTCTTTCGGACGAAAGCTTGCCAAAGCCGGAACTAATATGCTGGGCGGCTGCTGCGGCACAACACCGGCGCATATTCAGAAACTAGCAAAGTCTATCGCGGGCATCAAACCAATATTGCCTGTGAGAAAATCAATCGGCGCGTTGAGTTCAGCGCGCGGATTCCTGCACTTAGCTGAAAACCAGCCTCTTTTCATAGTCGGTGAAAGAATTAATCCCACAGGTAAAAAAGCTTTGCAACAGGAACTTGCCGAAGGAAAAATGTCCATCATTCGCCAAATGGCTATTGAGCAGGAAAAGCAGGGCGCGAATTTGCTGGATATAAATGTCGGCCAACCAGGCATCGATGAAGTAAAAACAATTAAAGCGGTAATCGGCCTTTTGACCACAGCCATCAAACTGCCGCTGGTTGTAGATTCTTCCAGAATAGAAACAATTGAAGCCGCGTTGCGGATTTATCCGGGCCGAATGCTGATTAATTCCATCTCCGGCGAAAAAGAAAAAATGGCCAGGCTTTTGCCTCTGGCCGCCAAGTATGGCGCCATGTTCATTCTCCTGCCTCTGACCGAAGGCGAATTACCGAAAACAGCCCCAAAACGCCAAACCCTTGTCAAAAATATTTTTCAGAAAGCAAAAAAGTTCGGCTTTACCAAAGATGATTTTATTGTGGATTGTCTGGTTATGGCCGTGGCCTCCGACCCCAATGCCGCCCAGGAAACACTCAAAACCCTGTATTGGTGTACACATACTTTTAAAAGTAAAACTAATCTCGGTCTTTCCAATGTATCTTTCGGGATGCCCGGACGACCTTGGCTCAATGCGACTTTTCTGGCGATGGCGCAATTTTGCGGCTTAACCATGGCCATTGCCAATCCCGCCAGTACTGAATTAATGAATGTAAAAAAAGCGGGGGATATTCTCATCGCCAAGGACAAAGACGCTCTGCGTTTTATTGAACATTTTTCCGCGCAGGCCAATGTTAATTCCGTCCCGGCCGCAATAAAAATTCTTACGCCACAGGAAAAAATAGCAAGCGCAATTATGGAGGGTGACCGGGAAAATATTCTATCTTTCATAGAAGCCGCGCTTTCCGCCGGCGGCTCAGCACCTGAATTAGTGAACAAGGTTATGATTCCCTCTATCGTCCGCGTGGGCGATCTCTATGAAAAGAAAATTTACTTTTTGCCGCAGCTCATGGCCGCCGCTGAAACAATGAAAAAGGCTCTAGGTTTTCTGGAACCGCTCTTAAAAAGAGACGCAGCCGGAAACAAAGGCAAAATAGTCCTGGCAACGGTAAAGGGCGACATTCACGACATCGGGAAAAACATCGTCGCCCTGCTTTTGAGAAATTACGGCTATCATGTTATTGATCTGGGTAAAGACGTCGCCGCGGAAACGATAATCACAGCCGCAAAAAAGCAAAATTCTGATGTAATCGCCCTTTCCGCGTTGATGACCACAACAATGGTAAATATGAAAGATTTGATAACGCTGGCGCGGGCAAAGGGAATTACAAAGCCATTTATGATCGGCGGCGCGGTGGTTACAGAAGCTTACGCAAATTCTATCGGCGCTTCTTTTGCTAAAGACGGCGTGGAAGCCGTTAGAGTAGTGGAAAAATTAATTAAAAGATAAAAACTTTTTACCCAATGAAATTCATAAAACCGGAAAAGAAAATAACAGCGGCCATTTGCTTCTCCCTGCTGATTCACTTTGCTGTGGTAGCACTTTTAGTGTTCGGTTTATCCAGCAACTTAATCTCCCCTCCAAAGTTAAACGGAATAAATTTGGTTTGGGTCTCTCTGGATACTAAAAGCAAAAATAACGGCGTTATCATTCAAAAGAGCCGCCTTGAACAACAATCACTTGCCGTGGAAAAAGTAACTAAAAAAACGGCAAATACTGAAAAGCCGGATTCCAAACCGGAGACTGCGCAAATATTTGCAGCAGCGACAACAACAAAGGAATTGACCAATACCATTCTATTGGCAAAATACGATGTATCCGGTACAGATGCTAAAGAACAGTCTCATAAGGCAACTGGTTACAGTGCAAACCAAACCACGGGCGATAAATCTGATTTGAATATTGTAATTGCTTACCCTTTATATAAAAAAAACTCACCGCCAGCTTATCCGGAAATAGCGCGTGTTCGCGGTTATGAAGGTATTGTTTTGGTATCCGCGGAAATTTTGCCGGATGGCCGTGTAGGAAACATGAAAATCCGGAAATCATCCGGGTACGCGATTTTAGATCAATCGGCAATCGAAGCGGTAAAACCATGGAAATTCGAACCGGCAAAAAAATCAGGCAACCCATTCACAGTTTGGGTAGAATTACCCATTAAATTTATACTGCATAATAATTCGCAATCATAAACAAAAATTTAATCCAACGGAGAGGAAGAATAATGACCATTGATAAAATGAAGGAAAGGCTTGGCGAAATAATTCTCGCGCGATCTTTCAAATATAGCGAAAATCCACCTTTCACTCTCGCATCCGGAAGAAAAAGCAACTTTTACTTCAATTGTAAACCGACTACACTTGACCCCGAGGGCATGAATCTTATCGGTACAATTATTTTTGACATGCTCAAAGATACTGACATTACCGCGGCGGGAGGACTTACTCTGGGTGCGGATCCGATAGCCAACGCGCTTTCCGTCATATCCTATCAAAAGGGTAAACCGATCAAATCTTTCATTGTTCGCAAAGACGTTAAAGATCACGGCACAAAAAGCGCTATTGAAGGTAATGTTGGGCCGGGAGAAAAGGTCGTCATTATCGACGATGTTATTACAACCGGTGGCTCCACCATCACAGCTATTGAGCAGGCACGCAAAGAAAAACTGAGCGTTGAGATGGTTATAACGCTTATTGATCGCGAAGAAGGCGGCCGGGAAAATATCCTCCAGCATATTGCCAATATCAAAACCATTCTGACCAGAACCGAGATAATGGAACTTCGCGCAAAAAAAATCAAAAGAAAGGATGTTGTATGACAAATAAAGTTTTATCTTTATTATTTTTAATATTTATACTCCTCCTAGCCGGATGCAATGCCGCGATCAATATGAATGGCAAAGTTGCCGGTATAAGTTCTGGACGTTTTGTTTATCAGGATGGTGATCTTACCAGTAACTACAAAGCCGACATTGATTTAGTCTGGAAGGCCTGTGAAAAATCAGTAACTGAATTAAAGGCAACGGATATTCAAAAAGAACGTAAAATTTCCGTGGGCATGATCAAGGCCGTCATTCAGGATGAAAAAGTTGTCATCTCAGTGGAATATGTAGATAAGGATTTAACCTCCGTTTCCGTATTCGTCGGAGTAGTGGGCAACAACATGGCTTCCCGCCTTATTCATGACAAGATAATCAACAATTTGGCGGAACATTAATCCGTAAATTCATGACGGAAAAACAAGAAGAAGAAAATAAAAAGTTCATTCGCGTATTTGCCTTGGTTTTTTTCTTAAAGGATAATAGTATAATTAATATGTCCCCAACCTATACTTAACTTGACAGACATTGTCCAATTAAGTCTTATCTCAGTTATTTATTACAACTCCTCAGTTTTCGATAAGGTACCAATTTGAGGATTACCACTTGAAGAACTAAACCGCT
>PLGI01000088.1 GCA_003139775.1 Syntrophaceae bacterium | reverse complement strand
TGCGTAATCACGACCCCTCTTCAAAAAGAAATTGAGTGGAGCTCCCCTCCGGCAGGAGCCGTAGGCTCCCCAAAATAACGCGACCTCCCGCGGATTATACCGTATTCCTCACCCGGCTGAAGCAGGGGGATTACAAACCGCAGGATTAAACGGTAAACAGCAGTTGTCTACTGCGATGTTTTCCAATACGGCGACATGCCGCGCAGTCTTTCAATGATTGTGGGCATTTTATCAATTACAAAATCAATTTCTTTTTCGGTATTATAAATACTTAAGCTAAACCGGATTGACCCGTGTGCCATAGTGAAGGGAACGCCCATCGCCCGCAAAACGTGAGAAGGTTGTAATGATCCTGAAGTACAGGCCGAACCGGAAGATGCGCATATTCCCAGTTCATTCATCAAAAGCAAAATTGCTTCGCCTTCGACATATTCAAAACTGATATTCGTTGTATTAGGCAAGCGATTGGCAATGTCACCATTGACTCTGCTTTGAGGAATCCTTCCCAAAAGCTCTTTTTCCAACTTGTCCCGCAAACGCTTCACTTCTTTATTTTCTTTTTGCATATTTTTATCCGCAAGCTCGCAAGCTTTGCCCAAACCGATTATGCTTGGGGTATTTTCGGTGCCGCCACGGCGTCCTTTTTCCTGATGCCCTCCAATAAGAAAAGGTGAAAATCTAGTGCCGCGACGCACGTAGAGAATACCAATTCCTTTAGGCGCGTGAAGCTTGTGCCCGGATATGGAAAGCATATCGATGACATTGTTTTTCATATTTATTGGAATTTTGCCGGCGCTTTGAACAGCATCCGTATGAAATAAAATTCCCTTTTCATGCGCTAACTTGGCCGCCTCTTCCACCGGAAAAATCACCCCGGTTTCATTATTTCCCCACATCAGACTGACCACGGCGGTATCTGGAGTCAGATTTTTTTCCAGATTTTCCAGATCCAGTAAGCCATTTTTATCTACAGGCAGTTCGGTTATCCGATATCCCTGCGTCGCTAATTGCGCGCATAATGCATGAATTGCGGGATGTTCGACGCGGCTGGTTACGATATGCTTTTTATCCGGATGAATCGCCAACGCAGATCGTATTGCTGCATTATCACTTTCCGTGCCGCAGCTGGTGAAAATGATTTCCTCCGGTATTGCGCCCAAAAGCGTCGCCACCTGCTCACGCGCAGTGCGTATCTTCTGTCCAACCTGACCGCCAAAGGAATGCATGCTGGAAGGATTGCCGTATAGTTCGCGAAAATAAGGCAGCATTGCCTCCAATACATCTTCAGCAACTTGAGTTGTGGCATTGTTATCCAGATAAATAGTATTCATTTAGAGACCTCCTCAACCACTATATCCGGCGAAACAAGTTCTTTCAGACGATGCTCCACAAAGTGTTTCAGTGTGATATCCGAAGCTTTGCAAGTAGAACAGGCGCCGCGGGTGGCGACAATAACCCTGTTGCCGATAATATCGATTATTTCTATATCACCGCCGTCATGTTTGAGCGAAGGCCTTATTTCCCGTTCAATTGTTTCTTCGATAATCCGAATCTTCTGAATATTGGTTAGTTTTGGCTTAGTATCGGTTTTCGGTTCCGCCTTTACTTGATCAATAATCTGTTGAATAGCATCCTGACAACCACCACAACCGCCGCCGGCTTTGGTATAGTTGGTCACATCTTCCACCGTGGAAAGATTATTTTCGCGCACCGCCCGCTCGATTTCTTTATCGGTTACACCAAAACATTCACATATAATTTTTGCGCCTGCTTCCAGAGCCGGAGCGCCGCGGTAATTTTCCACCGCTTTTTCCAATGCCTGTTTGCCCATAACGGAACAGTGCATTTTTTCGTCCGGAAGGCCACCCAGATAACCGGCAATATCCTGATTAGTAATTTTTAGCGCCTCTTCCACTGTCATCCCTTTGATCATTTCCGTCAGAGCTGATGATGAGGCAATAGCGCTGGCACAGCCAAATGTTTTGAATTTGGCATCCTTTATTTTTTCATTCTCATCCAGTTTAAATGTAAGTTTCAACGCATCACCGCAGGCGAGCGACCCAACTTCCGCTACACCATCCGGATTTTCGATTTCGCCGACATTGCGTGGATTGAGAAAGTGCTCTTTAACCTTGTCTGTATATTCCCACATAGAACACTCCTTAAACTTTTTACATAATTAAGATTTATTTTTTAAAATGCAAGCTCTTTTGAATAATATAAGTCAATATATCACCATGTCAATTAAAAATCTTCTTGGAAAATACGAGTGGTGCCTCCCTCCGGCAGGACCCGGGAAATTTCAAGTCGAAGGATTGAAATCGTATAATATTAACATAACTTATTGACATTTATGAACATGAATGTGTTATTATAAATTAATCTTAAGATCATTATTGCTTTACCATAACTAGATAGTTATCTTCACCTTAAATCACAGGGATAAGGAAACGAATATGTCCCTTACGAAAAAAAGCAGGCTTATGGAAAATTGCTCATTTAAACAATACAGCCAGTATCCTCTCATGGCTTATTCCGAGTTTATGCCGTCAATTCATTTCGCTTGCCATGCGCAAGAGGTAAATACAAAAGGGTTTTTCCAAAAAAACGTCCCCTTGGAATTTCCCATCACAGAGTATGAAGAGGCTTTTGAACTGCAACCAGGCCTGGAAAATATCGCCCAGCAAATCTTAAAAGCGTTAACTCATCTGGTCAAAGGGGAAACTGCTGAAGGCCTGTCCAGGAACAAACTAATCAATAATCCCTATTGGCCAGATGAACTGGCACAGCAGGCACAAGCATTAAGACCTGAACCGCTTGTCATTATCCTTCCTCTCTCCCTGTCTCTGACGCAGGACGACAAAGGCAGGAAACGCTGGACATTTTTCGGTGCAAGTGAACAAGGCCCCTTTCGATCATTCTGGAAAAGTTTTTTTACATCTCCGAAAGAAGAGATTCCAGCGAAAATTTCCACAGGATTCATCCAATCCATCCTGAATACAGCCTATGGTGAATCCTGCAACAACCTGGCTGATCTTTTACAAATTGGTTTTCGTATTTTTGCAGGTGTTGGAGACCCGCAAAAAGCGCTCCGGCCCATGTGGACATCTCCATTCATCTGGAATGACGGCATGAATTTAAAAGGGGTAAAGTATCTTCTCAGTCTTGAACCTTTCGGGACTCTACCGGAGCAGGTAAAAAAAGCTTATCTGGATGGAAGCATCCACTTATTGCCTTTTCCGGGTAGCCTGCTGTTCTGGGGCGTTCCTGGTTATAAGCAAATGCAGAGCGAATTATTCATGTCCAACCAGATTCCCCTTTTGAATCTTGTGGAACGTCATGAAGCTCCTTATGGTCTCAGAGTTCCGCAATCAGGATGGATTCACATACCATCTCCTAGCAATCCTTCACCACATGAAGACTTCGGCCCGTTAAGAAGTACCTTTCAGCGCACTCACAGAGGAGCAAAGGTGCATCGTCACGAGGATGAACTTGCTCTCCCCGGACGTTTGGATCATATCCTTCATGTATTATTCAGCACTGATCCCGATGATTTGGACCTGTATGGAAAACCAATGGCCCGTAACAGTCAGATTTGGACACAGAACCACAAACTGCTGCTCGACGGCCCGAAGGCAACGAAAACAGAAATCAGGACTGCGCTGCAAACAATCAAGCACGGCGGCTTATTTGGATACCGCTTTCAGTATCCACCGCTGATTATTGAATCACATCAAATATACTGGCATCGTCCGCTTGTTGCATATCTTCTACCCAATGAAGAAAAACCCGTTGTCCTGCCCGATGCACCTTCCGGATATTTCACAGCTTACGACGCGAAGCGTCCCGACCTTGATCATCCCCTTGAATTCCGGCCATCTATTTACAAAAGAAGCATCCCCAAAAAAGTCATAGAACTTTTTAAAGATAAAATACACGAGCACAAGACAATTACCAGAACTTTAAATTTGGTTTTGGCACAGAAACTTTTGGGCAAAGAAAAGATTCCTTATTCTTTCGCCAGACAAATTTTGATGTTGCCGGAAAATAAAACGCTTGATGACTGGTTAGAATCATTTCGTGGTTCTGACAATAATAACGAGCAGGGACAATCCCTTGGCGATCAGCTTCGCGATTTAATTGCCGCCGAAAATAAACCCCTCCCCTCTTCCAATATAAAAGCGCTGCCGGATTCCCTGACTTTCAGCGACAGCTCTCTGCGTTCCTTTGAAGTCCAATATTGGAAGGATATTTGCACTCTTTCTGCCGGGGAATATCTCAATAAAGCCAATTCTGATTGTATCCTGGATGCTGCCACTCAGAAAAAACTCATCCATCATCAGAGAGATCTGGAAGCTCTGGGTGATTATCTTCTTGCCTATTACAGACAGGTTATAGATGAGCAACGGATGCAGGGGAACGCGTTTGCCGGTGATCTTCCCTTTAAGTGGGAAACCGATTTTGATTTTGACTGGTGGGGAGGCTGGGCAAGAAATCAGAATGGACTTGCCCACGAGCGGAACATCATAATGGTCATTCCGGGACGCAACAGGCAAAGAGCCGTCATTATGGCGGATCATTATGATACGGCTTACATGGCCGATGTTTATTACAAGGATCAGGGAGGATCCGGCGCCCGTATTGCCTCCGCAGGAGCTGATGACAACCACTCGGCCACAGCCGCATTGATGCGCGCCGCGCCGATATTTTGTGATCTGAGCCGAAAAGGAAAGCTGGCCTGTGATATCTGGCTTATTCATCTTACCGGCGAAGAATTTCCCGCTGACTGCCTGGGCTCTCGCTATCTCTGCCGGCAGATCGCGGAAAAGACACTGAAATTACATCTGCCGAATGAAAAAGAATATGACCTTTCAAAAACTGAAATTCAGGGAGTCTTTGTGCTGGACATGATTGCGCACAACAATGAAGCACGCCCATACAAGTTCCAGATATCGCCGGGAACCGGTCCGGAATCGATACGCTTAGCCTATCAGGCGCATATAGCCAATGAAATTTGGAATACCTGCACTGATGCCTGGAATAAACACCCTTTGCGTCGCGCGCTGGAACAGGGAAAGCGCAGTCCTAACGGAAAAATTATACCGAACATCGCTGGGCACCCGAAGCTGGATGGCCAGGTGCGACTGCCCCGCGACCCTCTGAGCACGCTTTACAACACCGACGGCCAAATCTTCTCGGACGCGGGCATTCCTGTGGTGCTATTCATGGAAAATTATGATATCAACCGCAAAGGATATCACGATAGTCAGGACATCATGACCAATATCGATCTTGATTACGGCGCGGCTGTGGCGGCGATTACCATCGAAACAGTGGCAAGGATAGCTACTGCGCAAATCTGAATATTAAAAGAGGTTAAACAAATGAAGATACTAGGTATCAACGCCAGCCCCAGAGGTTCTAAAAGTCAAACACGGAAACTGGTCCAGGCCGTTCTTGATGGAGCAAGCTCTAAAGGAGCTACTGTCGAACTGATGGATCTTTCCAGATTGAAGATGGAATATTGTAATGCCTGTGGAATATGTTATAAGACCGGCAAGTGTGTAAAAAGGGATGATCTTCAGGCTCTTTACAAAAAGATATTATCTGCTGATGGCCTGGTCATGGGTTCACCCAACTACTTCCACTCGGTCACTGCTCAAATGAAGACCTTAATTGATCGCATGGCTGACGCTGTTCACTGTCAACTATTAACCGGCAAATACACGGTTAACATAGCCACATCGGGAGGCGCCGGGCAATACAAACAGGTTATTGATTACCTAAATGAGATCATGCTCAACTTCGGTTCTTTCATCACCGGCGGCGCCGGTGTATCTGCCAGACAAGGAATAAAAGCCTTCGTAAGCGCCGGCACAATGGCTTTCAAACTTGGAGAAACTCTGGCTTATAATATCAAGGAAAAGAAAATTTATGTAAAACAGAGCAAAATATTCAGGGACAACAGGAAGTATTTTCAAGACTTGGTTAAGCTCAACAAGTCTGCTTGGTCCCATGAATATGAATATTGGGATAAGATTAACTGGAAGTGAGAAACAAAATGATAAAAAAACAAGGAGAATACTATGTTTGATTACATGATGACCAAAGAACAAATTAAAATCAGGGATGAGGCGCGGGATTTTGTCAAATGGGTGCCACGGCAGATGATTCTGGATATGGATACGGATAAAATAAAATTCCCGAAGGAGTTTTTACAGGAAGCCGGCAGGCGAAATTTGCTGGGGTGCCGCTATCCGAAAAAATGGGGGGGAAGGGATTTGGATTGGGTGACCACCTGCATGCTAATGGAAGAGGTGGGAACGCTGGGTTATGAGTTTGCCTGCGTCTTTGGCGTCGGCGCGGAATTGGTCTGCGACGCGATTATACTGCACGGGACTGATGAACAAAAAGAAAAATACGTGAAGCCGCTCTTGAGGGGTGAAATATTCGCGGCGGAGTGCCTAACGGAGCCGCGCGGAGGCTCGGATTTCTTCGGGGCTACAACCAAAGCTGAAGACAAGGGCGATTATTTTCTTTTAAATGGGCAGAAACGTTTTATTGTCGGAGCCGAGGGAGCGGACTTTTTTCTTGTCTACGCGAAAACAAATCCCGAAGCGAAGCCTCAGGAAGCGATAACCTGCTTTATTGTAGATCGCACCGAAGGTGTCGAAGTTAAGTATTTATACGGCCTCATGGGTTGCCGCGGTGGCGGAACCGGCCGGCTGATCTTCCGCGATGTGAAAGTTCCCAAGAAGAATGTTGTGGGAAAGATTCAGGGCGCCTATGCCGTTTTCAATACAATGATGATACCGGAACGTCTGGGAACGGCCGCCATGACTATCGGCGCTGCCCGTCCGGCTCTCGATATCGCCACGAACTACACATCGAGACGCAAAGCCTTCGGTCAGACGATTAATCAGTTTGAAGGCGTGAGTTTTCAAATTGCTGAAGCCATAATGCTGCTGGATGCCGCGCGGGCTATGGCCTATGTTACCGCCCGGGCGGTGGACGCGGGCGCAGATATGAACAGAATACGGCGAATGGTTTCGCAGAGCAAAAAATTTATCACCGAATCATGTCAGAAGATCGTCCATAATTCCATGCAGGTAATGGGCGGCATTGCCTATACCAATGTTTTTCCAGTTGAGCGCATCTACCGCGATGTCCGTCTGGCTTCCATCTGGACAGGCACCAGTGAAGTTATGTCCATGATCACTGCTCATGAATGGTACCGTGAATATTTCGCGCAAAAAGCAAAGCAAGTGACCCGCGACAGTGAGCTTGATGCTCAGGAAGCTTCTGACGATGAAAAAATATATGACGATGATGATATGTGGAAGAAGGGATGGTAATACCATTCTAGTTTAATCGTTAAATAAATTTTTTGTCCAATTCTTCTATTGCTTCATGGGCAATCTTTGATAACATAGTATCTCCTCGTGATATTGTATTTAAAAATGTCCTTGATTTTGATCCTCCTATTTTACTCAAGGTTGATAAACAGGCATATATGATTTCCAACTGTTCTTCATTAATATCTGCTTTAATAAATTTTAAAAGACCTATCCTTCCTTTCAATAAATCTGATATTATACCCAGGATTTCATCTTCTAGAGGTTCCTTATGAACTAAATCCGTGAGTTTCCCCATTGCCCTTAATAGACAGGCCAGATGTTTTACTTCATGGATTGTCATATCTTTCTTCTGCAATAACTTTGTCTTTATGAACAGGCGAAGCTTGTTGACGGATTCTTCAGATCTGTTGAGCTATCGAATCATCTTGATCCGGCCCGAGTTCATCCTTGATTTCCTTATATGCCTCAAAAACAGCCTGCGAAACGGGCACAACGGTATATGCCGGCAGTGAATTTATTAACATCTGTTCCAGTTCATTAGGTTCCAATGATTGTTCGAGATGACTTACAATTACATCACCGTTAACGATCAGGTCCCGGAGCAAATCAGGGTTATTGAGAGGCCTTATTATGTCATCTATAATCTGACTTTTTATCAGCTTGATTTTATCAACAGAAGCCAGATGAAACACATCGGTATTACTTTCATATCTTTTGCTAGACGGCGCAATATAATTGATACACGCTAGGGAAGTTTCCCCCTG
>PLGI01000078.1 GCA_003139775.1 Syntrophaceae bacterium | reverse complement strand
TTGAGTCAATAAAAGAGACAACGAAGGAGAAGTTCAAAGAATTTCTACTGAAGATTCACACCATCAACATGACATGAACTAACCATCAATTATTCAATCTTCACCACTTATACGATTGATTGGAAAGAAGATAAATATGTCAACATGGAAGATGCCACCAAAGGCAAAGATCTATGAAGCATTAAGCGCGTTGGCAGATAAAAAAGTCTCCATCACAGGTACTACAGCGGCACAAGTCCAGTCGTCCCTCGCGCGACATCTAAAACCTTCCTGAGTATTCTGGAAAAAGAGATCTTTTGTTGGTTGTATATTGTATAAGATAGGCGATTGTTCATTGAATACAGGTTAAAAGTTGCGAAGAATTATCAGGTAATGTTATTTCATCTTGAAGATTTCTTGCTTCCTGTAATCAAAGCATCTAGGATTTTTCACTGATACACTCTCTTTGAATCCGTAACGAACACAATTCACATTATTAATTTGTCATAACTGGAAATAGGCGAGGGAAATACACAGCATGCTGGAGCGATGTATGGCATGTTGTGTAATTCGCGAAAACTTTTATCCCTTATGTTCCCCTGCCTCCAAAATAAACTAGTATTTTCGGGCTTGTTAACCAATTGGCATGTCAATTGCTAGCTATCATGAAATGATACAATTGATTTTTATCAAAATCAAAAGCGAGAGGATATCTAATGCAAAAACAGAGGATGCATCACTTTGGAGTTACATCAATTTTTGTTATTAACACCTGTTCTCAATAGGTAAGTTAAAGCCCAATTGCAAAATATGCAGTGAAAGGATCATTTTTCAAAATCAAATTTAAGGAGATGTTTTATGATTAAATCAAGACTTTGTGACAAAGTGGGAATCAAATATCCGATTATCCAGGCTGGGATGGGCCCCTTCAGCAATAATAACCTCTGTGTAGCCGCGGCAAAAGCCGGGGTCCTTGGCTTGTTGTCCACGAGCGGGTTGTGCAGCAAAGAACTGTGGCCCTTCGTCTACGATGCTTTTATAAAAAGTAGCGAGGCTTCACCCGATGATGATTTGCCCAAGGTTATCGAAAAGGTCTTAAAACGGACTTATCGTCTCACGAAGGACAAGGGCGGCATATTCGGAATCAATGTCATGGTGTCCGCGGAACTGGCAGCAGAAGCGCAGATCATCATTGATACGGCCATTCAGGTGCGGGAAAAAACTCCCGGCATGAAGAATCACTTCAAGGTTATCTTTACTTCTGCGGGCGATCCCGTGCCTTGGCGTGACAAGATCAAGAATGCCGGGTTCACGTGGATGCATGTCATTCCGTCGGTCAAGGGAGCCCAGCGCTGCAAGAAAGCGGACGTTGACGTGATCGTGGCTTCGGGACATGAAGGTGGATTCCACACGTCCTGGGAACCTATTCATTCCATGATTCTTCTTCCCGCCGTTGTGGACGCCGTTTCCGATGAAAAGACCCTGGTATGCGGTGCGGGTGGATTCTGTGACGGCAAAACACTGGCCGCATCACTGGTTCTTGGTGCCGACGGTGCATCTATGGGGACTCGATTCCTGGCAACACAGGAAAGCGATTTTCATCAGCTATGGAAAGAAAGTGTGGTCGCCGCTGGCGACCGGGGAACAATCATTGCCCGCGGCTTTGTCGGTCCGGCCAGGTGGTTGAAGACGTCCCGGAGTGAGGAGCATGCCAGAAATACCCTGAAGAAATCGCCCGGCGTTTTCTTGGGAACACCAGACGACTGGTCCACTATGGATATGTCTCTGATCGAGTACGAACTCGAATCCTTCAAGGCTGTTTATGAGGGCAACATGGAAAAGGCCATGCTGGCAGCAGGCGAAGCGGCCCAACGGATTAATGATATGCCCAAGGTCAATGATCTGGTGCAAGTGATGGTTAACGAAGCAGAAGATATCTTGAAAGGTGTCCAGAAAAAATACCTGGGATAAGCTTTTGAATCAAACGAACTAACCAAAACTTTCGAGGGTGCGAACAATTACAGTATGTAAAAATTCATCGACGTGGCTCGTTGGATAATCGTCCGGTATGAGCGATTATCGAAATATCTGATAAATATGACATTTTATTATGGAGGGTTTTGATATGCAATTGGTACCTGATGAACAAATCAAAAACTATACTGAAAGGGGGTATTGGGGTAAGGAGACAATAGTTGACCTGTTATTTAAGAATGCCAAAACATCTCCCAACGCGGAAGCGCTGATCGATCCCTATAATAGATCCACGATTGTTGGTGGACAACCGAAGCGATACTCCTATAAACAACTCTTAACAGCGATAGATCGCTTGGCTCTCACCTTGTCAGAGTTAGGAATTAAAAAGGATGATATCATTGCCGTTCAGCTTCCCAATATTGTTGAGTTAATAGTGACCTATTTTGCCGCGGCACGGGTTGGTGCAATTGTCACACCTATCGGGATGTTGAGCAGAACACACGAAGTTGAATTTGCTCTCCGCTATTGTGATGTTTCTCTGTTTATCACAACAACAAATTTCAACAAATTTTGTCACATCGACATGATAAAGGACATCATGGTCAAATACCCGAAACTCAAGACCATAATAGCAGTTGGCCCCGGGGAAGAAATTCCCCCCTGGGCGCTCAATTTCGAGAAGATACTGGAAACTCCTCTGGAGGCGAGATATACTCAGGATTTTCTGCAAGGCAGGCAATCAGGGCCGAATGAGGTTCTTACTATCTGCTGGACGTCCGGAACCGAGGCAGATCCCAAAGGGGTTCCACGGAGTCACAATCATTGGATCATCATAGGAACGCTGAACACAGCGATTTGCAGGCTTCCCTCTGAGTGCACAATCTTGGCCAGTTTCCCTTTAATTAACATGGCGGGCATCGGAGCAGCACTCATGACTTGGATTGTCAACGGCGGTAAACTGGTTTTGCATCATCCCTTTGATCCCGCAACCTATCTAATGCAAATTCCAGGGGAAAAAGTTTATTATACAATGGCGCCGCCGGCCCTTTTAGTCATGCTGGATCAATTCCCGGAATGGAATAAACTGGACAAGAGTAGCCTCAAGGTCGTTGCGACAGGCGGTTCACCCCTACCGCCCTGGATTGTTAAAAAATACAGGGAAGCTTACGATATGGAAATCGTGAATGAATTTGCATCAAATGAGGGGTTGGGTATTATCACCTCCACACTATTCTTCGATGACCCGGATGATCGCGCCGTCTATTTTCCTCGTTTCGGGGGAGAGGGTATCAAATGGAAGAATCTCGAAAAAATAAGTAACGATATTTGGCGTCGCATCGTCAGGGATTCAGTCCAGACGAAAATAGTCAATCCGGAAACAAGGAAAACGATAACGGAGGCAGGTATTCCCGGAGAGCTCTGCTACCGGGGACCCGGTATCTTTGCCGGTTACTGGAAGCGACCAGACCTTACCGCCAAGGTTTTCGATAGTGAAGGGTTTTATAGTTCCGGTGATTTGTTTTCGATTGAGGGAGAAAAACTTGATAAATATCTTTTCAAAGGACGCTATAAGGATTTGATTATCCGTGGTGGACAGAACATTAGTCCTGAAGAGATTGAAAACCTGGTAGGGGAACATCCCAAAGTGGCGGATGTGGCTGCTATTGGCTGTCCTGACAAGCGCCTGGGAGAGAAAGTCTGTATCTGTGTGGTGCCTAAACCAGGCGAAACAGTTTGTCTAGAAGAGATCAATACATTTATCAAACGTAAAGATATCGCAGTTTACAAACATCCGGAGCGGCTTGAAATCATAGAGAAGATGCCTCGCAACGCGTTGAATAAGATTGAGAAGAAGACCCTTCGCATAATGTTTGGATTTGAATCATCGGGCAACTAATATCATTTTCTAGTTGTCATGCAAAAATTAATTGCAACCACACACTTCAATAAATTGGTCATCTCATTATCTATGTTGCATTACAACTAGGATTTATTATAACTATACATTGTGGAGATGATGGGAACCCATATATCCATCATCTCCACGTAAGATTTAAATAGTGAAATTCAATGATGGTCTTATTTATCAGGTTTCTGAATCCCGAGCTTCTTTATGCGAAAGTCCAGCGTTGATGGATGAATATCAAGAAGTTCAGCTGCACCTCCTTGTCCACGAATTTTCCATCCGGTTTTTTGTAAGACATTTAGAATATGCTGGTATTCAACGTCCTTTAAGGTAGCATTCTTGTTTTCATTCGGAACAGCCACAGGGGTAAGATTACTATTAAGCTCGGGCAATCTAAAATTAATATTATCGCTGAGGATCACTCCTCTTTCAATAACATTTCTCAATTCTCTTATGTTCCCTGGCCAATTATACTGAATCAATATATTCATGGCCTCATGGGAAATACCAGGAAAGGTCTTTCCCATTTTGACAGCGATGGATTTAAGAAAATGCTCTGCAAGAAGTGGTATATCATCCTTTCTCTCACGCAGTGGAGGCACCAATATTGGGAAAACGTTTATTCTGTAATAGAGATCTGATCTG
Organism: Syntrophaceae bacterium; assembly: GCA_003139775.1. GTDB lineage: Bacteria > Desulfobacterota > Syntrophia > Syntrophales > Smithellaceae > Smithella. The sequence goes on along the minus strand of PLGI01000078.1, from coordinate 6,173 downwards.
AACTTCTTTGTGTTTACCTCTTGCATAAGATCTCGGTTTGTCGCTGCAATCAATCGGAAATCTGATAATATTGGATCACTTCCACCGACCCTCTCGAATTCTTTGCTTTGCAGAACCCTTAGTAAACGAATTTGTATGTCTAGCGGAAGATCACCGATTTCATCTAAAAAGAGAGTCCCACCATCAGCTAATTCAAACCTTCCTAATCGCTTATTAGTTGCCCCTGTAAATGCACCTTTTTCGTGACCAAAAAGCTCACTCGGTAACAATGAATCAGACAGCGCATTACAGAAGACACTTATGAAGGATTTATCCTGACGGGAACTACATCGGTGGATTGCTCGTGCTACCATTTCCTTTCCAACACCAGTTTCGCCTAATATTAAAACAGTAGTGGAATCCGTATTGGCAACTTGTTCTATCTTTCTCAAAACTTCTTCGATTCCATCGCTTTTTCCGATAATATCTTCAAAATTATTACTTCGCCTCTGTTGCTCCACGTAATAAAGATTTTCTGCCTTGAGTTTCTGATTCAGACTTTGAATTTTTTCATAGCTTAACGCATTATCCAAAGCAATGGCAACTTGAGAGGCAAAATACTCTAGTATTCTCAGATTTGCCTCGCTAAAATCACTTTTGATCAAGCGGTTGTCATTGTATAGGATGCCGATAATTTCATTCCTAAGGATCAATGGAACACAAATGCGAGAGAGTATATCGTTTTTCTTGAGGTCTACTTGACCGGACAAATTCGTTTCCTGAATGATGCCTTTTCGATTTCTTGCAGCTTCACTGATCATTTCCAAAGAGGCATTGAAAGTTTGTTCATCAACTTGTTCAGAGGTCAGATTCTTCGACGCCCGCAGGCGAAAGATAGGAGGTGAGGAATTCTCCTCTAACAAGAAAATGGCGCCTCTTTCCGCTCCTGTGATTTTGTTTACACGAGAAATGATGTTTTGAAACAATTCATTATTATCACGAATTGTCACAATTTCCTGACTCATTTTCAAAATATCGTCAAGAAGATCATCTTTATGCGATATCTCTTGAGTGATATTCTTGATATCTAGTGGAATCAAGTCCTCATTCAGAAACGAAAGAATTTTGGAACCAGCTAAAGCCATTTCTTTCGCTTTATCCATAATACCCAAAAGCAAGTATTGCCGCGCCATTTCGAATTGAGTGATTGCCAACTGAAGTTGGTGCCCTGATTCTGTCAAGGAAGTGATGGATTTATGAAGTAACTGAATAATCTTTTCACTGGAGACGCCTTCTTGTTTTTGTAGAAGGGCTTTATATCTATATGCCAAACCTTTGAGGTAAATATTTTTACCGGTAATACATTCCTTGATTTCCTTGTCGAGTGAGAGGCCTTTGACGGGAGGAAGTTTGCCAGTCTTGATGGCGAAGCAAAGTTCGAATAAATATGAAAAGAACCGATGATTAATTTGAACTTGTTCGCTTGCCCTGACGTATCTTTCCAAATGATCAATGGCCTGCTTGGAATCGCCTTTCCGATAATAAACAGTCGCAAGTCCCAATTCTCCACCAATCCATGCCCAGTCATTATGTTCATTCTGGGCCCTTTTTACCCAGGGTTCCATGATCTCAAGAGCCTCGTCTGTCTTTCCCATATCAAGCATGATGATCCCAATAGATTGCCTCGCGTAAGCCGATAGGAATGAGTCACCTTTTTTCTGGCATTGGTCATAGATGGCATCGAGCATGCCTACACCTTGGGTTATTTGTCCAATCTGGGCATAGCAATATCCGACAAAAAGAGTTGCCAGAAGAGGAAATTGTCCTTCAGGGTATATCTGAACATCTGGCACGAATTTCTCGTAGCTACTAATCCCTTCCAGAAAGCGACCCTGCCAAAAAGAAAAATAAATTGCAAAGGTTTGCGTCGAGCGCAAGACAGAAGGTTGATCCAGTTTCGATGTCAGCGCCCAGCCTTGATCAAAATGTTTCAAGGCTTCTTTATCATTCGAACACAGCCATTCATTTTTGGCCAAATGCATGTAAAGAAGAGCTTGGTAGCTCTCATTGTGGCAATTGGAAGCCCTGGCAAGGGCTTCCTTGAGAACTGAAACAATCGTCAAACAATTGTGCATCGGTGATGTAGTATTTTTAGAATACCGGATGGCTGCCGTGATGAATAGTTCATCATCTTCGACACCCTCTTGATTCGATAAATCATCTAAAATCTTAGAATAGTATTTGAGGGCCTCTTCTGTTTGGAGGGATTTCAAATACATGTCTCCTGCTTCCATTAGCAGCTTGCATAATTTAGCATTACATTTAATATTCATAAGATGCTGACTAAGAGGAAGAAGCTCTTCATTATTGTCTGGAAATTCTTCCACGAGATATTCCACTATTTTCCTGTGAAAGGATTCATTCTCGGTTAGGGGTAACCTATTCACTAACTCCTCACTGATTTTGGTGTCTTTAAAATCGAAGGTACCGCCTTCTTTTTTTTCAAGCCATCCCTTTTCGACGCCGTCTTCAAGGAGTAAAAGGATTTCCGAAGCCTTTTTTCCCAAGATGGCGACAAGCCAATCAATTGAGAAACGGCAATTGAAAAAAGCAATTAATGAAAAAAAATTAAGTTTATCCGTAGTGAGAGAGTCAATTATTTTTTTATAAGTTTGCATGAATGTCTCTTCATAGACTGCCTATTTCTTCTCTCGACTATACTGGAAAAGATTTACTTGTCAATGATAATCCAATATATTGGAGTTGTAAACGCAATATATTGGATTATCGGATGGGCCAATATCGTTCCTTTAATAACAAGAACATTAGCATTATAAAACTGGATAGTTGCGCTTGCATAAAAGCATTGGCACGCCACATCAATGAAAAATAGACTAATGAAATAGGAGATTAACGAAAAAAAGTTGAACGCATGCATGTTGAGAGATTTAATTAGATTTAAGTCTATTTGCATAATTTCCTGATAAATAAAACAAAAAAATCAATGAATATAGAAAGTAGATTTATTTGTCAAAAACAGCATGCGATAAAATGTGTGTTAATACACAATATGTTGGATATCAACCACCATGATTTCTTTTTATTCATTAATATTATGTATAATATCATGTTGATATGTAAATAATTAATCGTGGCATATGGATTGCATTACAAGTGAGCAAATAAGAATGGAATGTAATCTAGTGATCTACATTAGTGAATGTAATTACAAAAATGAATCCGTTTTGATTAATGTTGGTGCGGGAATAAGGAAGCCATTCTCATGTTACGTGAAGTTTTACTCAGATGTCTAAAAGACATGCGTGATGAAGCTGGCTTAAATTCAGATATCGAACAAGATCATCCCAAAAGGTCAACAGTGCGATTAAGAAGTTCTTCTAAAATAAACAGATTTCAGAGAAGGAGATTTTTATGAAGATTTTAGCTTTAAACGGAAGTGTACGTAAGTATGGTAATTCGGAGGTTCTCTTAAAGCAGGCCTTAATGGGGGCGGAGGCGGAAGGAGCCGAAGTGGAGATTCTGAACCTGACGGATTATGACATTGGGCCTTGTCGGGGCTGCGGGCTTTGTCTTTTTAAAGACAATGTTTGCCAGGTGAAGGATAATACAAATGAAATCTTTGCTAAAGTGGATGCGTGTGATGGTCTCATTTTGGGGGCGCCCTGCTATTTCCTCGAATTGACCGCTATTGTTAAGCAGCTCATCGATCGCTGCTGGATAAGGGGCCACAATCAGGTCGGTTTAAAAAGAAAGCCGGCTTCCGTTATCGTTCCCTATGCGACGCGAGGATGGATCCCTTATGTTTTCATGCAGGCAAGTATCTTATTTAATGTAATGTGCCTGGATAAAATCAATCAAGCTGCAGTCTGTACGCAAGGAATATCCGAAGTAGTTCTGGATCAGGATGCATTGGATTTAGCCGACCGTATGGGGCGAGAGCTCGCCGTGGCCGTAAGGAATCAAGATTTCACATACAGAGGTGAAAAGGGCATCTGTCCCTCCTGCCATGACAATTTACTGCGCGTGTTGAAGGATCGGGAGACAATTGAATGTCCGACATGTGGAATGCGTGGGAAACTGAATTTGGCCGACGGAAAAATCGAAGTGCAGTTTGATGAGAAATCTTGGGAAGATTTCCGCTTCAAACTGAATGTAGCCTATAACCATTTCGCATATCACATAGCCCCTTCTAAAGATTATTTCCTGCGGACGAAAGATGAGCGAAAGATCAAATCACAAAAATACAGAGAATATTTAGCTAAATAAGGAGATAGAGTTATGACAAAAATTATGACGAAACTTAGATACTTTCCCGGGGATTCTCTCGATGAAATCAGGAAAATCGATTTGGAGAAGATAGGGAAGCAATTCGGTATGGTGATATCTTATGAGAAAATCGAGAAGCGGGAAATGAAAGACGGACTGCTAATGGAAAATACCATACACAGTAAAATCGAGGAAATCACACAAGAAGTAGTTACGGTCGAGGGTGATCAGGAGAAAAAATTTTCAGATTGTATCCGGGCACTATACAAGAAATACAGGTGCCCTCGGACATCCTATAGTCTAATGGGAAGCAATGAAGCTGGCCAAAAGATTGCTTGGGGTTTAATGGAAGAACCGGGTATAGGTGGATGGGAATAAGCGTTTCTGTTCAGAGGGCGATGCTGAGTCTGCAGCCCATGGTTGCAGACTCTATCTTCTGAATTGAGCCTATCGACAGCAGAATATCTCAATGAAAACTTAAGAAGTAATAAGATACAATCTAAGCACCAAGGAGAAAATATGATAAATGATGTAATAGATAAAAGGCGAGACATCCCAAGTGTGATTATACCGAGTGATTTGCTGGCTGAAAGAAGACTGCAAGTACTCCATAGTTATTTTCAATGGTGGATAGAAATTCTTGCTGAAGAATATGGGATTGATAAGGCAAAGGATTTGGCTATTAAATGGGGACGGCAGAAGGGAATTCATACAGCTTGCCTATATAAAGCCTATTTAAAAAAGAAGGGCATTGCGCCAGATGACTTGTATTCGCTGCTGCTTGAAACAGGACGGAGTGGCGATATCCTGGGGGAACAATATAAGGTATGGGTTGACGGTGATAGAGGGTTTGCTCAAACACTGGTCTGTCCAACAGAGAAGATGTTCGTACAGTTGGGGCTTGGTGTAGAATGCTGTGTAAAACAATGCGATGCATTCATGGAGGAGACATGGAAAGCCATTCCTAGTGTTGCATACAAGCGTACTAAAAGAATTGACAAAGACAAAAGCTGTGAATGGGAATTTTGGGTTGTAAAATAACGATCCCGATAGATACAGTGGCCCGGTGGTTATGTTTAGACTAATCAACGGACCACTGTGAAGATGAGGAAAAGAGAAAAAATGGCTCACTGTGTTACTAATGATTGTATTTCTTGTGGGAGCTGCAAAGATGAATGTCCAGTGGATGCAATTAGCGAAGGTTCTGAAAAATATCACATTGACCCTTTTTTTTGTATGGATTGCGGTGCCTGTGCAGAGCAGTGTCCTGTCAATGCTATTATCCAAGAGGAAAAGAAATAATCTCTCATGTTTTTGTTGTTTGCTGTATTCAGATTCCTTTGCGCAAGTCTAGACTGATGTCAATAATCAAAATCTACATATCTTTGTGTGCTAGCAAAAGCATAAGAAATCGGGATTTAATAATTTATCATTGACAGGTGATATCGAATGCCATAATCAGCTACATGCTATCTGGAGATGTCCCAGGTCATTATAGATAAGGATAGCGAGGCTCTCATAGATTTGTCTCCGATTGCTCTTGAAAGCTTGATTCACAAAGATAAAACTGAAAGTCGCTTGTCCAAACGCGCAATTATTATTCTACAAACTGTCGCTGGTGAAAAACGATCGACTATCGCGAAAAGTCTGGGTGTTAATCCAAGCGTAGTGACAAAATGGAAAAAATGTTTTGCTGTCGATGGTGTTGATGGATTATTAGACATGCCCCGGTCAGGACGTCACCGTAAATATACGTGTATTGTCTGTTCTTGTTAAAAAGCCTCCACCCAGTGTTTCCCGCTGGAACAGGCTTTTAATAGCTACGGAACTTGGTGATGTGACGGCCCACCAGGCATGGACATTATATATGAATATTATTACCTTAAGAGGAGGAATATATGGCAGAA
>PLGI01000167.1 GCA_003139775.1 Syntrophaceae bacterium | reverse complement strand
CTATGTAAGGCTAAATCCTTGATAAACGAGTATTATGAAACAGTACTATTTGTTATATGTATTTTATTCGAAGCGTCCGCAATATTCATTGCGTTTTTGAAATTTGAGTTTCACACTAATACAAATTATTGAAGGCAATACAAGTATTAAATATGTATTTAGGTTGATGTTTTACTTTCTAAAGGAAGAAACCTATTTTAAAATAAAGCCACATCGTTTTTTATTCTTCCAATTGTTGTGTGTAAAACATGTCCAAACATGCGAGGATCGTCTGAAACGAGACTTCTGTGAGCTGTATGTCAGCACACACACGGATAGTTCAAATAGTTATTATCCCATGATTATGGAAAAAAAGCCTAAAAATATTTTATCGAAAATATTCTTTTTAACATTTAGCGTTTATGATATTCATAAACACAATATTACCTCGTAAAGAATGATAGCATTATGATTTATATTTTTCAAACAGGGAGGCAACATCCTTGGGATTTACTTTATTTCAAAGCGCTTATTAAGTAAAATAAACCTATAGGGGTGTCCTTCCTGTTTTATGATTCTCTTTAAATCATTACTCAAACAAGATTACTATGATAAGTTTATAAAAGACCGGTTAAGAAAGGATACTCCGAATACTTATCGATTTAGAAATCGATACGGGATAACTATTAAAGATTGCGAAACAATCTTTCCCGCTTCCAGTCACCATATGTTTGGTTATGTAAGGAACGTCATAAGCTCATTATGCAAAAACTATAAGCACGGTCGAAGTCAAACCTTATGGATAAAAAAAGACTATCGTATCGATGGTCCCCGAGTAACAAAGAAAACTCCCGACCAAGCAGATGATTACCGTCAAATTATAGTCTTGAATAGAGTTGATCATTTAATTCATTTGTTGGTTGCACATTGCATCAAAGAAAAGTTAAATCAAGATAACCAGCTAATTCCAGTAAAATCACAAATAAAAAATATTCAGACAACTTCTGAATTCATAAAAAAGGCTCTCTCGCAAGGATGTAATTATTATTACTCTACCGACATTAAAAAGTTTGGCGAATCATATGATTTAGAAAAAGCGAAAAATATTTTCATACATATATTAGAAAAGCATATGGATACAGAAGATATTGTCCTAATAAATAATTTGTTATCATCGTATCAAAAGGTCCCCCAACATAGATGCAGTGGAAGCCCCATAAATCAATTGTTTGCCGAGTTAATCCTCTCTCAAATTGAACGTGAACTGACTAGTAAAATCTCTACACTATTTGTACGTTCCGGGGAGGATTTCGCTTTTTGCTTGATGAATAAGAATGATTACCTAGAGATTGAAACTGTACTCGCATCTATTATAAAAGATAAAGGTGGAGACCTCTGTGATCTTTACCCGGCGAAGCAGATTTCATCGTTCTATGATGAAAGGTATAAGGTCAACATTTTCAATCCCGACGATGATAAAGGCTTTATTGGCAGCTTTTGTGAAACGAGCATGGATTTTTGTGGTTATAACTATTCCGGGAAGAATGAAGAAATTGTCGTTCGGATCAGATATAAAACATTGTATAAAATAAAAGAGAGAATCCGGGAATATACCGAAGGTGGTAATTTCAGAACCGATACCTTACCTGAAATATCGACAGACAAAAAAATCACAAAAATTATATCGAAGCTTAATGGACTCTTCGGTTTTTACTTGAAAGGCAACGAATGGCGCTATTCAAGACGGTATGGCATAGGTGAACTCTTCAAATTACCGGCAGGAATAGATTCGAAGGCAATACTTAGTCAAGCAGAAAGATTAAATCACTATATGTTACGGCGATTACGTCATTTACATATGAGAGATGTAACTAACAATTGTACTTTAAATGCAAAATTTTATCGGGAAGAGATAGATAAATCTTATAGGAAATCAGGACTGAGAAACTTGCTTGACGCCATAAATCGGCAAAAATATTTTTCTACCAAACCTAATAATGTGTAGGCGTTCTGTTCAAATATTTTCTTTTAAAAAGTTATTTTAATAGATCGCATATTTTCATAAAAAAAGCCTAAATAGATTCTTGACCCTTCACCCCTTTTTTAAGTGGCCTTTTTTGCCTTTTCCTCAATGATATTCGACTTATTTAATATTTTTTTATATTTAATTAGCATTTAATTAATGCGTTTTTTCTCCAAAATGATTTAATTTTGAATTAATTCATCAATATTTTGTCTGAGTTTCTATTCTTTTTAGTACTGCCGATAATATGTCCGGATCTCTTTTAACGTTAGATATGCATATTATGATCTTAACCTACCACCGATTATTGTTTCAAAGAAGCCACCCATTCTAAAAAGAAAACCACCATCCAGAGTGTCGGGAAAGGCATAGGAAGGTTAAGAGGTGGATCGATCGAGTTAAATGATTTGAAGCAACTTATTGATTACCGTAATAAATAAGAAGGTGTATTTTCCTCTTTTAAAAAAATTTAATAGTGCTATGGTAATATTCAACTCATTAAAAAAAAGAGAAGTTCTTATTAACCCGATTTTAGCGTAATTAAATAAAAACAAGAGGCTAAAAATGGATGACGTGGTGCACAAACTTAAAACCCCTGCAGAATGTATGCAGCTCGCGACAAATGTGCGAGACAGAAATCCCGCCCTTGCGCAAAAAGCACGCCGTCGTGCCGTTGAACTGCGAGCGCTTTCCCATGGAAGTAAAAGCGATGTTGAGTATGAATTACTTAAAGTGCTTTATGCTTATGAGGAAGTGCTGTTTGAAAAAAACAAGAAACATACACGTGCTTCACGAACATGGCAGATGATAAAAAACCACGGGATAATTGGTGCGGCAGAGAGAGCGGTAAACAGAAATATTGAACCTGCTGGTTATAAAGTTCTAGCGGAAATGGGTATGCATGACCTAACATTCGAAGCCGTTATAGTGCGCTACCCAAATGCGTTTAATCAAGAGGTTGTATCACATGCTAAAGAACGTCTAAAAATACTATCGGGAATTTAGTGATAACAACAAATGGTGAGTGACTGTGTCCAGATTGAAGATGGTAAATCATTTATCAATAATCGTGATAAAATATAGAACAAATATTGTGATTATAGTAATATATAATAAATTTGGTTACATATCTTCAGTCAATCGGTAAAAGGGTACTACTCATTCATGGTGATGAACCATCAAATGATCTAAGAAAGAACGTTGATGAATGGAGGCACTTAGGTCAACTGAAGCTTATTCGGGAAAAGAAATAATTAAATTTCAGACAGTTTAATTAGAATACGATACATATTCAGGAAGATAATAAAATAAGTGGAGTTGTTTAATGATTATAAAAATAATTTCGGGTGGACAAACCGGTGCTGACAGAGCAACTCTAGATTTTGCCATCGATAACAATATCCCTCATGGTGGCTGGATACCAAAGGGAAGAATAACCGAAGGAGGTCAACTTCCAGAGCAATATCATCTTCAGGAAATGGAAACTACCAGCTATGACAAAAGGACAGAACAAAATGTTATTGATTCCGATGGGACTGTTATTGTATCTCATGGGAACCTTACTGGTGGATCTGCTCTGACACGAACATTCACTATCAAACATCATAAACCACGTCTTCATCTGGATATGAACAATACAACAATAACAGAAGCGGCAGGTTCATTGAATAATTGGATCGAAAAGAGTAAGATAAAAATATTAAATGTAGCTGGATCAAGAGCAAGTAAGGATAATAAAATTTATCAAGTGACCAAAGACATTCTGGAAGCTGCATTTATTAAGGATAAGGATCACGGTGGGAAAGTAATCAAATATAAGGAAAATAATTATATGGCGGAGAAACTTGCCCCAAAACAGACTGGCAATGAAATTGAAGATGATATTACCGAGCAAGAGTTGGAAGATGATGCCCTTGAAAAGAGAATGAAAAAGTTGGAGAGAGAAGCTTCGCGATTGTTAAATCAATCAAACGAACTGCTGCATGAGTTTAACAAGGCAAGATCAAAGCAGGAAGAAGCAAAACAAGAAGATAGCAAATTAAAAAATACAGGATAAAAATAAAACCTCTCCAAAGGAGTTATATGAACCATGACTAATAAAGAACGCTACCTTGATATATTATCCCATATTTTATGGGAACATTACAACGAAATCAAACTCAAGAATTCTGTATCTGAGGAACGGAAGCAATATATTAAAGGTTATATGGCTGCGGCCAGAGCTTTGAATGTATTAGATTATGAAGAATTAAAAGAGATTATAAACAAGGTGCATTTTAAGGCTTTTGGGAAGACTATTCAGGAAAGAAAAAAATCTAAGACAAGTGATTCTCCATTAGATGATGAACTGCTGGAAATTCCGACATTCATCCGAGAGGGAATTTCTTTGAAGAAGAAATAAAAGATTTATTAATGGAGGTGTACAGTGGAATTATCAGATGTTATAGCTTCACGCAGGAGTATTCGTAAATTTCGGCAGGAGGATATTTCAGCAGATACAGTTCAACTGCTTCTGAATGCCGCACGGCTCGCTCCTTCGGGATCAAATCTTCAACCATCACGCTTTATTGTTGTGCAATCACAGGCTGCCAAAGAGGCTCTTGGCCAGTGTACGCCCTATAAGTTTATTGTCAAGGCATCGGTTATTTTTGTGTGCTGTGCCGACCTGACGGCCATAACAACAAGAGATCGGCGTGTCGGAGAACTGCAGAAAGAGGGCGCTTTTGAAGGCGTGGATATGGATATGAATGATCCATCAGCTGTAAGTCCGATTATGGATGCAGAAGCGGTTAGAGCCTATCTTTCCATGAATGTGGCGATTGCTATAGAACACATTGTCCTTAAGGCCGTTGATCTGGGTCTGGGTAGTTGCTGGCTGGGAAGATTTGATCGCGACAAGGTAAAAAAGTTTCTGGCACTGGACGAAAGTATTTACCCGGTAGTGCTTCTGCCTGTGGGACATCCTGATCAGTCACCCAAGGCAAGACCACGCTTTACTGTGGACAAATTGGTGCTGAAGACAATTTAAAAAAAGAATCGTCGCTACACTGCTGATTACTTGAATAAACTGAGGGATAGATAACAGATTTTCACCAGTAATCCTTAAATTGAATAACTATCCACTACGGATACTTTGTAAAAAGATAGTTTTTCAAGATAATAAAAAACCCCTCAATCCATATAAGCATTGAGGGGGCATATAAACAAACAGATCATGTGTTTGTTGTAGCGGCTATATCTATTTTGCCATTTCTTGTTCTATATACGTTTTGTGCTACCTTTTTAGCTGACAAATGTCTTTACGGTTTCAATAACCGGGCTGGTGAAAAGAGTCATCAGAAGCATATACAAAGCAAAGATCCCGACCACTTCGCTAACATACATCTTATCATATTTGCGTTTTAAAGAAACCATGATCAACCCACCAATGATTAAACAACCAAGTTGGAAGAAGGGGAAATTGGTTACTCCTGCTGCTGTGTATTCTGCAAAGCTGAAAGTTGCCGTTAAAAGAACTATTGCCGCTGCCGCCATCATTGTTGCTAATGTCTTTTTCATGATCTGTTACCTCCTGGGTAATGTGTTTATTTGCTTTTATACTAATGAAATTTGCGTGCCAGATTTTCAAAAAAACAAGATAACATTG
>PLGI01000127.1 GCA_003139775.1 Syntrophaceae bacterium | reverse complement strand
TTACACGGCATACCCTACTTATCTCAGTATCGGGCAGTTATTAGAATTGAGGATTACCATTTGAAAGATCGAACGCTCCGCATAACTGGTTGGCAATGGAGCGCAATGGGAATTCTTGCTAGAGTTCATGAGGTTGCTATTTACTCAATCATTGATAATCCAAAATATGGATCGTTAATGTATAAAAGAAAATTGTTTTTCGTAGAACTCCCTGGCAACAACCTGTTTTTCAGCTACATAGGAAAAAATCTCGTTGTAATTCTCAAAAAGGAGATTAACTATTCTGGTATCCAAAAGGCGATTATCGGAAAATTGTTTTATAATTTGAATAATTCCTTCTTTGGACATTCCTTTCCGGTATGGCCGGTCTTCAGCCAGTGCCGTAAATATATCCGCGACCATCATTATTCGTGCTCCGGTACTTAGCTCGGCTGCTGTGCAATGAAAGGGATATCCGGAACCGTCAAGTCTTTCATGGTGATAAGCACCCCATTCCGCAATCTGCTTAAGTCCGCCAATGCTATTAATCACAAGGTAAGTATAATACGTGTGACATTTCATAACAGACATCTCTTCTTTTGTAAGGCTTCCAGGTTTATTCAGAATACTATTGGGAATTGCCAATTTCCCTAAATCATGCAGATCTCCGGCAACCTCCATAAGCCCTATTTCTACGTCCGTAAATCCGAAGATTTTTGCTAACAAGGATGAAGCCGCGGCAACACCTGAAGAATGAGTGGAAGTAAAACGGGACCGGAAATCAATTATATTTCTAAAAAGCTTGGCTATTATAGAAATATCCGCATAGTCTATTTCTATTTTTCGGAAAGGACCTTCATGAAGTAAAATAGAATACAATCGGGGAGAAACCAGGTCCAGCCAAAATTCTTCGCTATGAGATATCGATTTGAAAAGATCCACAACTTGAGGATGTAAGGCAGAGCCGGACAAAGATTCCATCTTGGAAATAATATCTTCGTGTTGATGAAGAATATAATGTTCACGATTTATTGCGCGTTCGAGATTATCGGCAAGAGATAATAACTGTGACTCAAAAACAACGGGGTTTTCAATTGACTCCCCCCATTGCTGCCACTCTTTGTGGTGGTATCTGATGATTCTTGCCGAGTCCTTTAACCATGGTATGTTATTGAGCAAAAGCTCGCCACGAATGCAATGTTCTTCGGGATTTTCGACTTCAGAATTCCGCAGTGAGATTTTTTCTTCCAACGAGAAAGCGCCGATATCATGAAGCAGCGCTGCTATAAAAATTTTTTCCAATCTTTGATCGGAAAAGTTTGCGGCTTTCCCCATTTTCCACACGACAAGAGCTGTCCTCTGTTGATGTTGTATCAATAAAGGACTGGCCAAATCCATGGCGTCGGAAAGTGAAAGAACCAGATTCCCTAAATTAACGGTAATATTTCGCTGCATATCGTTCCTCCTGAAAATATTTTACCAGCTAACGATTAATATACGAAGTTCGCTTTTTCCGATGGATCAAGTATCATTATAACGCTATTTATTTTTTTTAAAAGAGAAAAAACGCTGTTTTATTGATTACGGATTAAAATGTTGAGTGAATTAGGAAAATAAGAAAAACAACATTATAGGAAGAAACAAATGTCCAGATGCAAAGCGGGCATTTTATATACCGATTTGATTGAAAGATGCCGCCTTCTAAGTCGTCACTTCCCGGTAAGGGAAAAAACCGTTTTAATTGTGCGCCATTTTGGCGCACCACCGGTCATCAGGCTACCGTGAAGGCATAACAACCTTCTTATGTTTTTTCATCTTTTCGGGTTGTTCAAAAATGCTCATATGCAAGGCGCGCGAGAACCGTATCGCGAGGCGTATATGAATATACATTGAGCGGTGCGGTTTGTAGCGCAACACAGCAGATGGGTACATTGTAAAATCCTTCGGCTTTTTCCGGTAAGGAATATTATTATTAATTATTGCGCCTCCCTTGCGGGAATGCGCTCCCGGTCAACAGCCTTTTTGTATCACAAAAAGAGTACCGGTTCCCGTAGAATCGCCTCCCTCGCCCGAAAAGCGCAAGCGGCAACTTCCGGATGCGTATCTTTAAGCGCGGCTATCTGCCGCAAATTATCAGCTGTGCGCAAAACCAATGAAGCCATATCGCCTTCGGCAATTCCCGTGGCCTTGATGACAGACTCCCAATTGTGTCCCTGCGCCCAGTAATACATGGCAATGCCTGCGGATGGATGAAGCTTTGCGGTGGCAAATCCTGCCGCTTCCAGACGATGGGCAAGCGGCCGCACGGCAAGGATAACTTTCTTGAACGACAGCATCAATTTCGGCGGCGGGTCTTTTACAGTCAATTTTATTTCATCGTCACGATCATACGCAAAGACAGCAACTACGGCGGCAAGAAATTTTTCATTATCTTCAGGAAAAGCATGCTCGCGCAAACACTGCGCTACCAGCAGGGGATAATCGAGACGCAAACGTGACGCCCAATAACCGTCTGGTGTAAGCCGTTCATCACTGTTGACAAATCCTTCCTTCTGCAAAATATGCAAATGCCGTTGAAAATCAGTCCAAAGCGATTTGGCCGCGGAAGACGACGCGCCCTGATGTCGCTTATTTTGCTGATAAGCTGCGAGCGACCTCTCAAATATTTTGTGAATGTCCGCCGGAGTCTGAGATAAAAGTAAATTTAAAACCATGGCGAAATCATTTTTCAACTGGCTGAAAATATCTTCCGGCGCGCGAAACAACATTCGGCGGATATGATTTAAATCCATAAACCTGCCGCTGATGGCCAGCATAAAACCGATATTATCCTGTCCCCGTCGCCCTGCCCGGCCCGTCATCTGCCGGAATTCAGTAGCCGAAAGCGGATTAAAATCATGTCCATTAAATAAATCCGAATTAAAAAGCACAATAGTCCGCGCCGGAAAATTTACCCCGGCGGCAATAGTGGATGTAGCAAAGATCACCCGCAAATGTCCCTGATTCATCATTTCTTCCACAAACATCTTCCAGGCTGGCAACTGCCCGCCGTGATGGGCGGCAAGGCCTGCCGTTCGCAATGCTTTTAATTGCCGATGACCGCTCAATGAAGGAAAGCGGTCCAGCAAGTCATACAGACAGTCGTCAAATTCCGTGGAGTTGGGAAGTAGAGGAAGCGAACCTCGCGCATTTACCGCCTCATCGCATTCCGCACGTGATTTTAAAAAAAAGATGGCCGGCAAAAGATTGAACCTCTCTAATATTCTGATAATTCCGATGTAATCGGGCATGTTCCTGCCGCGGAAGCGTCTTTCATTAGCTTTTCTTAAACAATCGGCAACAGGCGGCGCAATCTTTTTCCCATCCAAAAAGGGATGCAGACACCCGGAAGGATGCAGAAAAAGAGGATATAAGGGCACGGGACGTTTTTCTTCATTGATCACAATGCAGGGCTTCTTCCGAATAGATTCCAGCCATTGGGCAATCTCTTCGCCATTGCCGATTGTCGCCGACAAAAGCAACAAATTGACGCGCACAGGCAGATAAGTCATTACCTCTTCCCAGACAACTCCGCGATCCAGATCACCCAGAAAATGAGCTTCATCCAGAATTACCAGATCGCAATTCAAGTCATAACCCTGATGCATGGCATCATAGAGCTGATTGCGCAGTATTTCCGTAGTGCCCACAATGATGGGCGCTTCGGTATTTTCTTTAGTATCGCCGGTAATTATGCCGACATTCTCCGGATCGAAATGCAGGCCGAACTCCACCCATTTGGAATTAGAAAGTGCTTTCAGGGGCGAGGCATACCAAGCGCGTCCGCCCTTCTCCAGCACCGATAAAATCGCCTCGCGCGCAATCCATGTTTTTCCGGAACCGGTGGGGGCAATGACCAGACAATCCGTCTTTTTAATCGCCTCCAATGCTTTGATCTGAAAATCATCGGGAACAAAAGGAGTTGGATGCGGTTTTCCTATTTTTGCCAGAACACTTTTCAGCGCGGATGCGATTTCCGGTTTAAAATATGATATGCGCTCCTTGTTTTTAGGTTTCCCAAAGGTATTGGAACGCTTAAACTTAAAGGGTCTCTTTTTTTTCTCAATTTTTTCTTGCATTATAATTATGATTCTCTCGTTTTAAAAAGGGCATGCGAGATTCAGAGGCAAAGTGCGCAAAGATTGAGGAGTGAAGATGATATGGCGCAGAAAACAGAAACGGGCACATTAATCCATTTTTATGATTAAATATTTTTTCTTGCCTTTTCTCACGCGCAATTCATCGCTGTTATTAAAATCGGCAATAGTAATTTTCTCATCAACGGATTTTACCTGCCGGTCATTGATGTAAATACCGCCCTGTTCAATGAGGCGCCTGGTCTCGGATATGGATTGCGTCAATCCTGCTTTGGCGCAGGTCGCGCAAATCTGGATGCCAGCATCCATTTCCTTCCGGGAAATTTTATAATGAGGAATAGCCTTAATTACATCTGCGTCGGAGGTGGCGGTAACTCCAACGGATTCCGATATGGATGCTGGCATTCCGCGGGGAATGGTACTGGAAGGAAACATATCCGCATCCACCGGACGCGAATGAAAAGCTTCCATTGACGCGCGCCAGGCGGCCTGGGCCTCTTGCTCTCCATGCGTTATCCGTGTAGCTTCAAAGGCCAGCACCGCTTTGGCCATATTCAGTTGAGCATCAGTAAGTTTTTTGACAATGCTTATTTCGTTGAGTGGCAGATAGGTGAAAAGTTTAAGAAACCTTTCCAGATCGGCATCATCGCAATTGACCCAGTACTGGTAATATTCATAAGGCTTGGTTAGATTGCCGTCCAGCCAGACTGTTCCTTTTTCGGTCTTTCCCATCTTTTGACCCAACGACGTGGTAATCAGCGGAAAGGTTACGGCATGGGCATCCTTAGCGGCAATCTTGCGGATCAGCTCGGTGCCGGCCAGCATATTGCCCCATTGGTCGTTGCCGCCCATCTGCAACGCGCAGCCGTGATTCTGAAACAGATAGAAAAAGTCATAAGCCTGAAGAATCATGTAATTAAACTCGATAAAGTTCAGGCCTTTTTCCATCCTGATTTTATAACTCTCCGCCGCCAGCATCTTGTTCACGCTGAAATGACGGCCAACGTCTCTCAGAAATTCGATATAGTTAATTTTTGTCAGCCAATCGGCGTTGTTCAAAAGGAGAGCTTTGCCGTCGGAAAAATCAAGGTATTGGGAAAGTTGTTTTCCCAGACATTGGGCATTGAAGTCAATTTGATCTCTGGTGAGAACCTGGCGCATTTCCGTTTTACCGCTGGGATCGCCTATCAAACCTGTGCCACCGCCGACAAGAGCAATTGGTTTATTTCCGTTTTTCTGCATATGCGCCAGCGCCATTATCGGCACAAGACTGCCGATATGCAAGCTGGTGGCCGTGGGATCAAAACCGATATAGCAGGTAACCTGCCCTGAGGCAAAAAGCTTTTTGATTAAAGCCTCCTCGGTTACCTGTTCGATGAAACCTCTTTCTTTTAAAACTTCGTAGGCCGTTTTCATCTAATCATGCCTCTTATTATGCCAATTCGCTTGTAAGTTACCACCTTACAGGCGGTAATTACCGGTAAGGTAAAAATTTGATTTACTATTCACTCCCCTTCGGGATGCACTTCCGGTCTTTGGCTAACTTTGTTGGCATCGTCGTCGGTTTCCTCGACGTATGCATTAATACGCCTCGTCGCCTCCGCCTTGCCGCCTCGTCATCCTTTGAAATCGAAATGGCATTAATCTTTCAGTTTAATGCTAACTCTTTCTATAGAATTCGCTTTCCCGTTGACCGGATCAATATTCATGATGACTCCCTGCATTCTGATATCGTCTTTGGCCAGGTCGAACTTGTTGGGCATCTGCGTTAAAAATCGCTCAATAATGGTTTCTTTGTTGATGCCGATAACGGAATCAAAAGGTCCGGTCATCCCGGCGTCACTTATGTATGCCGTTCCCTGTGGCAGAATTTCTTCATCCGCTGTCTGCACATGGGTATGAGTGCCCAATACAGCGGACACTTCGCCGTCAAGATACCAACCCAACGCTCTTTTTTCCGAAGTCGCTTCGGCATGCATATCCACGATAATGATTTTTGTCTTTTCTTTCAACTCGGCAATCTTGTTTTTTGCCGTTACAAAAGGGCAGTCAATCGCCTGCATGAAAATCCGGCCGGCTAAATTGATAACTCCCACATATTCTCCTGTCGCCGCAGGTATCAAAACACTGCCGGAGCCTGGAGTTGCAGTCGGATAATTGGCCGGCCGCAACAACTTTTCATAGTCTCCGATAAACTCCAGCACTTCCTTTTTATTCCAAATATGATTACCGGAAGTAAGCACATCAATGTGGTAGCTATAAAGTTCTTCCACATTTTTCTTGGTTACGCCGAATCCGGCGGCAGCATTTTCACAATTGGCTATGACAAAGTCAATTTTCTTTTTGGCAATTAATGGCGGTAGAAGTTCTCTTACCGCCATGCGACCGGGGCTGCCCACTATGTCGCCAATAAACAGTATTTTCATTTATGGTTTTCCCTTTCGCTGCCCCGCAAAAATTTATTTCGCGAAATCAGAAACACGGGTTTCCCTGATTACAGTTACTTTTATCTGCCCCGGATAGGTAAGCTCGCTTTCGATTTTCTTGATAATATCTTTGCACAACATCGTGGCATCATTCTCGGATATTTTTTCATTTTCCACAAGAATGCGAATTTCCCGACCTGCCTGAATGGCAAAGCATTTATCAACCCCGTTAAAGGAATGAGCGATTTTTTCGAGCCCTTCCAAACGTTTAACGTAAGTTTCCAGCATTTCGCGGCGTGCGCCCGGTCTTGCCGCCGACAGCGTATCCGCCGCCTGCACTAAAACACCGAGCAGAGTGTTATTGCGTCCGTCATCGTGGTGAGTCGCAATCGCTTGAACAATTCGCGGATTCTCTCCAAAACGTTTGGCATAATCTGCTCCAATAGCCGCGTGTGTTCCCTCTATTTTGTGGTCGACTGCCTTGCCGATATCATGTAATAATCCGGCGCGCCTGGCTTCCTTAACATTCAATTTCAATTCCGCAGCCATAATCCCCGCAAGATAAGAAACATCCATCGAGTGCTGCAAAACATTTTGCGAATAACTGGTGCGGTATTTAAGGGAGCCCAGCAAAGTGATGATCTCGGGATGGATATCGTGAACTCCAGCATCAAAAGACGCCTTTTCTCCGGTTTCCCTGATGATTTGATCGACCTCTACTTTTACCCTCTTAACAATTTCCTCGATACGGCCGGGATGAATTCGTCCATCCTGAATCAATCGCTCCAGTGAAATTCTGGCAACTTCCCTTCTAATCGGATCAAAGCTGGATAGAACAACAGCTTCGGGAGTATCGTCAATAATTAAATCAATTCCTGTCGCCGCTTCAATCGCCCGGATATTTCTGCCTTCACGGCCGATAATGCGCCCTTTCATTTCTTCACTGGGCAGGTTAACTGCCGAAACAGTTTTTTCCGCCACAACATCGCCTGCATACCTTTGAATCGCGTAAGCAACGATTTCCTGTGACTTCCTGTCGGCGGTTAATTTGGCTTCGTCTTCAATTTTGCGGACAATCGCCGCCGCATCAAGTTTGGCATCGGCTTCCATCGACTGAATCAATATCTTTTTTGCTTCTTCCGAAGACATTCCCGCTACTTTTTCGAGTTTTTCTTGTTGTTCCTCCAGTATAGCATCTAACTTGCGGCGTCTTTCTTCGATAACCGCTTCTTTATTAGTTATTAATTTATCACGCCCTTCAATACTTGATTCCTTTTGCGCCAACCCATCGATCCTTTTATCCAGATTTTCCTCTTTAGAACGGATGCGCTTCTCCCTCGCATCAAAATCACCCCGCTTCTCTTTCGTTTCGCTGTCAAATTCGGCCTTCATCTTCAGAAGGTTTTCCTTTGATTGAAGGATAGCCTCCTTTTTAATGGTTTCCGCCTCTTTCTTGGCCTCTTCGGCAATCCGCGCCATTAATGTTTTCGATGACTTGATCTCTTTGGCGGTAAGCATTTGCTTTAAAATAAAGCCGACAACAATACCTGCCACCAATGCCACAACTATAACCAGCGCTAATAAACTGGCATTAAACATAGAACTTTACCTCCTCTTTGCTCCTCTGGAAAATCTATCCTTACGACCTGACAATTTTATCGCCGTTTTTACAGTAAAATTTATCTCCAGCAGAGCTATATTTAAACCTCCCCACCGGCATCCTGTTGTCAGGACACTCAGCCGGAAGAATCTATTCTAACGAGACTCCAGTTTCAGAAACGCAGTGATCTGAAACTTGCAAGTCAAATTAATGACACTCGCTAAGAACGAGCATTGCGAAGTTCGAAGCGTAAGTGGAATTATCCTGCATGCAAAGCATACTGTGGTATCCAATAGCCAAAGGCTATTGGAAATTATCCCGCAAAGCGGGGTAATTTCTTCCACAACTTTTGGAATTTATACACGTGATTTTTTTCTAAAGGCGGAAACGATTTTGCGACGCTTGGGGGGTGGGCATAAAAAACCCCCGCTTATGCCGTATTAATCATCTTTTTGAACCGGTTTTATAAAGTGGGCACCCGGTATCGATTGTTTCAGGCTTTCTGCTTTCCGACCAGCGGGAAAAAGCAGACATGCACACCGCAATCAAGGAAAGGTCCCAAGTTCAAAGTGTTGGCTCAAAGACAAATGTTAATCACGAACATCGCAGGGGCGAATAAAAATTTGCTAATTTGCATCCTCAATCAGTTGAATTAGTTTTTCGGCTCTGCTTTCCAGTTGATCGCAGAGATCCCTATTAACTCCTTGTAATTTTAAAAATTCCTCTGAAATGTTTAAAGCTGCCAGGATGGCAACGTTTAAGGTTTTGAGACCATTGCTGGAGTGCAAAACCTCTTCCATTTTTTCATTTACAAATTGGACAACGTTGGCCACTTGTTCATCTTCGGAATCGCTTAAAACAGAAAGCTCCTGCCCTAATATAGTTATTTTGTGACTTTTTTTCAAAACACACGCCCTGGAAGCTTATTTTACTGAATCTACATCTGCAATTAAATCAAGCAGTGAATCTACCCTTGCGCGTACGCTATTCCTTTCCTCATCTAATGTCTTTATTTTACCTTTTACCCCTTCTAATTCCGCCTCTTTATTTTTTAACGATTCCTCCAATATCTGAATTTGTTTTTTTAATGAAACTTTTTCACTTATAATGCTTTGAATCTTATCCTCTAGTTTTTTAAATTTTTCCAATTCCACGGTCGATTTTACCCTTCCTTCATTAAACAAAGTGTGATTTTCCATAGTTTCTTTGTCCTTATTTTATGCCAATTTATAGAATTAATGTCAAGGCATTATTTTCGTCTGCCCCTCCTCCAACGACCGGAAATATTCATTTAATTCATTCAGGATGGCCTCTCCGTCCTTTAATTTCCCTGCCAACTGTCTAAACCAGCTGGCGCCTTCTAATCCCTTTGTATACCAAAGAAGATGTTTACGAAATCTTTTATCAGCTAATTTTGAGCCCAATAATTGGGTTTCCATTTCCCAATGATTTTTAATCATTTTTTGCCTTTGATCTAAACTCGGCAGATAATTTTCCATCTGGCCGGAACATGCCTGAATAATCCCTTTAAATATCCATGGATTGCCTAAGGCTCCTCTTCCTACCATTACCGCATCGCAGGAAGTTTCCCGTAACATTTTTACTGCGTCTTGCGGCTGCCAGATATCGCCGTTGCCAATTACCGGAATTTTAACGGCTTTTTTAACTTTCGCTATTATTCTCCAGTCGGCTTTGCCGCTGTAACCCTGATCGGCCGTACGGGCGTGAATAGTAATTGCATCGGCTCCGGAATCTTCGGCAATGCGGGCAATCTCCACAGCATTAATTGAACCGCCCCTCCAGCCTGATCGAATCTTCACTGTAATGGGGATTGATACTGCTTTTTTTACTGAAGTAACAATACGGGCAACCAGATCGGGATCTTTCATTAAAATGGCGCCCGATCCGGTCTTGATAACCTTTTTCACCGGGCAACCCATATTGATATCAATTAAATCAGCGCCACTATTCGCAATAATACGAGAGGCTTGGCCCACTATTTCCGGATCAGCTCCAAAAACTTGCGCTCCTAAAGGGTGATCATCGGCACAAGTCTTTAAATATTCAAAAGTTTTAGCTGTTTCCCTGACAAGTCCATTGGCACTGATCATCTCCGTATAGGCTAAAGCACAACCTAAAGAGCGCGCTATCAATCTAAACGGCAAATTGGAAATTCCCGCCAGCGGAGCAAGAAAAGCTCCTTTTTTCCCAGCTGTTTGAATTATGTTCATCATGCAAGAAGATATTTTTCAGCGCGGGAGAGTTCTTCCACTGTGTTGATTCCCATAACTTCAATGTAATCGGAAGCTATAAATGATTTAACTTTTTGCCCCGCACGGCATGCTATCTCGACTATGTCCGTAAGGTAGTATTCGTGTTGCTGATTATTGTTGTTAACCTTTCCTAAAGCGGAAAATAAAAATTTTGTGTCAACACAGTAAATGCCGGTATTTATTTCTCCGATTTTTTTCTCGTCTTCAGTGGCATCCTTATACTCAACTATTTTTAAAACATTGTCCTTGTCATCCTTAACGATGCGGCCATAGGCATGAGGTGGAGGTGGAATAGTTGTCAACACGGAAACCACGGCTTTCGCAGCAAGATGATTATCCACCAGCGATTTAATTGTCGCAGGTTTTAGCAGAGGCACATCCCCGCAAAGAATTACGATAAGCCCCTTGTAATCAGCCAACACATTTTTAGCCTGCAAAACCGCGTGGCCCGTACCCAACTGCGGTTTTTGCTCAACAAAGATACAACCCCTGCTGGAAAAATCATCCCTTATCTTATCCGCCTGATGACCTATAATCACCACTATCTTTTCCGCTCCGGCGCTTTCTGCAGCCGCCAGAGAATAGTGCAAAAGAGGCTTCCCATTCAAAACATGAAGAACCTTAGCCAAATCCGATTTCATGCGGGTGCCCTTACCCGCCGCCAATATCAATGCACAAAATTTCTTTTCTTTCACCTTATCAATCCTTTCACTTTTTATTCATAAAAAGGCCGGGCATCATGAGCCCAATGAAGCCAGAATGCTACAGGAGTACCCTCCAGTTCAGGAATATCCCGGAGGCTCTTCAAGGTAATCCGGTAAAGTCCTGGTTTTAGCCGCATTGTTTTGATCATTCTATAGAAAACACCCTTACCGGAATTCGGCACATACGGACTATGCGGATCAGGCCCAGCACTTTCCAGTGCACCTGAAAAGAGTTTATCTTCAAAATAAAATCCCTTGACTGCTTCATCCAATCCTATTATTTTAAGTTCCAGATAAATAGGAACACCGTCATTAAAATAAATTGGTTTGCCGGTTTCATCTTCTCGAAACCTCCCGCTACCTGCTAACTTATGTACACGGTCGGCAGTGTCTTTATTAAAATAAAGCAATAAATCAAATGCATAATATACATCATAATCTAGTTTCACTTCCTGCACCATTGTTGCGCCAGCCCGGTGAACTGCAAACGGCATTGCCGGATAGAGAGGCGCCGTCGCACAGCCCACCATCGTTGATGATAATAAAATAGTGATTAGAAATAAAAAAATATTGGGGACGATTTTATTTATTGTTTTTTTCACTATGCAACCCTCCTTACAATGGGACCAGTCTTTAAAATATCAACCTTTCTTATCTCCTTTTCTGGATTCCCGCCTTCGTAACCTAAAGGTCATCCATGACGGGAATGACAAAAAGTATACACCAACTTAGGGGCTGTTCAAAAATGCTCAGATGCAAGGCGCGCAAGAACCGTATCGCGAGGCGTATTATACATACGTTGAGCGGTGCGGTTTGCAGTGCAACGCCGCATATGGGCGTTTTTGAACAGCCCAATTACTGCACCGGCGAAATCACCATTACTTCCTTTATAGATTTCTGATCGGCATTTTCAATGATAAACGTAATGCCTCTATAGTCCAGCCTTTCTCTTCTCTGAGGAATTTTTCCTAATCTATGCATGAGAAATCCCCCCAAAGTTTCATAATTGCCCTCCGGAAATTTCGTCGCCAGAAGTTGATTTAAAGTATCCATGTCTATGCGGCCGTTGATCAGATACCTTCCGGGAGCCAGTTTTTTATATAACTTTTCACCGCTGTCATATTCGTTATCAATACTGCCGACAATCTCTTCTCCAATATCTTCTATAGTCACGATACCGACAGCGCCGCCATATTCATCAACGACAACGGCCATATGCTCCTGCCTTTTTTGCAGATCCATCAATAATTCACTGGCTTTTTTTGTCTCGGGAACGTAGAAAATCTCCGTTTGCAGACAAGTTGCGATCGTCTCGTCAGCAGTTTTTCCTCCTGAATCTTTATGTCTTTGTATTGTGGCCAGTAAATCGAAATAATTAAGAATGCCGACAATATTAATAACCTGATCCTGATACACGGGAATTCTTAAATATTTTTTACCGGCCACGAATCCGGCGGCTTCGTCGACCTTCGTTGTAATCGGCAGCGCTGTCAGCACTGAGATGGGAATCATTATTTTATCCGCAGTCAACTCGGAAAAATCAAATACGCGGCTGACCATTTCCTTTTCCGTTTTTAAAATATCGCCGCCTTTTGTGTTTTCTCCCAGAATATACTTCAGCCCTTCCTTGGTAATGTAAGAATTTCGATTTATTTTCTGCCCCGTGGAAACGCTTACAGCGCCTTTGGATATCAAAGCAATAATAGAGGCCAGCGGATATAATATTACGGAAGAAACGCGGATAAAAAGAGCTACACGGATTGCCATTGCTTCGGCTCTGTGCAGAAAAGTCCGGCGAATCATGATCATTATAAAAAGCGTCGGCAGCATAACAAAGAAAGAAATTTTTTCACCGCGCGCCGGCCCGAAAACGCCGATTAAGAGACTCGTTGCCAACGTGGAGCCGGCAATAATAGCCAGATTAGTTCCGATCAGAGTCGTCGAAATAAACCACTCCGGCTTCTCCATCAGTTTTACCGCCTGCCCCGCGGAAAATGACCCACGCCGGGCAAAAAACTTCATTCGGTGAATATCCGACGCAATCAGCGCTATCTCGCCGCCGGAATAGAGAGCTTCCAAAATCAGACAGATAAAAATGACGGCTATGATCAAATATGTATTCATTTCTCTTGATCCGTCCCCTCACCTGTTGGTGACGATACTCTAATTTTCAATATCCTTGCCCTGCCGACGTTCTCGATTAAAAAGGTGTAGCCTTCGAAGCTCACTTCTTCCCCTTTTACCGGCAGTTTGCCAAACAAATGCAGAACAAAGCCGCCGATGGTATCGAATTCTTCCTCCGGCATTTGCGTTTGCATTAAATTATTGAATTGTTCCATGGGCATTTTACCGGGAATAATAATTGTATGGTCGTCGATTTTTTCACAATCATCAAAAGCCTCATTGTCGACACTATAGGCTTCTTCAAATAAATGGCCAAGAATATCCTCCAAAGTAACCAGGCCGGATACTCCTCCGTATTCATCCACAACTATGGCAATCTGCATTCTGTTTTCCTGAAAATCATGCAGAAGACCATTGATTGTTTTTCCTTCCGGAACGAAGTAAGGCCTGATCAATATTCTTTCAATGCTTGTCTGCCTGCCTAAACCGACGGCGGCGAGCAAATCGCGGGCAAGAAGAATGCCGGCGATATCATCACGATCATCCGTGTAAATGGGGATCCTTTCGCGACGCTCTTTGACCACCACGGCAATTATTTCCTCCATGGGCATATTGATGGGAAGGCAGAACATATCTACGCGAGGTATCATAATATCGGTTACCGGCTTATCGCCCAGTTCAAAAATTTTGTTGATCAATTCTTTCTGGGATTCATTCACAACACCCGCCAGTTTTCCGGCATGAACCAGGGTTTTGAATTCGTCCTCCATTAAAACATCGTCATCATGAGACTGGACGCGGCTGTAATTAATAAAGCCGGATGCTTTCTCCAAAATGGCGACGACAGGGTATTCCAGCCGGTATATAAGCGTAAGCAGAGGAGAGATTGTCGAAGATATTTGCATCGGATAAGTGACGCCGAAGGTCTTGGGAATTGCTTCACCGGCAATTAAAAGAACAAGGGATGTAAAAATAATGGAAACCCATTGACCATTAACGCCGAATAAACCGATAAAAAATGAAGCCGCCAGAATAGAGATGACTATGTTTACCGCCTCATTACTCGCGACAATCGTTATCAGCAAACGTTGCGGTTTTTCCAGCAACTTGCTGACAAAGCCGGCAAAGGGATAATTATCAGATTTCATCTTGTGCAGATGCAGATCCGTGAGCGAAAACAAGGAAGCTTCCGCCGAAGAAAA
The DNA here is from genome assembly GCA_003139775.1 of Syntrophaceae bacterium. Classification (GTDB taxonomy): domain Bacteria; phylum Desulfobacterota; class Syntrophia; order Syntrophales; family Smithellaceae; genus Smithella. Next base: position 30,330 of record PLGI01000127.1, on the reverse strand, counting down.
AAAGCCGGAAAACAAAAAAAGAATGAATATTATAAATATATCAAAGCTCAATTCGAAATCTCCATCCGCCTATAATTGCTTTATTATGGATACTAATCTACCAGATTAGAGCCGGAAAAGACAAATATTTTATGATTGATAGTTTGTCACTATTTGACTTGAGGCGCATTTTCCGCTATTTAAACAGTCAAATATTTATACCACTTCTAAATCGAAGATGATATCGAGGCGGCTAGGCGGAGGCAACGAGGCATATTATAGGTGTGACCTTCAGGTTATACGTTGAGGAAACCGACAACGACGCCAACAAAGATAGCTCTTTGATTTAGAAGCGGTATCTGAGGAGAAAGGAATGCCCAATATATTACTTGTCGGAAACGGAGCCAGGGAACACGCGCTGGCCGAAGCGATTTCACGCTCTGAACAAAAACCCCGGTTATTTTCTTTTATGAAGACAAACAATCCCGGGATAGCCTCTCTTTCGGAAAAGATAAAGTTGGGCAGTTATGCCGATCTGGAGGCAATTACAGGGTTTGCCGTGGAAAATAAAATCGAGTTTGTCGTCATCGGCCCGGAAGATCCGCTCAATAATGGTGTTGTGGATGCTCTGGCGAAAATAGGAGTTCCTTCCGTCGGGCCCACAAAAAGCCTGGCGCGGTTGGAAACTTCCAAATCGTTTACCAGAAATCTCGTCAGCAAATACCATATTCCCGGCAATCCGCAGTTCAAAGTATTTAACACGATTGATGGCGTGGAAGCTTTTTTAGATCAACTGGAAGGTATTGTCATCAAGCCGGATGGTTTGACCGGCGGTAAAGGTGTGCTGGTTCAGGACGATCATTTCACGACGAAAGAAGAAGCTCTGCAATTGTGTCTCCAGATTCTGAAGGAAAGCTCATCCCTGATCGTCGAGGAAAAATTCGACGGCGAGGAATTTTCCTTGCAGTGCCTGTGCGACGGGAAAACTGTGATTGCCACACCGCTGGTGCAGGATCACAAAAGAAGATTTGAAGGCGACAAAGGACCCAACACCGGAGGTATGGGCTCTTATTCCCTGCCCGATCATTCCATGCCTTTTTTAAAGCCGCAGGATTTGGAGGACGGACTGGAGATCACCCGTCAGGTCGCGGCGGCGCTCTTGAAGGAAACCGGCAGCCCTTACAAAGGTGTTATGTACGGCGGATTCATCGCCACCAAAAACGGCGTGAAGCTTCTGGAATACAACGCGCGCTTCGGCGATCCCGAAGCAATGAATATTTTGCCGCTTTTAAAAACAGATTTTGTGGAAATATGCCGCCACATAGTAGCCGGAACGCTGGACAAACTTAAAATTGAATTCGAACCCAAAGCGACAGTTTGCAAATACGTTGTACCGAAAGATTACGGCCTGCCCGCCGATCATTCCGATGCCGCATCCTCACGCGCGAAAATCGAAGTGGGAGATGTGGGCAAAGCCCGTCTTTACTATTCATCAGTGGATAAAAAAGAGGACGGTCTGTATTTGAGTTCATCGCGCGCTATCGGCATTGTCGGCATTGCGAACACATTGGAAGAAGCCCGCAAGATTGCCGAGGAAGGCGTTAAAGCCGTCAAAGGCCCCGTCGCCTACCGCACCGACATCGGCACGGATGCTCTCATCCAGAAACGTATTGATCACATGAGGAAGATACGTAAAGAATAAGTCTTCCAATCCTGAATCAAAGCGATATCTTTGTTGGCTTCGTCGTCAGCGTCCTCAACGTATTTTCATATACGCCTCCGGCGCCTCCTCCTTGCCCCGCTGAAGCGGGACAGTTCAACTAACGAATTCCAGTTCACTGCGTAACTGTAATTCGAGTTTCACTGCCGCCTCGATATCATCTTTGATTAAGAATTGGAAAGGTGTACCCGGGAAGACACATCCAGTGTCTTGTCATTACCAGGCTTGACTGGGTAATCTAGAAAAGTTGTTGATGCGCTTCGCTTCATCCACACTATTGTTTGAAGTCTTTTATTTTCGTTGAACAGAACAATATCATTCAGTCTTTTTTCGATTACCTCGCAGCTACACCGATGGCGTGATCGCTGTCGAATTCAACAATTTATGCAATCATTCATTGTTTTTCTGTTTGACAATCCTCTTTTTTTAGTCTAATTACTGAACATGTTCATTTAATAATCATGTTCAGTATTTTTTCCGCATTCTTCAAAGCAGAGGAGATTAGACGGATTCATGAGCATCAGCGAAAGAAAAAGCAGAGAAAAAGAATACCGCATCAAACAAATCAAGGATAGCGCCGCCACCCTTTTTTACAAGAAAGGATTTGTAGCCACTACCATTGAAGACATATCCGAATTGGCCGAAATATCCAAGGGAACGGTCTACCTCTATTTCAAAAGCAAAGATGATCTTTATTATAGTCTGGTTGAGCCCTCCCTTGATAAGCTTTCCAAGAATCTGATCAAGATAGCCGGCATGAAAAAAATCTCTCCCAAAATCAGAATAAAAAAAGCCATTGATGCCACTTACGACTTCTACGTTAAAGATCCCGATGCCTACCATCTCATATCACGCTATGATGCGTCTGTATTCTCTAAACTTCTATCACGTGACAAGCTGGACCATCTCAAGCACCTGATGCGCTCAAATCTTGACCAATTAGAAATAATTGTTTCAGATGGTATCAAACAGGGTTATTTTCATAAACACAATTCCAAAATGACAGCAATTATTTTCTGGAATACGTTTATGGGTATTATCCAATTCCAGGAAAACAGGTTGGAAGAAGGGAAAACCGATTATCGCCGATCCACGATCAATGGCGCTATGGAGATCATTCTGATGGGCATCAGCAAACGTTAACCTTACGAGCCTCAACCATAGAAGGGGTTGGGCCTGATAATTCTCACAACACACGTTCCCCGCCAGGGAGCGATAAATAATCACAAGAAAGGAGAAAATCAATGAAAGATGTTTTCATCGTCAGTGCGGCAAGGACGCCGGTTGGCAGACAAAACGGATATCTGCGGAATTGGACCGCGCCTGAACTACTGGGCGCTGTCCTGGATGCAGTCATCGACAGGATAGATCTCGATCCGGCGATTGTTGATGATGTCATCAGCGGCACCGTATACCAGGTTGGCGAGCAAGGCTTTACTTTAGCCAGAATGAGCATTCTCGCTTCCAAACTTCCCACAACCGTTCCGGGTGTTTCAGTAAACCGTCAGTGCGGCAGCAGCCTCACGGCCATCCAGCTTGCGCATGGGATGATCGCGTCCGGAAATATGGATGTCATCATCGCCAGCGGCTGCGAGCTGATGTCGAAGTACACGATGTTCAGCGATTTGAACGGCACTTTATATAACGGTAACCCCATGGGTAATCCTTTCGGAAAGTACTACACAAGCAGACATGGCCAACCTGACCAGATCGCCGCCGCACAGATGATCGCGGATAAATGGGGAATCACTATGGAAGAATGTCAGGATTTTGCTATTGCCAGCCATAAAAAGGCCCATGAAGCAACAATCAAGGGTTACTTCAAAAATGAAATTGTGCCCATGAAAGGCATCGATAAGGACGGAAAAGAGATCACCAGGGATACGGATGAACCCATCAGACCCGAAACAAGCCGGGAAACTCTTAATGCCCTAAAAGTTTTGCCGAACACCAGATGGATAACCGGAGGTATATCGAGCACCATAACAGATGGCTCATCAGCAGTTGTCCTTATGAGTGAAGCAAAAATGAAAGAACTGAAGCTGGAACCGCTCGCGCGTATTGTCAGCAATGCCGTTGTGGGATCAGACCCTCAGCTTATGTTGACAGGACCTATCTATGTAACCCCGAAGGTACTGGACAGAGCAGGACTTAAAATGAAGGACATCGACATCTTTGAGATCAATGAAGCCTTTGCGCCCATTCCGCTGGCGTGGACCAGGGAACTGAAAGCGGACATGAATAAACTGAATGTAAACGGGGGAGCCCTTGCCCTTGGTCATCCGGTCGGCAATTCCGGCTGCCGCCTGACAGTCACGGCAATTAATGAACTGCGGCGGCGGAAGGCTCGCTACGCGCTGGTTTCGCTCTGCACGGGCGGAGGAATGGCACCGGCAACAATCCTGGAAAGAATGTAAATGCGGAAAGCACCGCAAATCCGGCAAACAAACGGAAAGGAATGGGGCAATGGAAAGAAGTCTTTTTACGGAAGAACACAGGATCTTCAGGGATGCTTTTGGCAGGTATCTCGATTGCGAGGTTGTTCCGTATTATGAAAAATGGGAAGAGGATGAAATTGTTCCCCGCGCGATGTGGAACAAGATGGGAGAGAACGGCTATCTCTGTCCCTGGATTGAAGAGAAATACGGTGGGCTGGCAGCCGGTTATGAGTATTCCGTCATTATCATGGAGGAACTTTATTACCGGAGAATTTCCGGCCTGCTGATTCCTCTCCACAGTGATATCATTATTCGTTACATCGATAGTTTCGGCAACGAAGAACAGAAAATGCGGTGGCTTCCGGGGTGTGACAAAAAAGCGGGAGATGGTTGTTGAGCTTCCTGTGCCCGCAGGCGGAACTATCAGGCAGGTAGCAAATCCCATCAAATTATCGGAAACAAAGCCTGAGGATAAGAGTATCGGTGTGACTGCCAAATCAAGTCACATGAAGGACGTGCTTCGTGAGATTGGTTATTCTGATGATCAGATCGAGGAGTTTGATAAGACGGGGCTTTTCAGTTAATCAAGGTGATCATTCAAAAGCAAAGCATTCGTTACAATCATTAATCGTTATGCGCTGACGATCAGGTCTGTGTAGAGACGTTGCATGCAATGTCTCTACGTGTTGCACGAACTTACTGTTTCAAAGCTAAAAAACGGTTGATAAGAAAGTTGATGGTCTTTATTTGAGTTCTTCTCGCGCCATTGAAGAAGATACGAAGAGAATAGAAATGTAGGAAGCGTTTCCCTAAATGCGCCACACATTGTGTCATTACCCGGCTTGACCGGGTAATCCAGTACTCGGACTGTTCGGGGAGCAGTCCTTGACCCTTGTTCCTTGTCCTTTGAACCTCAATCCTAATACCGCGTAACGTGATGCTCGGCAAGGCCAAAGAAATTCGTAATCGGATATATCCGGTTATCATTATTTTTGAATCTGCCGTTGTACATGCCGAACGGCTGGTGAAAATCGGAGACGATAAATCCGGCATTGATCTTTTCGGCTCTCTGGCCGGAAGGCGTAAATAACAGGTCTAAACATCCATCTGTTGTCTTGACTTCCCAGGGACGCATGATGTCTTTTTCGAATTTAAAGCGCGCCGCTTTAAGGCAATAAATTTTCCCGTCAACCCACATGCAGTTTTCATTAAAATCTTCATCATCGGTTATCATATTCTGGCAAAGATTGAAGGCTAAAAGCTCTCCGTATTCGTTATAGCCGGCCGCAGTCGACCATTTCCAGAAACTGGAATAAGGGTAATATGTTTTTTGTTCATCCAGCAAAGCGATGTCCCGCTTACGATCGATTTTTATTTCCTTCGCGCCCAGCATAATTGTCCCTTCCGCAGGCGCGGCGACCTTGTGCGTGTAAAACGGTCTGAATGATGTAACAGGAGAGACCTGAACAAGAGGTTCAATAGTGCTCAAGTCTTCGAAAACCTTAATTTCTCCTTTTACAGTGGGCAGGTCTTTTTTGCCGTCAATATCAATGATAATCTTGTGGAAACCTTTGCTCAGCCGGTTCTCAAAACGCAACCGGTAACCTTTTTTCTTGAATTCACAACTGTCATCATAGACCTGTCCGGCGACGCGCGACGCGCCGCCCGGCGATTGCCTGCTATGCTCAAAACGTTTATTTGCTATCCTGTCATAGGCATAGAAAAAGGAAACGCCCATAAATTTTGCATCAAAGATAACCATGCCGAAATAATGGGTGGGTGTGATAATGCCAAAATGCTGCCATTCCTTGAGGCGGAACTTCTTCCAAAAAGCGGGAACTTTATATGAAGAAGAATACAGCGGCGCGTCGAGAATGTTCACATCGCGAAAAGGCGTACGGAATGTCCCGAAGTTAATCGCCCCGCCTTTCTCCACTATTTTTTCAGGAGTTGCTGCTACTTTTCTCATAACATCTACCTCCTTAATTATTAAGGGTCCTATATTATAGACGACATCTACTTCATAAAATCCCTCTTAGCCTCCCTTTATCAAAGGGAGGTACTCCCCTCTTTCCTCGTGTGCCCTCGCGTAACCTTCAGGTTATCAGAGGGGGTGGGGGAGATTTCTTTGCCACGTCTATGTTTGTTTTAAGACTGTTTATAAGCCGCCTCTGATTTGTTTTAGGCCTTCGATACTTTCGGTAACTTGGGAAAATTTTCATCGAGGATCGCATTCCATTTTTCGATCATCAGACTGACGTTTTCCATAAGTTCCGAAACATCGCCTTCGATGGTTACGGAAATGATTTTATCGCCCTGAGCAATCTGATTGACAATCTTCTGGTCGGCATCGCTTACGACTTCGCCGAACACTGTATGTTTGCCGTCCAGCCACGGCGTCGCCACATGAGTGATAAAAAACTGACTACCGTTGGTCTGCGGACCGGCATTAGCCATAGAAAAAATACCGGGTTTGCTGTGTCGCAATTCTTTGACAAATTCATCCGGGAATTTATATCCGGGTCCGCCACGGCCATCACCAGAAGGACATCCGCCCTGAATCATGAAGTCGGGAATAACTCTGTGAAACTTTAAACCATTGTAATAACCGCGCCGGGCCAGATTCACAAAATTCCCGACGGTAATCGGCGTCTGCCCGGCAAAAAGCTGCAAATTGATTTTTCCTTTATTTGTTTCCATAACTGCTTTTAAATCGTTTTTCATAGTATTTCCCCTTCTATTTCGTATTATTGAAACTGTAAGTATTTAGAGTTAATCTGTCAAGATAAAAAGGGAAGAGGATATAAATAATCGTTTAGAAGAAATAGCGAGTCTTATCAACGCCTAATTCATTGCGATGTTTCCGGGTATGGGATATACATATGGTGATGATAAAAGATATCAATAAAATCAAAAGTCCTCTGGGCCGTCAACTATTGGCCTGGTATTGGCACAATCAACGCTCCCTTCCCTGGCGCAAAACAAACGATCCTTACCATATCTGGATTTCGGAGATCATGCTCCAGCAAACTCAGGTTGATACAGTGATTTCGTACTATCATCGTTTCCTGAAAGCTTTTTCTACCGTTTCCTCACTCGCTCGCGCCCCCTTGCAGAATGTGCTCAAGGTCTGGGAAAACCTGGGTTACTATTCACGGGCCAGAAATATTCACGCCGCCGCCCGCATGATTGTAGAAAAGTTCGGCGGCCAAATTCCCGATAATTGGGAAGTGATACAAACACTACCCGGCATAGGCCAATACACGGCTGGCGCCATCTTAAGCATTGCTTATGGACAGGCGGTTCCCGCTGTTGACGGAAACGTTCGCCGGATTTTATGTCGTCTTTTTGCCATCCGTAAACCTGTGGACGACACACGGGAGCAAAAGCAATTGCAGAAGCTTGCCGCTTCGCTGATTCCCGTCAAACATCCCGGCGATTTCAACCAGGCCATGATGGATCTGGGAGCAACGATCTGCAAAGCCAAAAATCCCGACTGTTCCCGTTGTCCTGTAGCCCACCATTGTCAGGCCCGGCTTCATGATTTACAAAACGTTCTTCCGATAATCCGGAAGGCACCTGCCATCCCTCATCGGCAGGCGGCAGCAGCCGTCATCCGTAATTCAAAGGGCTTGTTACTGGTTGTTCAGCGGCCAACAACAGGTTTACTGGCCTCTTTATGGAAACTGCCCGGCGGCTTTATTAAATCAGGTGAAGACATAGAAAGCCGTTTGAGGCGTTGCGTGAAAGAAGAACTGGGCATTTCCATCCAACCGGGAAAACATCTGGCCTCGGTCAATCACGCCTACACACACTTCCGCGTAACGCTTCAGGCATATGAATGCCGTTTGCTGAAAGGCACCCCGAAACCGCTCGGGTGCCAGAATTGGCGATGGGCATCGCTCAGCGATTTAAAGAAATTGCCTTTGTCGAAGATTGACAGAATGATAGTGAGCCAAGCTGATAATGAGTCCCAATTTTCAGAAGTGTAGCACACTGAAATTTATTAGACGAATTATACCTTGTGTAAAACGAACGAAGTGAAGTTTTAAGCGTAAGGCAAACTATACCAGGCGCATAGCGCCGTGGTAAAACGAGCTATGCAATGTTCGAAGCGTAAGTGGAATTATCCCCGAAGCGAAGCGGAGTGGGATTGACACGCGCTGATAGTGAGCCAAGCGGAAGGGTTCGCCCTCGTGATTTCCTTCCTCCCGTCATCATAATTAAGTGTAATATCCCCGGAGTTCAACGCAACAACGATTTGCTTGACATTAGTAAACTTATTGTTTACTATCCTCCCATGATTAAATCGTTTCATTGCCGCGAAACCGAAAAGATATTTCATCGTGAGCATTCGCGTAAGTTCCCTCTGGATATCCAACAATGGGCGTTTATGAAACTCAATGCTGTTGACGCGGCAATCAAAATCGAAGACCTACGGCTGCCGCCATCCAATCACCTGGAAGCATTGAAAGGAAAACGGCAGGGGCAATGGAGCATAAGAATCAACGATCAATGGCGTATTTGCTTTGTTTGGCGCAATGGTAATGCCGAAAAAGTTGAAATTGTTGATTACCACTAAGGAGGTTTATAATGACTAAAAAACGTATTCAACCCATTCACCCGGGTGTTTATTTAAAAGAATTATTGGACGAGCTGGAGCTTTCTCAGTATCGGCTGGCACATGATATAGGTGTTCCGGCCATGCGCATCAGCTATGTTGTCAGCGGCAAACGTCCCGTCAATGCAGAGCTCGCGCTCAGATTGGGCAGGTATTTCAGCCAGGAACCGCGGTATTGGACCAATCTGCAAAGCCGCTTCGATATGGATACAGCGGAAGACGCTTTGGCTCAACAGGTTTTCCGGGAAGTGCATCCCCTGAGAATGGCAGTATAGGTTTGATTAAATGTACCTGTCCCGATTTTTTCCTAATAGTTTATACAAATAATTTTTTTGAGGACAGACTCCATGTTTGGAAATAACAGCGCTGATATAAAAGTGGGTGCACGCGTCAAGGTTGTGCAGAAGCAGGACCAACGCACAGGCACAACTACCGAAGGCGTCGTGCGAGACATTCTCACAAAGTCGGCCACCCATCCACACGGTATCAAGGTGCGCCTGGAAAGCGGAATTGTGGGAAGAGTTAAAGAGATCCTGTAATTCCATCTTGATTTAACATGGAATAGGATTCGGATATTCTGCGTAGAGGGGTTCACCCCCGTGATTTCCTCTCGTCCGTCATTTTAATTAAGTGTTATGTCCTCGGAATTCCCTAATGATCATTTAGACTTTTCGGACTTCTCAATGTCCTTCACAAAAGCTAACATCTCAGTAAATAGATATTGAAGTCTTGACTTTTTGCTATACTCTTCCGAATCTTTAGGATATGAAAGCTGTTCAAGCAATTTTATATAACTGTCCAACTTAGTCCCAGAAAACTCATTTTTAAAGAGAAAATAAGACAAATTAAAAGTGTTTATTTCTTCGTCTTTATGCATTTGTTTAATTTCATTCTCTTGATCGCCTATAAATACTTTAACACGACCCATAAAACCAAAATTCCAAGGTCTTTCTATCACCGAGCGTAACCGATCTTCGCCGTATGGTGAAAAACAAAAGATTATGATTTTAGCCCATAAAATTGGATCTACTTCTGGGAAAAGATTTCTTGATACATCATCTAACGTAAAATCATTTTCTTTGCTTGTTTGCCAAATTCTGCCACTAGCCCACTCAAGGAAATGGTTAAGAGATATTATGGATATTATATTCTCTGAATTTTGGAGATTACTCCTCGTGACCTTCCATTCTTTGGGAAAGTAATGCTCCCAAATATCAAATCTCTCGGGTGCATCGTAAATATTTTGAAAGAAAATATGATAAAAAGTAATGAACTACCCCGCAGCAAGCTACGGGGTATCAAAAGCCTCTATAAGGAATAGGCCTTTCGTAGCAAGCTAAGGGGAATTAACCCCAAACAAGATTAAATAAAGACTCCATGTAGGAGCGAGATGACACCGATTCTTTCTTATATTTTTCTGCATGTTTTTTTAACTTATCAAAAAAAGGAAAAGATGTCCTTTCCTTTAAGGCATGTATTTCAATCTGTCGAAAAATAGAATCCAACGTCCTCGAAAGTTCACTATACATACTCCATTCATCTAACTTTTTATCTTGCCCTAACAATAAATACTCATATTCTTTTTTCCATATTTCAAAGTGCCATTCCAATACTCTGTCAAACATCTTATCTGACCATGTTAAAAAAACAGCAGAGCGCTTATCAAGGAAATTATTGAAATCATCAAGCAATTTTGATGCGATTATAAGATTATCTTTTTTCATTGTTTTCCAATAATTGATTCACAGTAGAATGGAATATACTAAAGAATTCTTGTTCATTCTTAAAATTGATGTTCTCAGTTTGCCATACAGACCGCCATGCTTCTTCCATATCTTGCTTATCTTGTAAGTCTCTCAAATAATCAAACCTCAATCGAAACTTATTTCCTTTCATCCAGTGATAGGAGTTAATTAAAATCTTGGTCATAAGAACTATACCAATAATCCAAGAAAGTATCTCCAATATTCTGGTCCACGGTAGTGAGCCATTCCAGAATAAAAGAGGGAAGAATGTGAAAACCAAATATAACAAGAGCCTTTTGGCTCTTATGATGTGATCCAATATGACATTTCTGTCTAATGCCTCAAATTCTTTTTTCTCACTAAAAATTGCAATCGCTACTGAGATAAGGATCGTCAGATAGGCAACCACTATACCAAGAAGTATAGCTGGCAAATCACTTTCACCAGCAACGCCCGCTTTAACCACTTTTAAAAATTCTAATATGTATTTCACCCAATCCATACATTATTTCTCCGCTATGCAGCCTGCTCACAATTTATATTTAGTTATTTGCACAACAATTGATATATGTAAAATGTTAAAATTTGATTCGTGGTGCAAAATCTGTTTTGGAAATGTTTATCTTCTACAAAAATTATTTTTGAAAATCAATGGAATATTAATAATTGGGTTTTGGAGAAGGATATTGGAAGACAAATGGTTAAAAAAATGGATCAAGTCAAAAAGACTTGACCCATCGGTTTAAATTTTCCTGGATTCACCCTGAAGGGCACAAGCCGGATCGCGCTTCGATTGTCCGGAATGACACTCCATAGCAAAAAGGAAACGTAATTATTTTGCCGCGCTGTCAAATTCCGCCGAGGCCAGTTTAATGCAAACGGCCAGCACTTCAATGGCTTTTTCCAGTTCGGCAACGGGCGGCCGGGTCGGAGAAATCCGGATATTGGCATCATTGGGATCTTTGCCGAAAGGAAACGTCGCGCCTGCCGGTGTAATTGCAACGCCCGCTTCTTTGCAAAGCGCCACGGCTCGCTTGGCTACCGGTTTTGCCGTATCCAGACTGATGAAATAACCGCCCGCCGGATTGCTCCAGGTGGCGAGACCCGTTGCGCCAAGTTCCGTCGACAACACTTTTTGAGTGATGTCGAATTTGGGTTTTAGCAGTTTGGCGTGTTCCTTCATGAGACCGGCAACCCCGCCCGGATAAGCACTGAGGAATTTAACATGGCGCAACTGTTCCACCTTGTTGGGCCCGATGAATGTGGTTCCGAAGAGTTTGGAAATATACGCCAAGTTGGCTGCGCTTGTCGCCATGAAACCCAGCCCCGCGCCGGAAAATGTAATTTTGGATGTCGAGCTGAAAAGATAGACCCTGTTGGGGTTCCCTGCTTCCTCGCATGCGCGCAGCAGATTTTTCGGCTTTTGGGGATTGTCAACAAGATGATGAACGACATAGGCGTCGTCGGCAAAAATTGTAAAGTCCGGCGCGGCTGTTTTCATGGAGGCCAGTCTTTTCACGGTGTCGTCGGAAACCGTGTCTCCGGTGGGATTGGAATAAGTGGGAACGAAAATAATTCCCTTGACGCTTGCATCCGCTGCGGCCACTTTTTCAACTTCGTCCATATCCGGCCCATCTTTCGTCATTCTGACCGGGATCATCTCGAATCCCATTTCAGCAAGGAGCGTAAAATGCCGGTCATAGCCGGGCACGGTGACAATCATCTTCGGCTTATCGGTTTTGCACCAGGGCGCGGGGCTTCTGACCACACCGCGCAGGAGAGCCCACATCAAAACCTTGGAGAGGATGAGCAGGCTGGCATTGTTGCCGACCATCATTTCTTCCGGTTTCACGCCTAAGATTCCGGAAAATAATTCACGTGCTTCCGGCAGGCCCAAAACACCGCCGGGATAATTACGGATATCGAAGCCGCTTTGGGTCTTAATGTCCTTTTCCGTTACAATGCCGAACAGGGCGTTCGACAGATCAAAATCATCGTCTCCCGGTTGGCCGCGTTCAATATTTAATTTCAAACCAAGCCCTTTGAGGGACTCATAACGCAACTGCAAGTCTTTCAAGCTTTCCATAGTTTAACTCCCATCATTATTTATCAGTTTAATGGTGGAACAAGCGCAGGCCGCAAAAGGCCATCGCAATACCGTATTTGTTGCAGGTGTCGATCACCTGCTGATCGCGGATGGAACCGCCGGCCTCGACAATGGCGGTCACGCCGCTGCGGTGCGCGCGCTCGATGTTGTCGCCGAAGGGGAAGAACGCGTCGCTGCCTAAACAAACGCCCTTTACTTTGCTCAGCCATTTTTTCTTTTGACCTTTGGTTAAAGGTTTGGGCTGTTTGGTAAACGTTTCGGCCCAAACGTCGTCGCCGATAACGTCTTCCGGTGTATCGCCCAGATAAACGTCGATGGCGTTGTCACGGTTGGGTTTGGCAACATCTTCGCGGAAAGGCAGATTCAAAACCTTGGGCATATGGCGCAGTTGCCAGTTGTCGGCCTTCTGGCCAGCCAGACGGGTGCAATGGATGCGGCTCTGCTGTCCCGCGCCCACGCCGATGACCTGGCCATCCTGCACGTAGCACACGCTGTTGGATTGAGTATATTTCAGCGTTATCAGGGCAAGCACCAGATCGCGTTTCTGCGCGTCGGTCAGAGTCTTGTTTTCGGTCACCATGTTTTCCAGCATGCGGTTGTCGATCTTCAGGTCGTTGCGGCCCTGCTCAAAGGTAATGCCGTATACCTGTTTGTGCTCCAGAGAAACGGGCACGTAGTCTGGGTCGATTTTAACTACATTGTAGTTTCCACCTTTTTTGGATTTTAAAATCTCCAGAGCTTCCGGCTCATAGCCCGGGGCAATGATACCGTCGGTGACCTCGGTTTTGATGATCTTTGCCGTGGGCACGTCGCACACATCGGAAAGCGCAATCCAGTCGCCGAAACTGCTCATGCGGTCGGCGCCGCGGGCGCGCGCATAGGCGCAGGCAAGCGGGGATAGCTTCATTTTGGCGTCGATGTGATACATCTTACGCAGAACTCTGTCCAGGGGATAGCCCAGAGCGGCGCCGGCGGGAGAGACATGTTTAAAGGAGGCCGCGGCAACCATGCCGGTATTTTCTTTGAGCTCTTTCACCAGTTGCCAGCTGTTGAAAGCATCCAAAAAGTTGATGTAGCCGGGCTTGCCGTTCAATACGGTCACCGGCAGATCGCTGCCTTCCGCCATGAAGATCCGGGCGGGCTTCTGGTTGGGGTTGCAGCCGTACTTGAGTTCGAGTTCGTTCATTGATTATCCCTCCACTGTTTTGTATTTGTTGATGATGACGTCCTTGTATGTCTGGGTCGCCAGGTCAATGGAGCGCACAAACAGACTTACTTTGTTGTCATCGTTCAGTGCTTTCCAAAGCTTGGCGGCGTATTTATCGGGATCATCCTCGTCTACGGCGACGCACAGCGGCTCGCCTGCAAAACTGGGAATCGGCGTTCCATTGCACTTATAGGTGCTGACAAAGTGTCCCTCACCGGCCAGAGGCTCTGAGTAATCGAAAGTGAAACGCTGCACGCTCTTCTCATTGCCGTCATCGCTTTTCAGAATGTTGAGTTTGTAGCTGCCAAGTTTCATATCCACCACACCGGAAATGCGGGGCGTCCAGTTGGGGCCGTCATCCTCAAAAGTACGGGTCGCGAGTGCGGCTTCAAAGCCATAACCGGAAAAATCGTTACGGACGATGAAATCACGGATGGTGTCGGTCTGGTCGCCGTTGGTCACAATCGTCGTGTTGTCCAGAGTCAGCACGGGGTTGTAAATAATCAGGTGCGGATCAGTCATTTTGGAAGGGTCGGCCGCCATGGTGCGGATACCGCCGTCAATGGGGTCAAACACACGGTTACGGCTGTTTACGCTACGGCCCATGATAAAGTAGGCAATCATAGCTTTGTTTCCGCCGGGCATTTTCCCGATGCAGATGCCGCGGCCCGGATATTCGTTGCCGGCCAGATATTCGTATAAGCTCTCTTTCATTTTTTCCTTCTCTCCTTGGTTATGTGTAAGGATTTTTACTGCGGGAGTATATGAAGAGAAGATTCGTATGTCAACTGGATTTGGTCGGAATAAATAATTTTATAATAAAAAGTGAGGAATTAAGAACACTTTTTGTCTAAAGAGTCACTGATTCCACTACAATTCGGAAATATCCCATTATATATATGTACCCTAAATAGAACTTGACCTGACAGTGAGTGTCAAGATAATCGATAACTTCCTGTAACAAACAAATCGCCAACCGTGGCTAAAATGCAAGACTTCAATCTGTAATAAACACATTTACACACAACGGCAAACATCGACACCATCCTTTATATTTTGTGGTCAAGAGTCCTTTAGCTCAAACTGGAAATAAATATCATCATCGCCCGATGCAATACTCCTGACCTTTTTCACAACAGATTTTTTCCCGAACGTTTTGAGTGCCTGCTGATTGTAACCCATAATAAGTTGCTCGAAGTACAAATTTTTTATATTAATCCCAGTGACTTTGAGATGAACGATGTTGTTCTCTAACTTTGTGATAACTGTACCTCCATCATAAAACACCGTCCAGAGCTTAGGCATGTAAACCTCGACGAACTGCTTTATATCCTTTGTGAGCATAAAAGCTTTGTACGGGCCTTCCGGTGACAGGGCATATTTAGCGCCTACTTTCCCAAACATCAAGTATGACGTTCTGTCGTTGTTGAAGAATTCCCCACACATCTCGTCAAAAAAAATGATTAATTTTTCCACTGGAATGAGAGTAATGGACATAATCATATTTTTGAAATATTTGTCCTTCTCTGCCAGCTTGGTCATAAAGGAATTCCAGCGTTCCTCGCCGAAAGCTGTGGTCATAGCAGTCTTTGTCAAAACATAAAAAGTGCCTTTTACGTTCATATCGAAACCTCCCAAGAATGCCTATGTGGATTAAATATGTTATAATATATTTTGTAGTGCATTAATATGCAAGTAT
Source organism: Syntrophaceae bacterium (assembly GCA_003139775.1). Lineage (GTDB taxonomy): Bacteria > Desulfobacterota > Syntrophia > Syntrophales > Smithellaceae > Smithella. Next base: position 14,814 of record PLGI01000127.1, on the reverse strand, counting down.
AATCTTTATTTTATTAGGATGGAGAAAAGCTACTAGCTTCCATGAGATAGAAAAACCAATGATATATAAAAAACATGCTTAACATGCTTTTATCTTGATCTTGTATTTTGAAGCCTTCCGGACGATTGTTGGCTGGCTTATGCCTAAGGCAAAAGCCGCTTTTCTTGATGTGCCATGATGGTGCAGCGCTTCCTGAATGATGTCTCTTTCCATGTTTTCCACGGCTGTTTTTAATTTCAATGCCGATAGGGGTTCCTTGAACGCCGTGTCCGTCCGGTATCTATCGGGTTTGTCCTCCCCGAAGTCCAAGCTTTTGATCACATCTTTTTCAGAAGTGATCATATTTCGTTCTATCATATTTTGTAATTCTCGAATATTACCCGGCCAGTTATATTGCATAAGATCATAGACGGCCATTTCATCTAATCGTTTATTGAGCTTGTACTTCTTGTTGAACAGCTTCGTGAAATGAGAAACTAAATCGGGAATTTCCTCTTTCCTGTCTCTTAAAGGCAGTATTTTAATAGGAATGACATTGAGTCTGTAGAACAGGTCATTCCGAAATTCCTTTCTCGACACCATGTCCAGCAGGTTTTGATTTGTAGCGGCAATGATTCTTACATCAACTTTTAACGGTTTATTGCCTCCCAAGCGGGTGATTACTTTTTGCTGGAGAGCCCTCAGAAGCTTTGATTGCAGATTCAAGGGCAATTCACTTATTTCATCCAGAAAGATTGTTCCCCCGTTGGCCAATTCGAAGGTGCCGATTTTGCCTTTCCTGCTGGCACCTGTAAACGCTCCGGCTTCGTATCCAAAAAGTTCCGATTCCAGGAGGTTTTCCGGTATGGCGGCACAATTGACGGTGACCATTAATTTATCACGCCGATCGCTGTTCTCGTGCAGAATCTCCGCGATGATTTCTTTACCAACCCCGGATTCACCCGTGATGAGGACCGTCGTATCTACAGCACTGAGCCGCATGACAAGTTCAATCAATGCTTTGGAGCTCTGTGCCTTTGTAATGTATTTATTTGATATTTTTATTTTATTCAGCTGCTCCCGGTAATGCTGGCTCAGACTTTCCGCCTGTTCCAGTTTATTCTTGAGATTATTTAGTTCCGTTATGTCCCGTGCATTATGAACGATGCGTGAAATGTGTCCGTCCGCATCCATGATCGGATTACTTGTCACTAATATGGTTTTTCCGGTTCTTACTTCCTGTGAAATGGTTACAGGTCTGCCATCCGCCAAAGCCTCAAGAGGTATGGTATGCTTAAAGACGCCCCTTTCGACAAGCTCGTCAACGGTTTTGTTGAGAAGCTCTTCGCTTCCTATGCCGGTTATTCGTGTAAAGGCTTCGTTGACACGCAGAATTCTTCCGGAGCTGTCCGTAAGATAAATGCCGTCAAAAGACGACTCTATAATGGTTGCCAGTTCTTCTTTCAGACTTTTCGTATAATGCAATTCTTCCGATATCAGCTCGAAATCGGAAATATCCTGAAAGACGGCAACGGCGCCGATAATGTTATCCTTATGTGCAAGAGGACTTTTGTTCGTAACCAGGATCTTGTCTCCAAAATTTATTTTTTGTCCAAAATCGGTTTTGCCGCTGCGCACGACGTCGTACAGATTGGAATCAGGCAATATCTGGGACAGGGGGCATCCCAAAACATCTTTTTTCAGCATGCCCAGGGTTTTTTCAGCTGCCGAATTGATAAGACGGACATTCCCATCGGTATCGATGGTAATGATGCCGTTATAAGCGGAATTGATGACCGTATCCAGTTCTTCCTTCAGATTTATGATTGAGCTGAAATAGGCTCTGACTGTGTCGGACAGGGTAACCATACCCACGACCTTTCTATCAGTAACAACAGGAAGGCATCCGACATTGACGGTGATCAGAGTTGATATGTCTTCGTCAGGCTCCGTCACGATAGGATCCGTTTTCATGATTTTGCTGATGTTCTGTTGGAGATCGTTGCTTCTATTGATTTCCCTCAAGGCTAGGGTTTTTGTAACGAGGCCCACCATCATGTTCTCCTCGTCGACAACGGGAACACCATCTATCCTGTTATTGATTATTATTTCAATCGCATCCTTCAAAGTCGCGGTGCTCTTTATGACGATGGGATGAGGTCGCATAAAATCGCTGACCTTTTCATTCATTTTCAATGTTTTTGTTTCAATCAAGAGGTTATTTAACTGATCCAGAAAATGAGCCGCTTTAAGATCATCCATAATATACACCCCCGACAAAAAATGATGTATCAGCACAAATATTTTTTATTATGCCTATTCTAAGTTGATTCAAAAATAAATCAAAATCATATTTGATCCATAAATTGATCAAAAACAGTACCAATAATTCATATATGAATCACGCCGGGATAGCAATATTTCTTTTCCAAGTGGCAATTCCAAGATGAATAGACACATCATATTATTATTACTTGTTATTATTTTTAATTCTTCAATGCATACCTTCGTGGCACAACTATTGAAGTAAAAACAGTGAAAAATCATTCATCATCAAGGAGCATCTCTCCTGCGATGAGCAATACAAAAAAGTCGAAGGAGCAAACAGGATATGGAAATCAAAACAATCGGTGTCGTAGGGGCAGGCAATATGGGGAGGCAGATTGCTCTTCAGTGCGCTCTGTCAGGCTTCAAAGTATATTGTACCGACAGCATAGCAGCTGTTTTGAAAAATGCCCAGGATTTTGCCGGTAAATGGCTGAGTGATCGCGTAGAAAAAGGAAAGCTGCAGGCATCGGAAGTTGATGATATTCACAAACGTCTTTGTTTTACCGAAGATCTCACAATTGCGGCAAAAGATTCTGATCTGATTATCGAAGCCATCATTGAAATTCTGGAGGCCAAAAGATCCCTTTTCCGGCAGCTTGATAAAATATGTCCGCCCCATACAATTCTGGCCACAAACAGTTCATATATCGTCAGTTCTAAAATAGCGGATGCCACAAAACGTCAGGATAAAGTGCTCAATATGCACTTCTTTAATCCTGCTCTGGTAATGAAACTGATAGAGGTTGTACGTGGTCCCCATGTGTCTGCCGAGACAGTCGATACGGTCATGAAAGTAAGCCGCACGCTGGGTAAATCACCGACAAAGGTGAATAAAGAGATTTACGGTTTTATCTGTAATCGCATGTTCAGCGCAATTACTCGGGAAGCCTGCTCTCTTTTGGATCTCGGTATTGCATCCATCGAAGATATCGACAATGCCGCTCGCAACGGGCTTGGACATCCCATGGGCCCATTCCAGCTTCTGGATATGACAGGAATCGACTTGGAATATCTTGTTACCATAGAAAGATTTCAGGAAACCCAAAACCCCGCTGACAGGCCGAGTCCCAGCATTGTTGAGCGGTATGCACGGGGGGACTATGGCCGTAAAACGGGCAACGGCTTTTATCATTACGGGAAGAAATGATTCTGTCATTTCATGACAGAAAAAATAATTAAATGAAGGAGGAAGAAAAATGGCTAAACTGAGTAAAGACAGACTTATTTTCGGCGTATTGCTGATTGTCCTGATTGCGTTGGGAGAGATCATTCTTGCCCACTTCAAACTCGCGACATGGCCGGCTTTCATGGTTATGATCTTTTTCTTTGAGGCGCATATGGATATGAAAAAGGCCCCTAACATCCTTGTAGGAGGGCTCTTCGGAATTGCCAATTTGATCATTATCAAAATCTTCCTAGAGGCTGCAGCGCCATCTCTAGGGCTGGAACTGGCGAAACTGCTGTATGTACTCGTTTTTGTTTATGCCATTGTGGCCTTGGGAGAGGTCGTTCCTGTTTTATTCAACAATTACACCTTTATGTATTTCCTGGTGGCTGCAGTAGCAGCGAAGGCCCCGGACCCCAACGTATTTTCATGGATGGGGGTTGAAGTCGTCGGTGGCGCGCTGTTTATTGCAGGAATTCTGGGCATAGTGAAGATACTGGAGTCACTGGCTAAGAAAAAGTCTATAAAAGCGCAATGATGCTGTTTTAAAACAGTCAATTGCCAATCATACTTTTTAGTGCAGAGGAGGAAACGTTATGGCCATCCGAACCGTAGACGAATATAAAGAAAGCCTGCGTGACGGCAGACACGTGTACATCATGGGCGAAAAGGTGGAGGATGTCACTGCCCACCCGGTGCTAGGCCCAACCTGTGACACCGTGGGAGGCGCCTATGAGCTGTGCGCCTCCAAAGACCCTACTGTGCGGGATCTCTATGTAGCACCCCATCCGGTTACGGGTGAACCTATCAGCCGTTTCTATATAACGCCACACACAAAAGAAGATCTTGCCAACCGCTCCAAGATGATCCGGCGCTCCATAGAGATTCTGGGAGACCTGCCTTTCGGACGCGATATCGGTACGGATTGCCTCAACGCCGCTTTTGTTGTGGCCGGCAAGATGGGCAAGAAAGAATATCAGGACAATGCCGCCAATTTCCTGGAATATCTGAGAACGAACGATCTTTTTACCTGCGGTGCCGTTACCGATGTGAAAGGTGATCGGTCGAAAGAACCGGCGAACCAGAAGCACCCGGACTACTATGTTCATGTGGTGGACAAGAACAAAGAAGGCATTATCGTCAAGGGCGCCAAGGCGCATATCACGAGCGGACCCATCGTAAACGAGATAGTGGTCATCCCTACCCGTCAGATGCGGGAAAACGAATCGGAGTATGCGGTAAGCTTCGCTATACCGGCGAATACCAAAGGGGTGACCTTTATCTGCCGTGGCGGAAGGGGAGCCTGGACTGAACATGACTTCCATCCGGACAATCCCATCAAGACCCTGACCGAGGCTATTATTATCTTCGACAATGTATTCGTTCCTTGGGAGAGGGTCTTCATGTGCGGCGAGTGGCAGCACTCCATGCTGCTCGCATACACCTTCGCGACCTTCCACCGCTTCACGGCCATCAGCTATAAGATCCCTTTGGTGGAGACCGCAGCGGGATGCGCCGTGGCCATGGCTAAATACAACGGGCTGGAAAAGGTCGGGCACATACGCAATAAGCTTGCCGATATCGCGGCCTATGTGGAGACGCTCCGCGCCCTGACCAATGCAGCGGCCTTCGACCCTGTCATGTACGGCGATATCGCGGTTCCAAACCCGCTAATAGCCAACATGGCCAAGCTCCACTTCGCCAGCAAATATCACTCTTTCATCGAACTCATCCAGGATATTGGTGGAGGCATCATCGGTACGGCGCCGGACAAGAAGGACTGGGACCACCCGGACCTCCATGACTATCTGGAACACTACCTGGGTGGTTCGGCAAAGTTTAGTACGGAGGAACGTATGAAGATGATCCATGAGACCATGCGCCAGACTTGCTCCCATGAGTCTGCCTTCCACGAGGTAATCACCGTGCATGCGGAAGGCTCCATGGAGGCACAGAAGATGATGATCCTGGCAGAATCTCCACTCAGCAGGTATGAGGAGATGGCAAGGCGTAAAGCCGGAATTATCCCTTGGCAGGGGATCGATGGCAAGTGATGACTATTAACCATTAACGTAAAAATATTAAAGGGTGAAAATACAGCGGAGGTTTTGCTATGAAAAAAGTCAATGAAGGGTCGCGGTATACATACATCGTAAATAGCACAGGTGTAGCCCTCATGGAGATCAATAACCCGCCCATGAATGCGCTCAGTTGGAGTGTGTTGGATGAGATTCGGGACACACTGCTTGCGGCCATTCATAACGAAGAAGTGCGGGTCATAGTTTTTACCGGTGCAGGAAAGGCATTTATTGCGGGAGCGGATATTGGCGAGTTGAACGACTTTACAACCGCCAGAGAAGGGGCGGAGTCTCTCATCAATGGCCAGGAGCTCTCCAACCTTATGATGCATGCGGACAAGCCCATCATTGCTGCCATCAACGGCTTCTGCCTTGGCGGTGGCATGGAGATGGCTCTGGCTTGCCATATCAGACTGGCCGACGAGACTGCCACTCTGGGATTGCCGGAAATCAAGCTCGGCATCATCCCGGGCTACGGTGGCACCCAAAGGACACCGCGCCTCATCGGCAGGGCCCGGGCTCTTGAACTCATCCTGTCGGGAAATTTTGTCAACGGCAAGCAGGCTGAAGCATACGGAATGATTAACCGGGCAGTTCCCAAAGGGACTGTCGTGGAAGAGGCCATGAAACTTGCCGAAGCCATATCATCAAAAAGCCGTATCGCTGTTGGAGCCGCTATCCGGGCCGTCGGCGAAGGATCGGCCATGGATCTTCACACGGGAATGAAACTTGAACGCGAGATGTTCGGCATATGTTACGCGAGTGAGGACAAGAAAGAGGGCGCAGCAGCCTTCCTGGAAAAACGCGTACCTAAATTCAAAGATAAGTAGGAGATAATAAATGGCAAGCAGTATAGTAGATAGAAGGGACATGGATTTCGTGCTCTATGAGCAACTCGGCATTACAACGCTGACCACATCGGGAAAATACAGCCATTTTTCGAAGCAGGAATTCGACATGGTTTTGGATCAGGCGGTGAAGTTTGCCCAGAACGACCTGGCTCCCACTAACGTTGACGGCGACCGCATCGGAGCCCAGTGGAAAGAGGGGAAGGTCACCCTGCCGCCATCTTTCCACGGACCCTTGCAGCAATATGCAGAGCAGGGATGGGTGGCGTCCGTTGAAGAGCCGGAGGTCGGCGGACAGGGATTGCCGCTTACCCTGTTTACTGCAGCGTACGAGGCCTTTGTGGCCGGGAACATGGCCATGAGCCAGTATATGACCCTTACCCACGGCACGGCCCTGCTAATTAAGCTCTTTGGCACAGAGGAGCAGAAGAACCTCTATCTGGAAAAGCTCCTTGGTTTTGAATGGGGAGGAACCATGTGCCTCACCGAACCCGGCGCCGGGAGCGATCTTGCCCGGATCATCACCCGAGCGGAAAAGATCGATGACCGGTATTACCGGATCACAGGCCAGAAATGTTTCATCACCGCAGGGGATCATGACGGCAAGCCCAATATCATCCATGCCGTGCTGGCCAGATTGGACGGCGATCCCGCAGGGATCAAGGGAATTTCTCTCTTCATCGTTCCCAAGCATCTCGTGAGCCATGACGGTTCACTGGACAAGTCCAACGACGTTTACTGCTCAGGCATTGAGCACAAAATGGGCATTCGGGGTGCTGCAACCTGTTCGCTTATCTTTGGTGATTCCGGCGAATGCATCGGTGAACTGCTCGGAGATCGATGCAAGGGTATCCAAGCCATGTTCTACATGATGAACGAGGAGCGGCTCGTTGTGGCCATGCAGGCCCAGGGCCTTGCCGGTACGGCATACTTGAATGCAAGGGATTACGCAAAGGAGCGCATCCAGGGGACAGACATTACACAGAAGGGGGCTGCGGCAAAACCGGTTCCTATCATTGCTCATCCGGATATTCGCAGGTCGCTCCTTTGGATGAAAGCTTATGTGGAGGGACTCAGGGCTCTGAACTATTATACCGCTTTTTGTATAGACAGGCGCAATTCCACTGCTGACGAACAGGAACAAAAGAAGTTGTATGGTCTGATTGAATTTCTGACGCCCGTCTGCAAGGCATACACGAGTGATATGGGATTTCAGGTATGTAATGCGGCCATCCAGGTATTCGGCGGATACGGATACTGCCAGGACTACCCGGTGGAACAGTTCACTCGCGACTGCCGGATTACGGCCATCTACGAGGGAACCAACGGCATCCAGGCCATTGACCTGCTTTCCCGGAAGATTTCCATGTCCAGGGGAGAGGTACTGAAACACCTAATAGCAGAAATCGACAAGACTATCGAGGCCGCAGCCGACGTGCCGACTTTGAAAAAAAGTGCCTCAGCAGTCAAGATGGCCCGTAAACAGATGCTCGATGCAGTTTCCCATCTCACCTCTCAGATTCAAGCCGGTCGGGTTCATGATGCATTCATGGGTGCCACCCCCCTGATGGAGATCGTGGGGGATATGCTGCTCGGCTGGATGCACCTGTGGCAGGCGATTATAGCAAACGAGCGGCTTAATAAACTTTTTGAAGAGAAAGGAGCTCGAGATAATGAGCAGCGCCGCAGTCTTGTGATCAGTGATACAGAGGCGGCGTTCTATAGCGGCAAAATCCACTCGGCGCAATTTTTTATCTCGCGGGTTCTCCCCGTCATCCAGGGCAAGGTTATAGCCCTGAGCAACGAGGAATTCTCGCTGGCTGATGTGGACGAGACCTGTTTCAGATAGCATAGGAGCTGCCTGGTGAGAAATGATGTGTTGAAAGACTAGGGCACATACTCGACCGGAGGAAAAAGCCCTGCACTATCCAGCATTCCTGGAAAGACAAATGAGCATATAAAATGAGGAGATGAACATGAAAGACCTATCGGCAGCACAAATCAAGGAATTAGACAAGTATTACACCAGCCCAAATAACCTTGTAGATCTCTTTGAGTCCAGCGTGAAGCATTGGCCAGACAACAGACTTTTTGGTACGAAGAATCAGACTTCAGGACAGTATGAATGGGTGACCTACAAGCAGGTAGCCGACAGGGTTGATAACCTCCGGAGTGCCTTGAAAAAACTTGGCTTGTCAAAAGGCGAGACCGTCGGCGTCATTCTCAATAATTGCACTGAATGGTTTATCTGCGAGCAGGCTGTTCATGGTCTTGGCGGTGTTTTTGTTCCCATGTACCTGCAGGAACTTCCAAAAGTCATGAAGTACATCTGCACCGACGCCGGAATGAAGTTTCTGTTTGCCCGCGATAAAAGCATTTATGAAAAAATCAAGGATTTCAAAAAAGATGTTCCCACCTTGAAAGAAATATTTGTCATTTACGGTGAAGGCGAGAATTCCATGAACGCCCTGGAGGAAATGGGCAAGAAAAACTCCGCGCCGTCCATCAAACCCGCCTGGTCGGATATGGCCAACATCGTCTATACCTCCGGTACAACCGGCGATCCGAAAGGCGTTGAACTCTCTCACGGGAGTCTTACTTTAAACGGGCGTCTCGGGTTAGACTCATTCGGTATAAATGAAACCATGCATATAGTGGCCATTCTTCCCTGGGCGCATGTCTATGGCCTGGCCACTGACCTGCACCTTTACATCGTTGCAGGCGGCGGCATTGCTTTCGCCGAATCCGTGGAAAAGCTGATTCAGAACTTCCAGGAAGTCAAACCCACAGGGCTCTGCGTTGTTCCCAAAATTGTCAACAAGGTTTATGACACGATTCAGGTGGGGGTTGCCGCCGATCCTACTAAAAAGATGTTTTTTGACGCGGCCGTCGCCGAAGCAATCAAAAACAGAGATCTTACGGAGAAAACAAAAGAGTTTAACGATTACGATGCGCTGGTTTTTTCCCAGGTTCGCAATGTTTTCGGTGGGGCTCTGAAATTCTTCGTCACCGGCAGTGCAATGGTCAAACCGGAAATCGCTATGTTCTTCCAAGATATCGGTCAACCGACCTACGATGGCTACGGCATGACGGAAACAGGACCGGTCATTACCTCCAATACCCCCAAGTACGGCAACAAATTGGGAACTGTCGGCAAGGTGGTTAAAAACATGCACGTGGTGATTGATAAATCCCGTGTTGGAGAAAACAGCAAGGACGGCGAAATATGCGCATATGGTGCTCATGTCATGATGGGGTACCACAATAAGCCAAAGCAAACAGCGGAAATCATGATGCCGGATAAATGGAACGGTTTTCCCGGCATCCACACCGGCGACCGCGGCTGGCTTGATGAAGAAGGCTACCTGCATATTACCGGCCGCTTCAAGGACGAATACAAGCTGGCCAACGGCAAGTATGTCCATCCGGAAGGCATTGAAAATGAAATTAAATTGATCCGCTACATCCTCAACGTGCTGCTTTACGGCGACGGCAAAGACTACAACGTGGCTCTTGTTGTTCCCGACTTTGCCGCACTGCAAGCCGATGCGAACACCAAAGCGTTTATGAAAGACACATTGGAAGAATCCCTGAAGAACAAAGATTTGCAGGATTATCTGTCCAAAGATATTATTGTTCACCTGCGAAAGATTTATGGCGGCTACGAAGTGCCGCAGAAGTTCCTTTTCATCGCTGAAGACTTCACAGTGGAAAGCGGTATGCTGACCCAGACGATGAAGCTCAAGCGGCCGTTAGTCATGAAGAAATACGGGGAAAAACTTAATGCGCTTTATAATGAATAAAAGCTAAAGGAGTAAGATAACGGAAGACAAAATCCCTCGTTTGAAAGATGACTATACTCAGGAGGCAATCGCTGACCGCCATGACTTTATGAAGGAAAAAATCGGTAAGGCCATGAATCATGTCGGCCGCCGTTCCTTCGACCCCTCCGTGCTCAAGGGCAATATTGAAAGCTTTATCGGTATTATGCCCAGGTGCCTATCGGAATTGCCGGGCCTTTGCTGGTGAATGGCGAACATGCCCAGGGAGAATTCTACGTTCCCATGGCCACCACTGAAGGCACGTTGGTTGCCAGCTGCAACCATGGAATGAAGATCATGAAACTCTGCGGCGGGGTCATGACCACGATTCAAGATGAAGCCATGCAACGCGCCCCGGTCTTCATCTTCGAGAACGCCCGTCAGGCTCGCGATTTCGGGATCTGGCTAACGGAGAATTTCGAGGAGATCAAAAAACAGGCCGAGAGCACCACCATGGTCGGAAAACTGAAGAAAGACGTCTTGCGGAAAGAAGGCTACGATATCGGTGTGATCAAAGACCCTGTTTATGTCTTATTGCCCGGTGAATCAGGATATGTGCCCCTGACAGCTGAGATAAAGGATAAGATCGATAATGGGTTGTATAGATATTGAATTGGCGAGCTCTCACTCTTGATCGCCATCCTGGCGCATGATTGGGTGTCTAGTCATGAGAAGATGGGCAGAAACCGCTAACTCCGCTTCAGTTAATCTATAAGGACTAGATCTGTATGAATTACATAATATTCGATAGGTGATTCTAATGCCGGAGGTCAAGAAAGCTCTGGTTGTCGAAGGAGGCGGGATGCGCGGCATCTTTGCTGCCGGCGTGCTCGATACGTTCATGCATGAGAGATTTAATCCCTTTGATCTCTTCATCGGGATCTCGGCAGGAGCGGTATCGCTTGCCTCATACCTCTCCGAGCAGTATCAGCGATATTACAGGCTCAGCACCGGACCCATGCAAAAAAAAGAATTCATCAGTCTTGCAAGGTTCCTTGCAGGCGGCCACTTCATGGACTTGGATTGGCTGTGGGACTTCTCCTCCACCCATGATCCACTGGACGTGAGGATGGCTGTCTGCAACAAATCACGTGAATTTCTGGTAGGTATTACGGATGTACAGTCAGGTAACCCTTTGTTTATACGGCCCGATGCCGCTACTCTCCTTGATACGCTATTGGCATCAAGCGCTCTGCCCATAATGTATCGCGGTTTTGTGAAACTGGATGGACGGCTGGTCGCAGATGGCGGCGTAGCTTCTCCGATACCCGTGAAGGAAGCGTACCAGCGAGGTGCCCGGAGCATAGTTGTGATTCGCACCAGAGCAGCGAACCAATCAAAGGGCTGGTTTATTGACTCGCTTCTGGCCATGCTGTTTCTACGCGGACATCCAGTGTTCTCTTCGCAGATCCGCAGGCTCCACCGCGTATATCAGGATGCCGTACAATTTATTCATAATCCGCCCGGTGATGCCCGTATCTTTGAGATCACGCCACCGTTTCGACTCCGCTCGACAAGAATCCGGTCACGCCTTGAGTTCTTGAAGGCCGACTACGAGATGGGCCGACAGGTGGGATCGCAGTTTGTCATGAAATCCCGATTGTTTCAAATGGAACATATTACTAAATAAGGAGAATGGAATATGAAGGAAGAATATCTTTTACTTGCCGTTGATAAACATGTAGCGAAACTGACGGCCATGAGCAATAATCCGTCTCATACATTAAAGGGCTTTATGCTTGAACACGATGTCCTGATGATGGAATTGGAAGAAAATGAAGATTTTGGAGGATTATATGAGTAACTTGATGAACGCAAAACAGTATGAAGAAAGTTTACGGAAGCTGAACCTGAAGGTCTATATGTTCGGCAAGCGGGTGGAGAACGTGGTGGACGATCCCATTATCCGGCCTTCCATGAATGCGGTGGCCGCCACCTATGAGTATACCCACAAGCCTGAATATGAAGATCTCCTGACCGCAAAGTCGCACATTACGGGACAGAAGATCAACCGTTTTACCCACATCCACCAAAGCGTCGAAGACCTCGTAAAAAAAAGCAAGATGGGGAGATTGATGGGTTCGCTCACGGCCTGCTGTTTCCAGCGCTGTGTGGGCATGGACGCCCTCAACGCCCTATCCATTACCACTCATGCCATCGATGAGAAACACGGAACTGACTATAATAAGCGATTCCTGAAATATCTAGCCTACGTCCAGGAAAATGACCTGGTGTGCGACGGCGCCATGACCGATCCCAAAGGCGACCGCTCCCTGCCCCCTTCGCAGCAGCCGGATCCGGACATGTACCTTCATGTCGTCGAGGAGAGGGCTGACGGTATCGTAGTGAGCGGAGCCAAAGCCCATCAGACCGGCGCGGTAAACTCCCACGAGATCATCGTCATGCCCACGATCACCATGCGGGAAGAGGACCGTGACTATGCCGTCTCATTCGCTCTGCCCGCCGACACCGATGGCATCACTTATATCATGGGCCGCCAGTCCTGCGATACACGCAAACTCGAAGGCATGACCTTTGACCGGGGCAACATGTTCTATGGCGGACATGAGGCGCTCGTAGTTTTTGAAAAGGTATTCGTTCCCTGGGAGCGAGTGTTCATGTACAAAGAGCATGACTTCACGACTCAGCTCGTGGAAAACTTCGCGGCCTACCACCGCCAGAGCTACGCGTGCAAAGTGGGGGTGGGTGATGTGCTCATCGGGGCAACCCAGACAGCAGCTGAGTATAACGGCGCCGAACGGGCCTCCCATGTGAAGGACAAGATCATTGAAATGAATCAACTCAACGAGACCCTGTTTTGCGGCTGTATTGCTTGTGCTTCCCAGGGGCATAGAGAAAAAAGCGGAACTTATCTGGTGGATGTACTGCTGGCGAACGTACACAAGCAGAACATCACCCGCTTCCCATACGAGATAGCCCGGATCGCCCAGGATATCGCGGGGGGGCTCATGGTCACCTGCCCGTCCGAGCAGGATCTGCGATCGCCGGAGACGGGAAAGTGGGTCGAGAAGTACTTCAGTGCACGATCCGGGGTTTCCACGGAGCACAGGCTTCGCATTCTCAGACTCATCGAAAACATCACCATGGGCACGGCAGCGGTGGGTTACCTCACCGAGTCTATGCATGGTGCCGGATCACCCCAGGCCCAGCGCATCATGATTGCTCGCCTTGTGAACATGAAAGAAAAACAGAGGATCGCCAGGTTGCTCTGCGGTATAGATGCAGGCGATAAATAAGGAATAATCATCAATGGAAAGGAATAGATCAATGAATAACAGAGACGACATCGTAATCGTAAGCGGAGTAAGGACGCCATTCAGTAAGTTTGGCGGTGCATTAAAGGAAATCCACAGCACGAATCTTGGTGTGATCGTGATGAAGGAAAGCCTCAAGAGAGCAGGGCTAAAAGGTGACGAAATTGATGAGCTCTACTACGGCATGTGCGATCAGGCCGAGGCCGCGCTCTATGACAATGTTAACGCCCGTCAGGCGCTTCTGAGAGCAGGACTTCCCGACACACTGGTGTCTCTTACCATCGACAGGGCCTGCTGCTCGTCTCTCTGCGCCGTCCAACTTGGTCGGAGGGCCATACTATTAAACGAGGCTGATACCTGCATGGCCGTGGGGGCCGAGAATATGAGCAATACACCACTGCTCATGAATGGACACCGCTGGGGATCGGGCATGAAACCGCTTCTGGTCCAGGACTACCTGAACCCCATCACCTACCGGGAATACACGCCCCTGGGGAAGGATGCAGGTGAGATCGCCATCGAGTATGATATCACCAGGGAAGAACAGGATGCTTGGGCAGTTGCCTCGCACAAAAAATGGGCACAGGCCGACAAGAATGGACACTTTGATGAAGAGCTGGTGCCGGTGGAGATTCCCCAGAAAAAAGGCATACCCTTTGTATTCCATAAAGATGAATTACCCCGTCCCGATACGACAATGGAGGCTTTATCCAAACTGAAGACCATCTACGGAAGTCCCACGGTTACCGCGGGCAACGCACCCGGACTCGATGCCGGTGCAACGGCCCTGATCATCATGAGGAGGTCAAAGACTGAAGCATTGGGAATAAAACCCCTTGCCACCATCGTATCCGTGGCGAGCGGCGCGAGCGAGCCGAGACGGATGGCAGAGCTACCGGGTTTTGTCATTCAAAAAGCGCTTCAGCGGGCATCGCTTACCATCGACGACATGAAACTCATCGAAATCAACGAAGCCTTCGCCGCTGTTACGCTGGTGTCAACGAAAATCCTTGCCGATAGGGATAAAGCAAAGTGGAAAGAACTCATGGCAAGGACCAACGTGAATGGCGGCGCTATCGCCATCGGACACCCGGTGGGTGCCAGTGGCGGACGCATCCTCATGACCATGATGTATGAACTTCGGAGAAGAGGTGGTGGCTATGGCGTAGCCGGCATCTGCGGAGGATTGGCTCAGGGAGATGCGGTCATCATCAAGGTGGATTAAAGGCATCTACTTATAAAAGATCATATCGGTCAACAACGGTTGTCATGGTGATGACCATGCAAACAACAGAAGTCGAAAGAGATCTGTTGTTTGCG
>PLGI01000199.1 GCA_003139775.1 Syntrophaceae bacterium | reverse complement strand
ATTACCCGGAGAGATTTAATATTAAAGCATAACACTCAATCCAGCCGATCGTTACACTCCCGCTGATGTTTTCGATAAAACTTCTTCAACTCGTGCCGTGAGCCGATATGTCACCAGGCATGCGTAGCTTGGAATTATTCTTCGGTCATGAAGAAATCCAGCCATGCCAGCAAACCTTTTTCGCCCACTGCATCATAGTGGCTCTTGTCTATGCAGGTTTCTTTCGCGATGCTCACAAGCGGAGTGTAGCCGGATTTGCCTTCATGAACACTATTCTTGCTCAACAGACTGTTCTTTTCGCCACTTGTTGATGAAAGGACTAATATTGGGATGCCGGCGTTTTTTCCTTTGTTTTCATATTCCTCCTTCAGCCTGTTTATTACTTCCCAGCCGTCCATCACAGGCATGTTCAGATCGAGCACGATCAGGAGAGGATCAAGAATGTATGTAGTACGGATGAAATCGAGCGTTTCCAATGCTTCAGCGCCGTTGGTCGCCTCAAAAATGACCATGGATGGATCAAACGCCTTGACTTCGCGGGCAATCTTCATCCGGATGCCCTTCTCGTCATCCACGATCATGACAGTGTTTCTTGCCGGATTCATGTTCCGCTTGATTGATTTGATAATTTGCATATAGTCATCTTTTTCAGAAGACGCGATATAAACCAATTTCTCTTTCATTGCGAATCTCCTTTACGCTAAAGCGTAATAGTGAACCTAGTACCTTTGTTGTCTGTGTCACATTTTATCGTTCCACCGTGCACATCAACAATCTTTTTTGTGATTGTAAGCCCAAGTCCAGTGCCGCCCTCTTTTTTCGTCTTGAACGCCATAAACAGATTATTCGCTATTTCCGGCGGCATGCCGGGACCATTATCGCTTATTACCAGAACAGCACGTCCATTCTGCGCTGATGATAAAATCCTTATTTCGGGGACTGGCACTTTGTGCTCAACAAGCGCTTCCACACCGTTCTTGCACAGATTGAAAAACGCCATTTTCAGTTGCGACGCATCAAGATTTTTTACACCGATTTCCTTGTCGAGGTCAAGCTTTACGCTGAAATCAACGGCTTTTAGCTCGGCAGCCAGCGCCTTTACCGACTCGGCAGTCTCAGCCAGCACATCGTTGATATTCACCGGCGCAAAATTGGGGCTGTATATATTTGTAAACTGCAGATAAGTTGTGGCTAGATTGGCGCCCTCTTTGATCGCGGTTTCTGATAGTTCAAAGTCCTGTTTGATGTTCTCTTCGTCAAGAATAGCGGGGGTCTTCTGGCGAATATCTTCCTTGAGATACTTAATCCATGACAATCCTGATAGGAGTTTGTTCTTGAGTTCGTGTATTGCCTGATACGAAGTTTGGCGCAGTCTCATCACCTCCATACCGAACGCAACAATCGGCAGGACCCATAATATGCCTTTCAGGCGATTCGTGAATGGTGTGTTTTCTTCAAACGAGGTCAGCGAAAATTCCTGCGCTCCCCGTTCTAGATTGATTTCCGGAAATATATTATTTTCGAACAGCAGTTGCAGAGCGCCGGAGTTCTTTGCCACATGTTCTCCGCCGGTGGATCTGTGGATTGATTGAATCGGAATGCTTAATAGGTACTTTGTCTTATGCTGAATCTGTGTGTCCACGCCATCGAAATGCCGTTTGTCGGTGGGCGCGTAAGTGTAAACCACTTTATTTTCGTTGACTGTCACTCCAGCGATGCTGTCGAAGGGCACCCGGACGCCGATGAGTTCGGTAACATCGGAGAACAGAAATTGCAGATGGACGCCTTCCTCGCCGAGAATCGATCCGCCTGTCGCGCCGGTGAGTTGGATGCAGGTTTCAAGCGAGGCCTTCAGCAACTCTTCGGGCGTGCTACCGAAACTCAATTCTATTATGCGACGCAGATATTGTTCCATGAATTGGTTACCTTACTTAATATTAAAATCCCTAAATTCGCCGGTGTAGGGTTCTTCCTCGGTTAAAAATTTTTCAACTCTTGCCGTGGGCGGGCCGACATGGCACCATTTTATCATATTATCCACGTTCGTGTCTTCACCTTCCAACACAACTTCCACGCGGCCGTCGGCCATATTGCGCACCCAGCCGGTAAGGCTGAAACCAACTGCTGCGTGTTGAGTTTCCGCGCGGAAAAATACTCCCTGTACTCTGCCGCTGATATAAACATGCACTCTTTTCATATGTCTATCTGCCAATAATTTTTAAAAAATCTTTTTCGTTCAAAACCGTGATGCCCAATGAATTGGCTTTGTCCAGTTTGGACCCTGGTTCGCTTCCGGCAACAACATAAGTTGTTTTTTTAGTTACACTGGAGTGAACTGATCCTCCCAGATTTTCGATAATTAACTTGGCATCATTTCTGGCCATGCTTTCCAGCGTTCCTGTAAGAACAAAAGATTTCCTTTGCAGGGCATTATCCGCCGCTATTTCTTTCTTTTGCGGCTTTACACCGGCTTTGCGGAATTTATTCATGACATCAATGTTTTTTTGTTCGTGGAAAAATTCCACGATACTAGCGGCGATTTCCGGGCCGATTTCATTTATTGCAGTCAAATCTTCTTGTTTTGCGGTGATGATCTTTTCCATATTGCCGAAACGCGCCGCCAGAAGTTTGGCGGTGCGTTCTCCCACGTGCCTGATACCCAGCGCATAGATAAATTTATCCAATGGAGGATTTTTGGAGTTTTCAAGGGAATCAATCAAATTTTGTGCTGATTTTTCCGCGTGGCGCTCCAGCTCCAGTAATTCTTTTTTTGTTAGATAGTAAAGGTCGGCAGGGTCTTGAATTAATTTAGCGTCAAAAAGCTGCGCGGAAACTTTTTCTCCCAGTCCTTCGATATCCATTGCTCCGCGCGAGGCAAAGTGACGGATGTGTTCCTTTAGTTGTGCCGGACACGAAATGTTTATACAACGATGCGCCACTTCTCCCTCCATACGTACTATTTCGGAATTGCAATCAGGACAATGTTTGGGCATTTCAAATATTTTTGTTCCTATTGGTCTTTCATCCAAAATAACTTTGACAACTTCGGGAATAACATCACCGGCGCGCTGGATAACGACAGTGTCACCGACACGGACATCTTTTTTAAGAACTTCGTCTTCATTGTGCATTGTGGCGCGGCTGACCATGACGCCGCCAACGTTAACCGGTTCCATTATGGCAACAGGTGTCAATGTTCCCATGCGTCCCACGCCGACAAAGATTTCTTTAACCACCGTAGTTGCCTGCGCCGCCGGAAATTTGCAGGCCAGCGCCCAGCGGGGATTACGCGACACGTTGCCCAGTATTTTTTGAAGAGAAAGATTGTCAACTTTTAATACAATGCCGTCAATTTCATACGGCAGTCTTTCCCGCATAGCGCCTATGTGCTCGAAGTATTGAATACAGGCATTGATATTCTGTACCTGTTCAATTAGTTTATTGACCGGGAAACCCCAGCCGGAGAGTGTTTGCAGAGCTTCCTTGTGAGTTGAAAAATCAATCCCTTTTATATCGCCTATGCCATAGAGGAAAATATTGAGTGGACGGCGGGCGGTTATTTTGGAATCCAGTTGACGCAGAGATCCTGCGGCGGCATTGCGCGGATTGGCAAAAGGTTCTTCTCCTTCGTTTATACGCCGCAGATTTAATTTCTTAAAAGATTCTTTTTCTATGTAAACTTCACCTCGTATTTCTATAAATGAAGGAATCGGCTTTTCTTTAATCTTTTTCATTTTTAAGGGTAGAGAAGAAATAGTTTTGAGATTTTGGGTAACATCTTCACCAGTCGCGCCGTCGCCGCGCGTTGCTCCACGGGTAAAAATGCCGTTTTCATAAATTAGATTTACAGCCAGACCATCAAGTTTCGGTTCGGCGACATAGGAAATATTGTCAACTCCGGAAAGACGTTTGGTGCGGCCGTCGAAATCAATTATTTCTTCATTGGAAAAAGCGTTGGCCAAACTGAACATGGCTGAAGGATGATTAAAAGGAGCAAATTTGGCAAGCGGGGCGGCACCTACTCGCTGGGTCGGAGATGTCTCCGAGTATTCATCCGGATAACGGTTTTCCAAATCCTGTAATTCGCGCATCAGGCGGTCATATTCGGCATCGGATATTTCCGGATTATCTTGCTGATAATAGCGTTTATTGTGATATTCGATAATATTTCTTAAATCAGCAATTCTTTTCCAAGCGGCATCTTTTTCCATTATTTAACCAGTTTTAAATAAGATTTGCCTTGAGGTCTTTCCGACGGCGCCGTTTTTTCGGGTGCCTTATTGTTTAACAATTTTTCGTTAAAAATAGCATTTTTAGCTCGTACGGCGTTTATTATCGAAAAGATAATTACAGCTTTTTGCCACTCGGGAGAGGTAGAAAATTGCTCAACTTTATTTTTGTATTTTTCCCACAGAGAGCTGAGGGAAGCTTCATCAATATGCAATATGTTTTCAGCGATTTTATTAAGGGAAATTTCCAGTCGATTCATACTTGAAATAATAACTTTAGTTGGCAATAAAGTCAAACTAAAAGCTTTTTAATGAGCCTTGATTTTTACACTGAAGGGCAAAAATCTTAGAGCGAATTATCCCGCCACCTTCAGGTGGCAGGGATAAACTTCACTGTGTTCGTTTTCAGCTTGTGTCTCATTCCCGTTTCGTTCCTCACGGGATAATTCGACTTGCCAATATGACTACGCTATGCTTGTCATATTGGAGTCTCATTATAAATAAGACTTGTTTTTTTTGCGTCTTGCCGCTAATAATTCATCAGTTGATTATGAAAGATAAGAAGATAAAAATAGGGGTCATTTCCGACACTCATCTGGAAGATTATGATGATAAGATGAGAGGGCGCATTGCTGAACATTTCAGCGATGTGGACACGATTCTTCATGCCGGAGATATGGTTGATCTGCGTGTCTTGAAAATATTCGGAGGAAAGGAAGTCAAAGCCGTATGCGGCAACATGGATAATTTTTCCGTAAGAGAAAAATTCCCCGAGCATTTGCTTTTTGAAATAAAAGGATTTAAATTCCTTTTGATTCATGGCTGGGGATCTCCCTGGGGTATTGAAGAAAGAATATCATCGGGATTTAAAAATTTGGACTGCATTGTTTACGGACATACGCATAAACCGGCAAACCAAAAAAAAGATAATGTGTTGTTCTTTAATCCTGGTTCGGCGGTAGATAGATATTTTGCTTCTTCCAGGACGATTGGCATATTAGAAATTGACAAAGAAGTATCAGGTAGGATAATTAACATCTAACATTAATAGGCTGGTTTTGAATATGGAAACAATTTTTGCACCCTGGCGGATGGACTACCTTAAAGGAGAAAAACCTGATGGCTGTGTTTTTTGCAAATGTTCCATCAGATGTGATGATTATATTTTATTCGAAGGCAAGACCGCCTTCGTGATGATGAACAGATACCCCTACGTAAACGGGCATTTAATGATAATACCGCAGAGGCATACAGGAAAAATTGAAGAACTGACTCAGGAAGAAAGAAAAGAAATATTTAATCTCTTGGATACAGCGGTTAAGGCTCTGCGGGAAGCTATGAACCCAGATGGATTCAATATAGGTGTAAATATTGGTAAGGCAGCCGGTGCCGGCATTGAAGATCATTTTCATGTTCATGTAATTCCGCGCTGGGAAGGCGATACTAATTTTATGAGTACAGTTGGCAATGTACGGGTAATACCGGAAGATATAGCTAAAACTGCGGCTAATCTTGCGCCCCTTTTTAAAAAGTATCATCAGGAGGTATGATTTTATGAGGATAATTTATTTAGTTCTTGTTATAGTTTTTGCTCTATTTATCGTTACTTTTTCTCAGCAAAATTTAACACTGATACATTTGCAGTATTATAATTTTTGGAATATTCCGCCTGTGCCAGTTTATTTGCTTATTTTTGTTTCACTTCTATTGGGAGTGATCATTACAGGTTTCTGGGGTATAGTAGAGCGGTTTCGTTTAAATCGCACAATCCGACGTTTGAATAAAATAGTTCGCGATTTACGTAAAGAACTGCGCGCCAATGAAGAGCCGCCAATAATTAATGAACACAAAATATCCAAATAATACTACCCCATTAATTTTTAACGATTTCAAATTTATTACCGACGCCTCTTTAGGAAGGTTGGCTAAATGGTTGCGGCTTTGGGGTTACAATACGATTGTGTTTCCCAAAGAAGCCGGCCGGAAAATGTTGCGCGTTGCTGAGGCGGAAGGAAGAATTGTCCTTACCAGAAGAAAAGATATGACAGAGCGACAATTTTCCGGCCGGCTATTTTTAATTGTAGGAGTCGATATTGCCAGCCAACTAAATGATGTTATCAGTAAATATTCTTTAAAAGTAGATCAGCAAAAGATGTTTGGAATTTGTCTGGAGTGCAATGAAAAGCTTTATCCCGTGGACAAGGAAGATGTGCGTGATTCAGTGCCGCCGTTTGTTTTTGAAAATTGTACTCAATATAATCAATGTCCCTGTTGTCATAATATTTACTGGGCCGGAACGCATCAACGAAATGCCTTGGAATTTATGAAGAAGCACATTCCGAGTCATCTCCCTTAATCTTTTCAATAGCGTGTTTTAGCGCCGGTAGAATTACAGCAAGATTTTCTTTTGCGCCTTTGGGGCTTCCGGGGAGATTGATTATCAGGGAGCGTCCGCGAATTCCTGCGATAGCTCGGGAAATCATGGCACGAGATGTGATTTTACTGCTTTCATATCGCATGGCTTCGGCCATACCGGGAATTTGTTTATCAATTACTTCCAGTGTTGCGTCAGGAGTTAAATCGCGGGGACTGACGCCGGTGCCGCCGGTAGTTAAAATCAAATCCAGTTTTCCCACATCCGCGAAATTTATAATCGCTTCTTGAATTTGATTTTTCTCATCCGGAATGATGAGGGTTTGTTTTATTTCAATAGCTACACCCGCAAGCATTTCCGTGATTGCGGGGCCGCTTAAATCTTTTCTTTTACCCTGCGAGCCTTTGTCGCTTACAGTTATGATTCCGGCACTGAACATTGTGAAACTCCAATTCCGAAAGCGAAGCGCAGCGGAATTGTTAAGTTGAACAATCCCGCAAAGCGGAGGGTATGAATTCGGCAAACATCTCTATAGTTCATACCCTTGGTTAAATTATTCTTCTTTATCTTTTTTAAATTCAGCGATAATTTTTTCCGCTATATAAGCGGGAACTTCGTCATAATGGGATTCAGTGTAAGTGAAATTTCCCCGGCCGCTGGTCATGGAACGTAAATCCGGCGCGTATTTTAATATTTCCGCCAGTGGCACCTGACCTTTAATTATTTGATTGGAACCGTTGGAATCCATTCCCTGAACACGGCCGCGTCTGCTGTTTAAATCTCCGATCACGTCGCCCATATATTCATCGGGTACTTCTATCTCGATATTTACTATTGGTTCCAGAAGAATCGGCTGACAATCCATAACGCCCTTTTGAAAGGCCATGGAGCCGGCAATTTTAAAAGCCATTTCCGACGAGTCCACTGTGTGGTAAGATCCGAATGTCAGCGCTATTTTAAAATCTACTACAGGATAGCCGGCCAGCACGCCTTTTGCTGCCGCTTCCACAATACCTTTTTCTACAGCCGGGCGGTATTGACCAGGAATAACGCCGCCGACAATTTTATCTTCAAACAGAAAACCGGCGCCGCGCGGTTGAGGTTCAATATCGATCCAGCAATCGCCAAACTGACCGCGTCCGCCGGATTGTTTTTTGTATTTTCCCTGAACATTAGTTTTTCCCTTAATGGTTTCTTTATAGGGAATCTTGGGAGTATTTAGATTTACTTCGACGCCGAATTTTCTTTTCATCTTTTCGATGTTGACTTCGATATGTACCTGGCCCATTCCGGAGAGAATCATTTCCTTGGTCTCGATATTGCGGGTATATACGATTGTCGGGTCTTCTTCCGTCAGGCGGTGAATCGATGAGGCAATCTTGTCTTCATCACCTCTTGTTTTCGGTTCCATCGCGTAAGAAATGATTGGCGGCGGCACGGCCACTTTTTCTAAGATGATAGGAGATTTCTCATTGCACAGAGTATCTCCTGTTGTTGTTTCTTTTAATTTGGCCACACCGGCAATGTCACCGGGAATAAGAACTTCCGCTTGCTTCTGATTTTTACCTTCCAGAAAGAAAACATGGCCGAATTTTTCCGTGATTTTTCTTGAAGAATTGTAAACAGGCGTGTCTGATTTCAGTGTGCCGGAATAAACACGGAACAAAGTTAATCTTCCGGCGTACGGGTCAGCAATTGTTTTGAAGACTATAGCCGAGAAGGGAGCGTCTTCAGAAGGTTGCCGTTCTTCAATATCGTCAGTTTTCGGTTTTTTTCCTTTTATCGAACCACGATCAACCGGAGAAGCAAATGAGCTGACGATCAAATCAAGCAATAAGGAAATACCGATGCCTTTTGTTGAAGATCCGCAAACTACTGGAATTAAGCTTCCCGAAGAAACACCTTTTTTCAATCCGGCTTGTAATTCTTCCGGAGAAAGTTCTCCTGCTTCCAAATACTTATTCATTAACTCGTCATCAGCTTCAGCAATATCTTCCACCATTGAGTCGCGTAAGCTTTTTACTTCATCCATCATTTCCGCGGGGATATCTACTGCCTTTCCGATTCCCTTGTTGTCGCTGAATAAATAAGCTTTCATACCGATTAAATCGACAATGCCGTTGAATTTATCTTCAGCGCCGATAGGCAGACAAACCGGGGTTACTTTTTTCTTGAATTTGCTTTTAATGCTTTCGAGCGCCGTGGTAAAGTTGGAGCGTTCACGATCCATTCTGTTGATGAAAATAATGCGGGGCAGTTTGAATTCATCGGCCAGTTCCCAAACTTTTTGTGTTTGAAATTCAACGCCACCAACAGCGTCAATTATGATAACCGTGTTTTCGACAACGCTCATCGAGCATTTTATATCAAAGGCAAAATTGGAATCGCCCGGCGTGTCGATAAAGTTAATTTTATGTTTTTCCCATTCAACAAAATTTGCCGCGGAACTAATCGATACGCGCCGTTTTTGCTCTTCCGGCTCAAAATCCATGCACGATGTCGAATCATCGACCCTGCCCAATCTTTCGCTTTTTCCGGAAACAAATAATAAAGATTCACAAAGGGATGTTTTTCCCGTTCCGCCGTGTCCGACTACCGCTAAATTTCTCAGGGATTTGGATTCGTATTTTGCCATGAAAACTCCTTTCAATGCTTTAAAACAATTCATTTTAAACTTGAGCTGTTTAGCTTATAAGGCGAGTAAAATCAAGACAATTTTAATATTGATTTTCCAAAATCATTGAGGAGAAGGGCAGGTAATTAAGCCGATATTACAAAAGAATTAGCTATTTTCATTATGTTGATTTTTAGAAAGCTGCGGATATTTGAATATATATTATGAACAGTCTCGTGATAGTTTTACCCCCGTCATTCCGGTGGTAGGCCGGAATCCAGGGCTTTCTGGATGCTGGATCAAGTCCGGCATGACAATACTATTTGGGGATCATTAATAACTTGAATATATGAATCTTTTACTCTATAAACGCTCATCGTTTGCTAATATAAAAAAATAGAAAATATTTTTTCGGTATAATTCATTAATGATTGATTATGAAAAAGAGCTTAATCCGGAGCAGTATCGTGTTGTAATGGAAAAAGGCGGTCCGCTTCTTGTTTTGGCCGGGGCGGGAAGCGGCAAAACACGCACATTAACTTACCGCGTCGCCCGTCTGCTGGAAAGCGGTGTTCAACAGGAAAATATTTTGCTGGCTACATTTACGAACAAGGCCGCGCGTTCCATGCTCAACCGCGTGGCGAGTCTGATTAATTCCGATACAAAAATAATTATGGGCGGCACTTTTCATCATGTTGCCCATGTTCTTCTAAGAAGATATGCTGAACGTCTTGGTTATAAAAGTAATTTTTCGATTGTTGATAGTGAAGATTCCCGTCAAATCATTTCCACAAGTCTTGCCGAATTAAAAATTGATACGAAACTCAGCAAATTTCCCAAAAGTAATATTATTGCCGAGATCATCAGCCTGATAAATAATACACAAAACACATTGGAAGATGTAGTCCAATCCAGATATCCATTCTTTCTTCATCTGCTGGATGAAATTAACAAGATAGCTTATCTCTATGCACAAAAAAAGAAAGAGCTCTCGGTAATGGATTTTGATGATTTATTAAATAATTGCCGCCTTCTTTTTCTGGAGAATCCCGATATTTTAAAAAATATTTCCGGCAGATTTCAGCATGTTTTAGTGGATGAATATCAGGATACTAATATCATTCAAGCCGATATCGTTGATTTACTGGCCTCCAGCCATAGAAATTTGATGGTGGTAGGTGATGATTCCCAAAGCATTTATTCCTTTCGCGGCGCGAATTTCAGCAATATAATCAACTTCCCTGATCGTTATCAGGACTGTAAAATATTCAAACTGGAAACCAACTATCGCAGCACGCCGGAAATATTGCATCTGGCTAATTTAAGTATAACGTATAACGAAAAACAGTTCCCCAAGGAATTAAGAGCAGTGCGCTCCAATGGTATGCGGCCGGTTATGGTTTCCGCTCAAAACGTGCTGAAACAGGCGGATTTTGTGATGCAGAGGATTACAGAATTGATTCGCAGCGGCGTGCCGCTGAAGGAAATAGCCATTCTTTATCGTGCGCATTATCATTCCATGGAAATGCAAATGGAATTTGTCCGGCGCGATATTCCTTTTGATATCCGTTCCGGCATCCGTTTTTTTGAGCAGGCGCATATTAAAGATGTAACTTCCTATATGAGAGTATTAGTCAATCCCCAAGATGAATTGGCCTGGCGGCGTTTGCTGATCATGTATCCGAAAGTGGGGAAGGTGACATTCAATAAAATTTGGAAATATTTAATCAAGCAGGAAAATCCTTTGGAAGCTGTCTTGAAAAATGAATTCATGCAGATTGTGCCCAAGCAAGGAAAACCGGGGATAGAAGAATGCCGTAAAACCATACAATTACTTTTGGAGATTCCCGCTGGCGACCGCGTGCCGGAAAAGGTGATCGATGTTTTATTAAACAGAGGTAATTATCGCGTTTATTTACAGGATAATTATTCCGACGCTTCCTCGCGGGAAGAAGACTTGATTCAGTTGGGGAATTTTTCCGCCCAGTTTTTGCAAATGGAAGATTTCTTAAATGAGCTGGCATTATTGACCAATATGGCCAAAGAAGAAGGAGCCGGGGAAGAAGATGATGAGGACAAGGTGGCTTTAAGCACAATTCATCAGGCCAAAGGGCTGGAATGGTCGTATGTGTTTTTAATCTGGTGCGCGGACGGCATGATTCCGCTGCAGCGGGCGCTGAAAGAAGAGGGCGGCGAAGAAGAAGAAAGAAGACTCTTTTATGTGGCGGTGACAAGAGCCAAAGATCAGCTCTATTTGTGTTATCCTTCCTTAGATTACAACCGCTCTTCCGGCGTTTTAACGCTCGCTCCTTCACGATTTATCAGAGAAATAGCGCCGCTTTCAGAACACGATGAGAAGCGGCCATTCGAGCAATGGATGCTTTATGATTAGATTAGACTCCAATTCCGAAAACTAAGTGCCGCGGAATTGGTTAGTCTATCTTATCCTGCGAGTGAAACGACGCAGGGCGAGTACCACATTAATCAGAAATATAGTGCAGTAATGTTTGCTAGTCGAACCGTCCCGCATAGCGTAGCGACACGGGATGAGTATCACATTTATCCGAAAGCATAGCGCGTCAGAATTCGTTAGTCTATCTTATCCCGCAAAGCTGTGCATTGCGGGGCGAGTGACACCTTATTCAGAAACGAAGTGAACGTAAATATGTAAAGTATTGACAGCATATTTTTTGTTTATGCAAAATCAGACTTGCTGAAAGAAATAAATCCTTATCCTTGTCAGATATACTAGACTTCAATCCGTCATAAACATAATTCTCACCAGACGACAAACATTTTGCCGAACTATCCACATCCCCATCGATGCAACCCTCAATATGCTGAGGTTCCACCAAATATTGAGGCCAAACGAATCAATTTCTACGTTATATCGTTCTCTCCCATTCATCTAATCTCTTATTATTAAAAGATGAATTCAAATTTATGATTCTTCTTTGGCTATTGGCAGACTATTTGCAAACGTTATTCCATTGTTAGGATTTTTGTAATAATACAAATAAATATGAATTTTTTAACAAGAAAGGAAATGCCTTATGAACGTGTTAATCGTCTATTACTCGATGTACGGCCATATCCGCCGCATGGCGGAGGCTGTGAAGGAAGGGGCCAATGGCGTGAGCGGCGCTTCTGTCAGGATATGCCGTGTTCAGGAAACTCTCCCGGAAGAAGTTCTGATAAAGATGGGCGCCTTAGAAGTGCAAAAAGCGCAGGCTAATGTGCCTGTCTGTAAAGTGGAAGATCTGGTCTCGGCGGATGCCATTATCTTTGGCACACCTACTCGTTTCGGCAATATGTGTGGTCAGATGCGCCAGTTTCTTGATTCAACCGGCGGCCTCTGGGCCAAAGGCGAGCTTGTCGGCAAAGTGGGGAGCGTTTTCACCTCCAGCGCAACACAGCATGGCGGACAGGAATCGACTATTCTTTCTTTCCATATCACTCTTTTGCACCAGGGCATGATCATCGTCGGCCTCCCCTATAGTTTTGCGGGTCAGATGAGGATCGACGAGATGACAGGGAGTTCGCCCTATGGGGCTTCGACAATCGCCGGAGGCGACGGTAAACGGATTCCAAGCGAAAACGAACTCGATGCAGCCCGCTTCCAGGGCAAACACGTTGCAGAAATCGCGGTCAAACTGTTCCGGTGAAGGCAAATGTCCGAATATATCGCAAACCTTGTTTTGTTATAAAATATCCATCATCCTCGTTTAAAAAAGAGAGGTAATTACCATGAATCAACAGGAATCAGATCAGATATGGCAGCATCTTAGGTTTCACATAGAAGGCTTTTTTAGTCAGAATCCCGCAGATGATGTACAGAGAATCGAATACAAGCCTCTATTCATCACCCAGTTGCTGGAGATGGCGCCCGATCGTGATCAGAACGAACGTCAGGAAATGAACAGATGAGGGGGATATTGGTCATCGGAAGGATATGGAATTCATCAGCCATAGAGTTACACACTATAGCACTGGCTCACGAGATAGTGAAGACGAACAAAGAATAACATGCCCTATCAATTGAATAACAAAAAGGAGATAAATCATGGCTAAGAATAACGCAGTGGTGGGAGTCTATGACTCCCACACCAAAGCAGAAGCAAGTATCAAAGAGTTACAGCGGTCGGGGTTCGACATGAAGAAATTGTCCATTGTGGGCAAGGACTATCATACCGAAGAGCATGTCATCGGTTACTATAATGCCGGCGACCGCATGAAGGTCTGGGGCAAGCTGGGGGCCTTTTGGGGCGGCCTTTGGGGTATGCTGTTTGGGTCGGCTTTTTTTCTTATACCAGGTATAGGTCCCATCATGGTGTTCGGACCGCTAGTCGGTTGGATTGTCGCAGCGCTGGAAGGCGCCGTGGTGGTCGGTGGGCTGAGTGCATTGGGTGCCGGGTTGTACAGCATTGGGATGCCCAAAGACAGTATCGTGAAGTATGAGACGGCGCTCAAATCTGACAAGTTCTTGGTGATCGCGCACGGCACAGCCGATGAGGTGGACAAGGCCAAGAGCATCCTCAAGACGACCGGCGCAGCAGAAATCACAACCCATGAAGGTGTATTGGCAAAATAACTTACCTGTTGTGACAATGGCGGGAGCGGCCGGATGAACCTGACGAACACGTTCCCGTCCCGTCATTTTGGCAATCTGGTAGTACGGAGATGCCCGCATGTCCGATCAAAAACGGTATATTGGTCCACGTATTTAGGGCCTTACGAAGGAACGGCAAACCAACTCGTTACTCAACTCAACAGGTGCGCTCTATTAGTGCATTCATTCCCTTTAATAATGGAGGGTTTAAGATGAAAAGAACATTGGCTCTATCCATTCTTATCGTTTTCTTCACAATATCATTTATGTCATTAGTCGGATTTAATAATCAAGACCCGACAAAAGAACAATCATCTGTCTCAAAAATAACACTAAAAGACAATTACGAATTACAAGAAAAATGTGGAAAACGGTGTGAGGAATATTTCAAAAAGGACTATGGTAATGGATTTGATGAAGATGGGATATCAAATTACACTTATCATTATAATAAGAAACTAAACAAATGTTTCATCCTAATTAATTCAATAGAATTTATAAGAAATATTGAAGATAAATATGAAAATATTACGATGAAAACATTATTTGAGTTTAATGAAAATAAGGAATACGGATCATTGGTGCTATTTGGAAAGAATATCAAAACAGATAATTGTGTGGTTTTAGATAAATCTTGTAAATCTTTACAGGAATGGGACCTACTTGTAGCACCTTACATGGAAGAATAACTATAAAATAGTGCTATTATGATATTCAAATTATCTGGAAAAGTCCAACAAACTGTCATTTAATGAATAAAAGAAGAGAGGAGAAGGGAAATGAATAAGGCTCAAAGAAGAGTAGCATTTGTAATATGTATTATCATAGTTGTTATGTTTTTATTTCCACCGGTTAGTTATGATGGTGCTTATAGAGGATATGAGTTTTTTGCAAAAATAACCTCCGGCTTAAATATCAATGTAGCTCTATTATTTGTTCAATTGCTGGGGGTGTTGCTTATTGGGGCCCTGGTCTTTTTTGAAGTAAGAACAGGGAGCCCTTTAATCGATAAGGAAACCAATGAAGACCATCAGCATTTTAAACCAAAATGATAGCTGTGTTACTCTAGTTTCACCCGTAGTTTGTGATGATGATTTGATTTTTTAAAATCGATCTTTAGTTATTTTATTGATAAGCTATAATCAATAATCA
>PLGI01000201.1 GCA_003139775.1 Syntrophaceae bacterium | reverse complement strand
CGCAGCTTGCTGCGGAATCTGTTTCCAAAGCTTGCTTTGGGGTTCATTCCCGTGATTTTCTGCAACGACAAAGTCGGCAATCCAGGCGGGAATAAAGGCCCAGGCGCGATTTCCGCCCGACGTCCCTCCGAGGTCCATAGTGCCGAACAACCAAACCTTGGATTTATAGTACAGCGTGGCCCCTTGCCCCTGAAGCCTTTCAGCAAAGCTCAGGATACCCGGCTTCTTCAATGTGCCATCTTCGACAACACAGTAGCCGGCATTATGGCCATCGCTGTCCGGCCAAACCGTCGTATAGTGCGAAGCCAGCGCGGCGCCGACCGACATGAACCGGACGAAATCGGCGACACTACGCAGAGCCAGTCCAAACCGGATTTTTAGATAAAGGGCCGCAGGGAGATGCATGGACTCCTGCTCGTCTTCCTTTTCCGTATACCCATGGACAGTCCGGAGATATTCCCTGCCCCATTTCCCCGTATCTTTCAGAAATGCCGAAAGGCGCCACATCGGGGATGAAAAATCGACGGCATAGACCTTCCAGCACTGTTTGAACATCTCATCCGCCATCGCCTGGGCAACCGTCGTCCCATTTCCCAATGTTATATTGTCCAGGGCGCCGATGGTATAGGATGTCATGCCGAGATAAAGGGGATTGGCCAGAGAAGCCTCTCCAAACTTGGCTTTTAAGGCGCTGATATGCTCGGCATTGAGGGGTTTGGTGACGTCTCCATTTAAAAAAATGATCCGGCTGAACATCTGGGCATACCGGAATTGTTTTTCCATCTGCTGAAATCTGTTTATTCCTGCCGCAAGCTGATCATCAGCGATGTCGATGACAGCAACGCGGACTTTATCCATCAGCAGTTTTTTCAAGCTCTCATCCGGCAGGTCATAGATTCTTTTGAGCAGCAGTTCGGACATGTTACCGACGCCTCCGGCATAATCGATCACAATGACTGAGCGGTTTGCAGTTATTTTGAGGGCATGGATAATATCCTCCAGGATCCTGTTCACGATAGCTTTTCTGCCCAACTGATCTTGAGATACAAAGGTTGAATCCAGGGTTACCTGCTCCTGGGGCACCTCGGATACGGGGTACAAGCCAAGAAACCGGCCATGCCGATCAATGCTGAACCTTCCGATACCCCGGACCGCGCGGGAATCCATGGGGGTGTCGAGCAGATCCTCCATGTGGTTGGCAACGTATATGGGCGCCTGTCCGGTGACTCTGGCGTGAAAAGCGGGATACAGTTCCCGCAAAATACCGTAGAGATTAATCCCCGCCGGCCAGAGGTTGCCAAAACAGCGACTGGCGATTTTCACCTCCGCGGGTGAGCCGACCATCGTATGAATTTTGTTTTTCCTGAAAAAATTCCCAACGCTCCGCAATAAATTGAGGATGTGTAATGTTTCCTTCATAACCCGCTTGGAATTTTCAAATCCCGGCACGTCACAATATTCGGGATGTGAAGTAACGGCCTTGAAGAAAGGTGCGCGGAAAATATATTTTGCCTGCCGGCGCAATTTTCTTCCGGTAATTTCCTGATGGGACAGATCTTCAGGAATGTAGCCGTCCTTGACGGTCATGGCATTGATTTGTTCAATGGAATGAGGAATGTCGTTTGCCTGCTCATAGCGTTTCATCAGGTTGTGGTAGTCCTGTAAGCCCTTCCATGATTTCTCGTTATGAAAAACATCCTCAGCTTTCACATGCTGTCGCTCGACTTTCAATATGGACATCGTGCCGGAATCCAGAATTCGATCTTCAATACCTGCAATACGAGAAGGCCTTACAATCTTGATTTTCTTTTCTTCATGGGTTATAGATAAGTCAATGGGTTGATCAAGGATCTTTTCCATCGTGGCGGTTTTCATAAAAACTCCTTTAATATCAATTGATTTTATATTTTTATTGAACCTAATCTCTTCTGAATCTTAAGTGGCTCAATTATTACATATTTTTTCTGAAATGCATAACTGGTTTATTCACAGTATACTACAAGCTATAACCAAGTATTATAAGCCGACATCATTTAATTGGCTTATTGATATAATCTAATGAATTAATATAGTTATGGACTAAATACGAAATGGAGAACCCGACATGCCCAATGATGGATTTAGGCATAAAGGAGTCCTGCAGAAGTTGTCAATAGGGTGAAAAAATGTCACGGGACGGACTACGAGAAGCCTTTTATGCTCAACGTGGGCGGGACGGTCTTTCCGGGGATTGCCGTCATGCCGGCAACCGCAAAACGGTAGGTTGTCGTGTGGGGCTAAGTTTACGATCAAGGAACTCATCAAATTTGATAAGAACTTCCTTTTTGTGGAAGAAAGTATAGGAAACGCGGTTTTGTATGTCAAGGGAATCTAGGCTACAAAATATGATTCTTCTATGAAAAAATATTTTAAATCTTTCAACTACAAACAAACGCTCTGGAATATGTGAAAAATTAAGACTAAATGGTAGAAATGTTGCAGTGGAGCCCCCTCCGGCAGGAGCTGGAGGCTCCCTATAATAATGAGACCCAAGCTTCAGAAACAAAGTGCATAACCTAAATAACCTAAAGGTCACCGTGGGGTCATCTGCGACTGAAGCTTATTGGTCGAATTATCCCGCGAAGCAGAGGATAACGAGACCTCCCGCGAGTGCAGCCTGCCCTAGACCTAATCGGGGGGCGCATTCATCCCCCGGCTGGAGCCGGGGGATTCCAAGTCGCGGGATTGA
>PLGI01000094.1 GCA_003139775.1 Syntrophaceae bacterium | reverse complement strand
TCGAAAGAGATCTGTTGTTTGCGTCTTGGGATACCTTGATTGTTAAGCTTGGATCATCACCGGTGTCATTTTGGCCACTCTGGCAGGCTTTATCTCGGGCTAGGCAGATTGCGTTGAGTCAGGCTGGGAGCCCCATTTGCTTACGTCTGTCGTAATGCATCGCAGTGACTGCAATCCATGACTTCTGACGCCTCAATTCCGCATAACCCCCAATGCACTTTAAGCAGTAGCAGAGATGCATGATGTAGTCGAGAAGTAGAGATATTCTTGGTAGCTACCAATAGAAGATATGCACTCTTTCTTTTTGTAATGCTCAACATCAGGACTTTTCAAAACNNTTCAATCATGACAATCATTCAACCTTTCAACCGGAAATAATCAAGGTTAGAAAACTCACTTCTAAAGTCGACTAATTTTTTAAGAAGCACTCTTTTGTTGGGGTTGATAGAGCAAATATACATTCTCAAAATAAAGAGAAATATTCGATATGTAGTCTAGAATGTCTTAAAAAAATTAATATTATCTCATTTTTTTCTTGCATTATCCGATTTGCTATGCTATTTGTTCGACATTATCGAACAGTGTTCATTAAAAATCGGATGGTATAAATAACATGGATAAGCAGAAAAGACTGATGGGATCTATTAAGAAGGCCTCCGATATCTTGTCATTTATGAGTGATGAAAAAAGGCCGCTTGGCATTACCGAACTTACTCATCGGACTAATTTGCCCAAGGCCACCATTGCTACAATTGTAAGCACACTTGAGGCTATTGGATATGTGGAAAAAGACCCCTTCAGCCAGAAATACCGTCTTGGTCCTCAGTTGATGCAAATAGGATTGCGGTGTATCGCCAGCCTGGATATTATTACTGTCGCTAGGGCCTGGATGGAACGTTTCAGTTTCCAGTTCATGGAACCTATAAATTTGGGCATACTTGTCGGCGACAGCGTAACCATTGTTATGCGTTTCGAGCCCGAGAACCGCTACATGGTCTTTCCGCAAGCGGGCTCTACAATTCCTCTGCATTCCACCTGTATTGGGAAAGTTCTTTTGGCCTATATGAACCGTTCGGAACGCGATCGAATTTTGGAAGATTATGCGTTCGTTCAACTGACTACAAACACCATAACATCCAAGGCGCAGTTTTTGAAGGAATTAGCTCAAGTAAAGAAGACCGGGGTAAGTTTCGATCATCAGGAATCCATCAATGGCCTGGCCGGCATCGGCGGACCTATTTTCAATCATGTCGGGGCAGCCATCGCGGGATTTGCCGTCAGCGGTAACGCCGATAGGATCAAAAAATTATCAAGTGAAATCATCGAAGCCGTGAAATTCACAACCGGCCAGGTTTCCGCGCAGCTCGGATATACACCATGAAAGAAATATTCGTCGGGAGGAAACAATGAAATATAAGTATCAACAGGTATTAATTGCCGGTGCGTCCTATATTGAGATCACAAATGATAACTCTATTGATACGATGATATTCAAATCACCGGAAAATACGAAGGAGAAATGATATGTCCAAAACCGTGCTTTCACTGGCCCCGTTGCCAGCAGAGGTTGTGAAGTTTCTCATAAAACAGGTGCCTGATGTACCTGATTTCGATGTCATCTCCGGTAATGAGATGTCGGAAGAAGCGGTCAAGGAAACCTTTTCAGAGGCTGATGTAGTGTTGGGCGATTACACCTTCAAACAAAAGATCACCGCAGATACTATATCTTCAACACGAAATCTGAAGCTCATCCAGCAACCCAGCGTTGGTTATCAGCACATAGATGTGGATGCCTGCACGGCAAAAGGAATCAAAGTGGCCAATACTGCAGGCGCCAATACCATCAGTGTGGCCGAACATACAATCGCCTGTGGACTTTGTCTTCTCAAAAACATGTTTCATGCCCATACAAGCACGAAGTCAGGCAAATGGGAACAGATGAATATAAAGCCTGCAGAACTTAAAGGTAAGGTATGGGGTATAGTGGGGCTTGGACGCATCGGTCAGGCGGTTGCAGAAAGACTCAAACCTTTTGGGTTGAGCCGGATCATTTACTATGACAGTTATCGACAGGGACTATCTGTCGAACAGGAACTCGGGGTTGAATACACGGAGATGACAAATATTCTGAGTCAGTCCGACATCATCAGTCTTCATGCACCCCTGACGGATGTAACCCGCAACATGATCAATGAAGATGCCCTCAATTCCATGAAGCCGGGCGCCTATCTCATCAATGTAGCGCGGGCCGAGCTGGTGGATGAAAAGGCTCTGGCCGAAGCCATCAGGAGAGTAAAGATAGCCGGGGCAGGCATTGATGTCTTCTCCGAAGAACCGGTGACGATGAATAATCCGTTGCTGGCGGTGGAAAGTGAAAAACTACTCCTTTCTCCCCATGTGGCAGGTGTGACAGATGAAGCGGCAGGAAGAATCATCAATATGGCCACGGCAAACATCGCCCGGGTGCTCAAAGGGGAGAAGCCGGAATCATTGGTTAATTAAATCGTGGAGGATATTATGAACGGATCTGAATGTGCTATGAAAGCTGCAAAGGATGCAGGAATAGAGGTATGTTTTGCCAATCCGGGCACGACCGAGCTTCCGCTTGTGGTTGCGCTTGATACAGTGGGAGGCATACGGCCTGTCCTGGGTCTGTTTGAAGGCGTGTGTACCGGAGCTGCGGATGGTTACGCCAGAATGCTCCAGAAACCCGTCATGGTGCTTCTCCATCTCGGACCCGGCCTGGCCAACGGAATCGCGAATCTGCATAATGCTAAAAGGGCGCACAGTAAAATTGTAACTTTAGTGGGCGAGCATTCCACCTGGCATCGCCCGTTCGATCCGCCCTTGGCCATGGATATCGAATCCCTGGCAAAAACCGTCTCCGGATGGCAGCGCACCTGTGTCTCCTGCGATCGGCTTGGACAAGATATGGCGGATGCGGTCGAGGCCGCGGACAAAGGACAGATCGCAACCATCATCGTCCCATTCGATCTTCAGACGGAAAAATGCGGGAGCGGCGTGGTTGTTTCTCATAAAAAAGAAAAACCGTCCGTCAGCAGGGGTGCGGTCAAAACCGCGGCGACCCTGCTGAGAGAAGGCAAAAAAACAGTCCTGATGCTCGGCAATAAATATATCGGGAGAAAAGAGCTCTTGGCCGCGGCAAGAATCAAACAGGCCTGCGGATGCGATCTCATCACCGAAAATTTTCCGGCGCATATTATGCGCGGCGCCGGGCTGCCCGATGTGATCCGCGTTCCCTATCTTCCGGAAATGGCCATCGACATGTTGTCGAAGTACGATGTGTTGATCTTTGCCGGAGCAAAAGAACCGGTATCCTTCTTCGGCTATGAAGGCATTCCGCCGGCTTTTTTAAAAGATGAGCAACAGAAATTTCACCTGTCCACACCTGATCAGGACCTGCTGGATGTCCTGGACATCCTCGCCGATGAACTCGACGCGTCGAAAATTATTAATCCCGATTTGCTTGCCTCATTAAAAATACCTGAAATGCCCGCGGGCGTTCTCACCCCGGACAAAATTTGCGCGGTCATCGCCGCTCTTCAGCCAGAGGGAGCAATTGTAGTTGAGGAGGCCATTACAACCGGTTTAATGTACTACTCAATCACTTCGGGCGTTGCGCCTTTTGACCTGCTTACACTCACGGGAGGAGCGATTGGCCAGGGCGCGCCCTGTGCAGTAGGCGCCGCCATCGCCTGCCCCGATAGGCCGGTGATAAACTTCCAAGCGGACGGCGCGGGCATGTATACCCTGCAGGCGTTATGGACAGAGGCAAGAGAAGGGCTGAATGTAACCACTCTCATCTGCTCTAACCGGAGCTATGATATTTTGAAGGTCGAGTATGGCCGGCTGGGAGTTTCGCCGGGCAAGTGTGCAACACAGCTCACCGACCTTGCTGGCATTGACTGGGTTAATCTAGGCAAAGGAATGGGCGTACCGTCCGTTAAAGTCACCACTGCGGAGGTGCTGGTCAGAGAGCTCGGCAAGGCGCTCCATGAGCAAGGACCCAACCTGATTCAGATGGTGATGTAGTGTTGACGCAGCCTATAAGAATATTATATTAGTTTTAAACGGGAAAAGATAAAAGTCCTGCTCAATATGAAAAATATTTGTCCTGATCTTTGTCAGGCATGATTTATAGCCCAGTATGAGTGCCACTGCATTTACCTTCAGGTAATTTCTAAACGATAAAAGGAATCTGATTTGCTTTTTGCCGGTACCGTAATATGAACGGGCGCAGTTAAATGTTTCGAACGGTAATCTTCAATCTTGCCGACTTAAACAGATTAAGACTTTTTAGGTGTAACAATTGTCAAGGCACATCTTAATTGGACACTATTTGTCAAGTTAAGAATAGGTCAGGACAGATAATACTTTGCATAAGCGATTTTTTCCATCTTGCAAATACTGACCCAATACGTTAAATACGAACAAATTTAGACAGCAATGCTATCTATATACAAAGGAGCTGGAATGAAAGCACAAAGCGCCCCAAAAAATGTGTTAGTCAGTGTGGTGATGGGCAGCGATTCGGACTTGCCCATCATGACCGAGGCAACCAAAATACTGGAAGAATTCGGTATTGGCTATGAGCTGATTTTAACTTCGGCGCATCGCACACCATTGAGAACGACAAAGTTTGCCGCCTCCGCGGCGGGACGCGGTATTAAGATAATTATCGTCGGAGCCGGAGCAGCCGCGCACTTGGCAGGAGTAATCGCCTCGCAGACCATTCTGCCGGTAATCGGCATTCCTATTGACGCTACTTCTTTACATGGTCTTGATGCTCTGCTCTCCACCGTGCAAATGCCCGGCGGCGTGCCCGTAGCGTCCATGGCCATTGGCAAAGCCGGCGCCAAGAACGCCGCTTTATTTGCCGCGCGCATTCTGGCCATCGAAGACAAAGGAATCAGCGCAAAACTTTCCGCTCATAAGAAGAAAATGTCCAGGGATGTGGAAAAAAAGCAGGAAAACATTGCATGCCGGAAATCCTGAAAGTCGACGCTGATAATTCTGAAGAAAGAATTTTGACCCGAGCGGCGGTAATCCTGGCCAATGGCGGCATTATTGCCTATCCGACGGAAACTTTTTATGGCTTGGGCGCGGACGCAACAAACGAAAAAGCAATCGAAAAGATTTTTGCCGTTAAAGGCAGGAATTTTAAAAACCCCATTTCACTGATTATTGGTCAGGCAGATGATATCTATCCTCTTGTTCAGGACGTGCCTGAAGCGGCAAAAAAACTTATGGCCGCGTTCTGGCCTGGCGCTCTGACCATAGTTTTTCTAGCCGCAAATAACATATCACCGCTACTGACGGCGGGAAGCGGCAAAATAGGACTGCGCATATCCAGCCATCCCGGCGCTCAGGGAATAGTTCAAAAGCTGAAAAGCCCGCTTACCGCGACAAGCGCTAATCTATCCGGCGCGCCTGAATGCACGCGGGCTTCCGAAGTTGCCGAACAAATCGGCGATAAAATTGATGCTATAGTTGATCTGGGCAATACTCCGGGAGCTAAAGGTTCTACCATTATCGATGTAACCTGCATGCCTTTCGCCATCTTGCGCGAGGGAGCAATAAGCAGAAAAGTAATCGAGAAATGCATTGATATTAAATGACGGCTCTTTGCGGACAAAAACAAAGTGAGATAAAAAATGGCAACAAACTGCTTATACCAAGTTGCAGTCAGATAACGAGGCGGCAGTGAAACTCGAATTACAGTTACGCAGTAAAGTGGAATTCATTANNCCGACGACGAAGCCAACAAAGTTAGCCAAAGACCGCGGCTTGGTACTATAGCCCCCGCATATGATCCGGGCGGATCAAGCTCTCGTCCCTGCTTTTCAGAACCGCATCGACTGCGGCAATCATTTTTTGTTTGTCTTTCTGAAGGGTACCTGTAATGGACAGATAATTGGAGGAGTGCGTACCGACAAATTTCATATTATCGGCAGTAATGTTCTCAAATATTTGTTTCATTTCTTCGAGGGTTTCAAAGGGATCTAATAATTCAAACTCGCCTCGCTGCACCTGACGGTATAAAACAGTTCCGGGCACAGGCGTAACAGTGAGCGCTGCCAGATATTGCGGCTTCATTTCATTGCAGATTTTTGCCGTAGCCAAAGCGTGACGCTTCGAGGCCTCGCCTTTTCCCGCCAGTCCTAACAATACCATGGCTGAGAGATTGATGTTTGCCGCGACTAGATTCTGACCTGCTTTCAGCATCTGGTCATAACCAACGCCTTTTTTCACCTTTTTCAGAAGCTCATCATCTCCCGTTTCCACGCCTATATATGCCTTGGTCAGACCGGCAGACCGGAGCTCTTTTAATTCTTCCATGGATTTGGACAAGGTGCTCTGCGGCCCGACATAGCTTCCCACATGGCGCAAGGATGGAAATGTTTGATAAAGCTTTTTAAGAATTACCAGCAGCATATCTGTTTCCAAAGCAATGGCATCACCATCGCAGAGGAATACTTTTTCCAGATCGCCATAGTGATCCCTGGCCATTTTAATATCTTCCATAATTTCGGAAATTTGCCGCACCCGGTACTTTTTGTCTTTATACATGCCGCAGAAAGTGCACTGATTATGGGAACAGCCTACAGTGCATTGAAGCAGGTAGCTGTTGGCTTCACTAAATGGCCGGAATATGTTGCCTTCGTATCTCAATTTTTTGCTCCTTTCACTACTCCAATTCTAAATCAAAGCGCTATCTTTGTTGGCTTCATCGTCAGCTTCCTCAACGTATAACCTGAATATCACACGTTTAAATATACGCCTCAGGATCCTCCTCCTTGCCCCTCTGAAGAGGGACAGTTCAACTAATGAATTCCACTTTACTGCGTAACTGTAATTCGAGTTTCACTGCCGCCTCGATATCATCTTTGATTTAAAATTGGCGGTTTAATGTTGATTAAATCTAAAGAAGCCGTTCCGCACCCACCGTCACGACCGTCGTCTTAATTACTCCTGCAGTCTCATGAGAAAAAACAATCATGAAAGGTATCTGTCCATTGGGCATAATTTTATCGTTGGAATTATTGAGGCCCTCGGGATGGGAAAGTTTCATTAAAATTTCTTCTTCGGATAAAGTAGTAAGTTCTTCATCGGTCAGAATATTTCCCGCGTAACTGGTATGATCGCCTAAAACTACCGAGTAGGCATCAAGAATCTCACCCTTTATCTGTATCCGCGAAATAGGATAATCCGCTCGATTTACAGCAGTGCCTTCTACAACACCGATCTGTCCTAAGATATAATTGTTTATCATCCGATGCCGTACATCCTGAAGCTTAACCGCTTGGCTGATAACAATTTCCGGCTTCGCCGGTTCTGAGATGCCGACAGATACTAAAACATTTTTGATAATCTGTTCACCAAATTCCGGGAAGACTAAGAAATAGATTACAGCGGGAATTATCAAAATAACAAAAACAGACCAAACGGCAATCTTCCAGATTTTTCCGGAACTTTTTAGGGCTAACAATTCTTTTTGTTCAACTTCTTCATTTTCTCCAGTTATGTTTTCCCCCGGTGTTTTTTCTATATCCAGATTTATTTCTTCGTTTAAATATTTTTTTGCCTCCATGACTTTATCAAGAGAATGAAAACCGTCGGCATCCCGATAGACGACGGATGGGGATTCCGTCGACAAATCCGCGCTTTTTTCCGTGGGTATCACCTCTTCTGAAAAAACCGGAACATATTCTGATGGCAAAGCTGACGGCAAATCTGTCTCCGGCTTTATCAGAGGATTTTCCTGAAAATAAACGTGTCCGCAGCGGCTGCAGCGGAGCCATACACCACTCCCCTGCATCAAAGCATCCTCAAATTTAAATTTTGTCCGGCATTGCTTGCATTGAATAATCATTTCCTCTCCTCTTTTGTCACTGCTTAATTACATAAACATCAGGGAAAAAACGGTACTGTTCATTGAAATCCAGCCCATAACCAACCACAAAGCCGTCATCAATGGTAAAGCCGACATAGTCGGCTTCAAAGGATACTTTTCTTCTTTTACGCTTATCCAGGAAAACACAAATTTTGAGCGAATGAGGATTCCTTTCCTTAAGCCATCCAACAAGATATTGCAAAGTCAAGCCGGTGTCAACTATGTCTTCCACAATCAAAATATCCCGGCCTTTGATTGAAGTTTCAATATCTTTAGTCATTACTACTTTACCTGAATTTTCAGAACTCGCGCCATAACTTGCTACTCTGACGAAATCGATGTTACAAGGAATGCTGATCTCCCGGATTAAATCAGCCATAAAAATGAACGCGCCCTTAAGAATGCCAATAACGACCAATTCACGGCCGGCGTAATCGCCGGATATTTGGCCGCCTAACTCCTGCACCCGCTTTTGAATCGCAGCGCGGGGAAAAAGTATTTTTCGGGACATTTCGTCCATTCAACGCATCTCTTTTTATAATTTGGTCTGAAAACTAGTATACTTTAGTCAAAGTGATTAGATTATGTCAATAAAAATTACGCCGATACGTGGAAATGAAATTTTCAATATTCGACCAGATTAGCCGCTCCGCCGCCTCAATTTCCTCAGCGTTTTTAAATGAGGAAGACAGGCTCAAAAATATAGAATTGAGCGGCGAGACCTCACGGCCAAACTTCGCGTAGTCAATATAACTGATCATGTACTGCGAACCGTCAAAGTAATATTTACCCAGCCGGTTTGTTTCCAGCGAACGAAACGGCCAGGTAAATTTCCAATCAAAATATTCCAGAACAATATTTTTTAAAGAAACATTATCGAATACTTCCGGTTTTAGCTCTCCGCCAACTCTATCGGCCAGTAGCCGGAAATATGTCGTGACCAGATCAATATCTGTCAAAACAAGACCGTAAAGATACCAATCGTCAATTATTTTTATCAGGATTTGAGATTGGGACTGCGGAATAAAATGATGGCTGGGACAAAAATGACCGGCGCAAAGTTCCTGTCCATAAAACGAACAGGCACGCAAATCGAGGCCGGAATTCTGTTCAGGATGCAGCAGACATCCCACTTTCTTTTCCTCATTGTCCAGAAAACCAAGGTATTCGCAACAGTAAATTACTTCATATCTCTTTGCAAAATCTTCATCAGCTAATGTTTCTTTCGCGTAAATCTCGACATCTTCCGGATTTTTTACAAGTTTTTGGAAACGTTTTGTTCGCGAACGCAACCGCTGCGTGAGAGAAGAATGGGAGCTATCCACATAATTATAAAGACCGCAACACGCGCCACAGGATTTTCCTTCATCCGGTTGGCAAAGGATGATAAAATTTGAATCAGACATCGGTTAATTACCCAGTATTTTTTTGAGTTATATAAAAGACAACGTCCAGTGAAGGTTACTCAAACACAATAGTTTTTAATCCATAAACAAGTATTCTATTTTCCAGATGCAGGCGCAAAGCCCGCGCCAGCACAACCCTTTCCAAATCTTTGCTCTTCGTCTGAATATCGGCAATAGTATCACGGTGGCTGATTTTGATCACATCCTGCGCAATGATCGGTCCTTCGTCCAGTTGCTCCGTCACGTAATGGCCGGTCGCACCGATAATCTTCACGCCGCGGTCATAGGCCTGCTGGTAAGGATTGCCTCCGGCAAATGCGGGCAGAAATGAATGGTGGATATTGATTATCCTGTTGCTGTAATATTCAAGAAATTTCCCGCTGAGAATCTGCATGTAACGCGCCAGAACAACCAGATCAATATTCATCTCCCGCAACAGCTTCAATTCTTTCGCTTCCTGCTGCTTCTTGTTTTTCTCCGTAATCGGGAAGTGGAAAAATTTCATCCCGAACTGTTCCACCAGATCGCCGGCATCAGGATGATTACTGATTACC
Source organism: Syntrophaceae bacterium (assembly GCA_003139775.1). GTDB lineage: Bacteria > Desulfobacterota > Syntrophia > Syntrophales > Smithellaceae > Smithella. The sequence goes on along the minus strand of PLGI01000094.1, from coordinate 13,210 downwards.
GCTTCAACTCCGGCCGCCAATTCATCCATATGACGGCGCAGAATAAGATCATGCAGACAATGTATATGTTTAGAGACAAAAATTGCCATCCGTGGCGTATAATCGGTAAAATGCAAATCCCATTTCATGTTAAACTGCTTTGCCAGCGGCGCGAAAGCAGCGGGAATTTCTTCGCGGCCAAGAGCAAAACCGTTTAGTTCCCATTCGACCCGCATAAAGAAAAGTTTGTCTGTTTTCGAGGTATACTGATCGGCATGGACAATATTGCCATTGCGATGAAAAATAAAATCGGAAATTTTGGCGACAAGCCCCTTGCTATCGGCACAGGACAAAAGTAAAATGGCATTGACATCATTCATAATAAGTCATCTTTCTTAAAGTATTACAATTTCACTATCATTTATAGAAGGATTAGCGTTGCAGGTCAAGCGTAAAAATGTTAAGGACAACATCCTCAAATAAAATAACATTAGAAATTGAAAGCAAATGAAATTAATTGAAGAAATAAATTTAGCCAATGGCTTGAAATTAAAGATTTTTGATTTGTCCCGCCCCGTAGCCGCCGATACGTTCAAAGTGGAAATTTCTTTTCAAACAAAATTTGATCTGAAAGAATCTTATTTTGCCTCACCTCAGGACTACGCTCAGGTGAAAAATATCATGGGCGATGAACTTGCTTACGAAAACAAAAGGGTAAGGTCATTTGTGTACGAAAAAGATCAGGATTCCGTCCGCGAGGATTTGATCAACACATTCAAAAATAATTCCTTGGATTATGTTGCCTCCGTCAATTTTCCGCAAAAACTGGCGCTGTCGATACTTAGGGACATCAAAAATAATCCTTACAAATATAATCCTCATATTTACTCCGATTCAGAAGAATAGCATTGCTGCTTTATTACAAACAAAAAGGTAAATTATGAAAAATAATAATTTCGATGAACTTTTGCTTAGCGCCGAAAAACCAAGCCGTTACATCGGCGCGGAAGTAAATGCCGTCCACAAAAATAATGCGGAAGTCCGCTTCCTGCTTGCCTTCCCGGATACCTATGAGGTCGGCATGTCGCATCTCGGTTTGCAAATTTTATATTCCATTTTAAACGAAATTCCCTATGTGGCGGCAGAACGTTGCTTCGCCCCCTGGCCGGACAGGGAAAAACAGCTGCGCGAAGGAAAAATACCTTTAACCTCGCTGGAATCACTAACACCGCTTGCTGATTTTGACGTTGTCGGTTTTTCCTTGCAGTATGAACTCTCCTACACAAACCTATTAAACATGCTGGATTTGGGAGGCATCCCGCTTGCCCGCACAACGCGCAAAGAAGGACATCCCCTGATAATAGCGGGTGGCCCCTGTTGTTTTAATCCGGCGCCGCTTATCGATTTTATCGATGCCTTTGTCATAGGTGAAGGAGAAGAAGTTGTAGGGGAAATTACCGCGATGATCCGAGAGGGCAAGAAGAAATCTCTCTTGCGAAATAATCTGATAGAAAAGCTGGCCGAAATTCCTGGCATTTACGTCCCCGCTGTTCATGGAAAAAATCAGGTCATAAAAAAAAGATCTGTGCCCGACCTCAACTTATGGGCGCATCCTAAAAAACCTGTTGTTCCGCTGATGCAAACCATTCATAACCGCATTACTCTGGAAATAGCGCGCGGCTGTACACGCGGCTGTAGATTCTGCCAAGCGGGAATGCTCTGGCGTCCTTACCGCGAAAGAAACACCTCCTTACTTATGGAAATGGCCGAAAAGACGCTTCAGGCAACCGGCCATGAAGAGATATCGCTTTTATCGCTCAGTTCCGGAGATTACAGTTGTCTCGAACCATTGGTAATAAATCTGATGAACAAGTATCATTCCCAACGGGTCGCCATTGCGCTTCCTTCATTGCGCGTGGAGTCTCTCACCGGAACATTAATGGAAGAAATCAAACGAACGCGTAAAACCAGTTTTACGCTGGCACCGGAAGCGGGAACGGACAAAATGCGCCTGATTATCAATAAGGGCAACACCTCCGAAGATTTACTTTCCACCGTGGATAAAATTTTCGCCGCCGGCTGGAAATCAATCAAACTTTATTTCATGCTGGGCCTGCCTCACGAAGAGCAGGCGGACATGGAAGGCATTGTCCATTTAGGTTATGAAGCGCTGCGGGCGGCAAAAAATCGCGGGCAAATTACCATCAGCCTTTCCACGTTCGTTCCCAAACCTCATACGCCCTTTCAATGGCAGCGGCAAATTTCCCTGGAAGAAACTCATGCTAAACAGGATTTTATTCGTCAGCGAATCAAAAACCGCAATATCAATGTGAAATGGCATGACGCGAAAATGAGTTTTCTGGAAGGAATCTTTTCGCGCGGTGATGAAAGAATTGGAGCTCTTCTGGAGACGGCCTTTCGCAAAGGCTGCCGTTTCGACGGCTGGTCTGAGATTCTGCGTTTCGACCTCTGGCAGGAAGCAATTACCGAATCGGGAATCAACCCCGAAGATTTCACACGTGAACGAGAGATCAATGAAATATTGCCGTGGGATAACATTGACTGCGGCGTGAGCCGTGAATTCTTGCTGGGGGAAAGACAAAAAGCAACAGACCAAACGGCAACGGCGGATTGCAGGCTTGCCGATTGTCAGGACTGCGGAGTATGCGATTTCTCCACAACAAAAAATATTTTTGCTGCAAAAGAAGAAATTCAAAAAGTTGTGTCATCGCTACCAATCCCTGATTCCACCACGGGGACAGAAAAAAAATATCGTTTAACTTTCAGCAAGCTTGGGCGAGCCGGATTTTTATCTCATCTGGAACTCTCTGCGGCACTGATTCGCGCTTTGCGCCGCAGCAGTATCACGCTTGCTTATTCTATCGGCTACCATCCGCATCCCAAAATATCCTTCGCCACCGCTACCTCGGTGGGCATGGAGAGCAAGCAGGAATATCTGGACATTGCCGCCTCGGAATATTTATCAGATCTGGATTCCTTAAAAAGTGAAATAAATTCCGCCCTGCCTCTGGGTATTGAAATTTTAGAAATCGAAACTCTTTCGCCCGGCGGAAAAACTATCGCTGAAATATTACAGGGATTTGAATTCGAACTACATCTGCCCGTCGATATTGATTCTCCTCGTCTGATTGCCATAGAAGAAAACATTGAGAAATTTCTGGCAGCTTTTACATTCAATATCCAAAAATCATCCAAGGGAAAAACCGTCACAAAAGATATCCGCCCTTTTATACAAAGTATGATTCTTGATGCGGCCGGCAAAATAGTTAGGTTCACCGTGAATTATACGCCGACCGGATCAGCCCGACCTGCCGACATTATCGCACATGTCCTGAAATCCAATGCCTGCGAATCCCGTCAGATCAGAGTAGTCAAAACAAAAACCATCCTTGCACCAATTCTAAATTAAAGCGCTATTTTTGTTGGCGTCGTTGTCGGCTTCCTCAACGTATATACAATACGCCTCGTCGCCTCCGCCTAGCCCCTCTGAAGAGGGACAGTTCAACTAACGAACTCCACTTTACTGCGTAACTGTAATTCGAGTTTCACTGCCGCCTCAATATCATCTTTAATTTAGAACTGGTTTTAATTAGTTCCGGTAAGAAATATTTGATTTTAATAAAGCATTAGTTTAAATAATTAAGCATTGAATCAATTATGTATTACGTACATTAATTGCTCTGTTTAAGGATACCTATGCCATATTTAAAAATAATTGACAGACAACTTCTTAAGTGGGCTTATCAGAAGCCTTTTAAAAAGTCTTTCCCTATGAAAGCGCTAATTTTCATGGGGGATGGCCCGTTTTGGATGATCGTTCTATTCATCATTGCACTTACAGGACAATTGTTAAACAGTGAATCCTTCAGGCAGCTGTCTGTTTTGCTTATGTTTGGATTGTTTATAAGCAACATTGTATTCGTATTTTGCAAGACCTATGTGAAGCGGAGGCGTCCATATGCCAATGTGGAATTACATCAGGAGTTACATATTCAAATTCAAAATCGCGACCCTGGTCATGGCTCAAAGGAATTAGAAAGCTTTCCATCAGGCCATGTTTTATGGACGACCCTGTGCGTTGGCCTTATTTGTTCTCAATTTGGTTATATTGCAGTTCTTCTATTTGGCTGGATGATTCCGACCATGATGTATTTAAGGCTTTATTTAGGCGTTCATTATCCAAGCGATATCTTTGTAAGCCTGATTATTAGCAGTATCAATGTCGCTATCACATTGCTTATCGCCCCCGGTCTTATGGAATGCATTAATGGTTTAAGATATCATACTGGATATATTTATGGCTATTGGGCATTTATAGCCGAGTTTATAATTTTCGGGTTTAAATCCTGGTTGAAGAGAGTGTAATCCTTTTCTTTAGCCGAAAACGCTCCAAGCACGTGTGACCTCGTTTGACCTATAGGTTATGCGTTTCGCTTTCGGCATTCGCCGGATTTCGCTTTCGGCATTGGAGTTTCACTAATAAATATTTGATTTTAATAAAATATTGGTTTAAATAAATGCTGAATTAATTATTTATTACGTATATTAATTATTAGATTTAAGGATTAGGCATGGCGTTAGAAGACGGTGATGACAAAATCCAGCGACTATACAAATACCGACCCGACAACGTACATACTCTAGATATTCTACAAAATAATGAACTCTATTTTTCATTTGCTGAAGAAATCAACGATCCCTTTGATTGCAAAATTAATATTGTGTTGCCTACTAACAAGGAGCAATGGGAGATTCACGCAAAGAAACACCACATTGAAGAGACTCTTGCGCGTGTTACCATAAAAGCGCTTGAAGCAATAGACTTCGATACTGAAAAAATCATGCAGGAATATGAGAAGTCTAATTTCAGAACAATTACTATGTGTTGTCTGAGTGAAATAAGGGATAATATTCTTATGTGGAGTCATTACGCAAATTCACACCGTGGCATCTGTTTAGGATTCGAAACAATAATCGATCAGGATTCATTATGCATAAGAACTGATGATGCAACATTAAACAATCATGCTAATCCTGTTTATCATAGGACCTTGCCAGCTGACAAAGTAAAGTATCAAAGCAAATGCCCAGAGCCATATAATTTTCTTTTCAGTGACCACAATCATTTTTCCGAGTTTCTTAAAACTAAAAGTATAGACTGGCAATATGAACAAGAAAGAAGAATCACAATGCCCTACCGTGATATAAAAAAACGGCTGATTCGATATGATAAGTCAGCCTTAAAAGAAGTAATTTTGGGATGTAAAGCAAGTGCTGAATTTAAACAGCAGGTTATTAAGTTAATCAAAGATGAATATACGTCAAAAGACTTCAATGTTGATATCTTACAATGCAGTGTTGACAGGAATGAATATCGTCTAAATATTATTGAAATGAATTGAATAAATAATTTTCTTATATATGAGAATATGGGACGTCAACCCCGGGTACCTGAACCGACAAAGCCTTCTTGGTGAGCATCGCGAACTGCACGCGATCTTTTCCATTATTAAAAACAACAAAAAAGGTTATTCCAGACATCCGGAGACACTTCGATGGAAAAATTTCGGCTGGGCTCTCAGTCAGCGCCACAGATTATTAGCGGCGGAAATGAATCGGAGAGGCTACGTGGACAGAACTCCCGTATTGCTAAAAACTCAGTGTCTGAAATGGCCGGAGGTATTTGTTGATCCGCCTGCTGTTCAATTTTCCATCCTTGCAGAAAAATACAAAGATAAAGAACAGGGCCGAATACCTCTGCCCAGAAATGTGCAGCAGTTATGGGCTCAGCATAAATATTCAGTTATGGCGCGTGACGCTGCTGAATACAAACGCATCGGCCGCCGGGCCGCATCCTCAAAAACCGCTAGCGGAATAAGTGATCTTTATCCGAAATTAGTGTCGTTGCTGCGCTATCCTCCCGGTGAAGGAAATCTGAGAAACGCGATCCAGCATATGTGGGGATATGTATCTTCATATTCATCATTTGACGGAAAAACAATCGAAAGCAAAACAACTAGAAGTCTGTTAAAGGAAATACAACATTTGGCATTCTTGCATGATGTCGTCTATTTGAAAGAATCAACCGCATTGGGCGAACTACAGGCATGGATTCATTAAGGGAGTTTTAAACAATGATCGATTATAAAGCGAGCCATACGGCGTTGGGAACCGCGTATCTGCGGGCAGCGCATCAGTTGCTGGATGCACAACCGCTACTCTTTGATGATCCGGTTGCCTTGCCGCTGCTCGGCTCAAAGGCAATAAAACTGATCCAGAATACGGCGGATAATTATCGAATTCCCGAAATGCTTGCCTTACGTGCTCATGTGGTTCTGCGTTCACGATTTACCGAAGACCGGCTTGCCGCCGCTGTTTCCCGCGGAATCACACAGTATGTCATCCTCGGGGCAGGCTTCGATACCTTCGCTATCCGACAACCGCAGTGGGCGAAGAACTTGAATATTATTGAAGTCGACCATGCAGGAACACAAACAATGAAACACTCCCATATTGCAGCGGCAGGTCTGGCGATGCCGGGAAACGTAGTCTTTGCCGATATCGACTTTGAAAACGAATCATTACATGGCGGCCTGCTTAGATATGGTGTCTCGATGAAAGAACCATCCTTCTTCTCCTGGCTGGGTGTGACGATGTATCTAAAAGAAGACGCCATTGATGCTGTGTTACGATCTGTAGCCATGTTTCCGTCGGGAAGCGAGATCGTGCTTACATTCCTAACGCAGTCAAGCGACCCTCCTTCATCGCTTTCCCAGAGAGTCGCGAACCTTGGCGAACCCTGGGTGAGTTGCTTCGAGCCTGATGCGCTCGAAGCAAAATTGCTTGGCGCTGGTTTTTCCAAAGTGGAATTCCTAACACCAGAGGAGGTTGAAACGCGATACTTCCGGCAGCGCCCGAAAGACCTTCCCGTACCAAAGAAAATTAATATTTTATGCGCGGTAAAGTAATGTTCCCTAAGGCGCCATACCCCACGTTTTGCGGCCAGTTTTTTATTGACGTGCAAGACTAAAATTCTTATAGTTTACGCAAGTTCCATAAGGAGGGCTGAAAAAGTGGGCAAAAGAAACATCGTGGTTATCGACGAGGATAAGTGCAACGGCTGCGGCCTATGCGTATCGGCTTGCGCGGAGGGAGCCATCCAATTGGTGGACGGCAAGGCGAAGCTCGTGAGCGACACATATTGCGACGGGTTGGGCGCGTGTCTTAATGAGTGCCCGCAGGCCGCAATCACAATCGAACAGCGCGAAGCTGTGGATTTCGATGAAGAAGCCGCAAAGGAACACATAGCGCGTACGCAGGAAACAAAACACGCTCACGGACAAATCGAAAAGGCTTGCGGTTGTCCCGGCGCAAACGCCAGGACAATCGATCGGTCAATGCAGAATCATAAGCTTCCATCCGGCGAGTCCGTCCCGTCGGCATTGACAAACTGGCCGGTGCAGATCAATCTGGTGCCCATGAATGCGCCGTATCTTCAGGGAGCAGATCTGCTCATCAGCGCCGACTGCGCCCCGTTTGCCTTCACTGACTTTCACACAAAACTGCTTCCCGGCAAGATCCTTTTGATCGGATGCCCGAAGCTGGACAACGCGAATGTTTATGTTGAAAAACTTGGTCACATCTTCGCCAATTCCGGCGTTAAAAGTATTACCATCGTTCGTATGGAGGTTCCCTGCTGCGGCGGCCTGACCCAAATCATCAAACAGGCTCTGGCAATCTCGGGTGCGAATATTCCGGTCACGGAAGTTACAATTGGAATCTCCGGAGACATAATCGGAGATCGGCGGGCAGATACCGTGTTGGTGTAAAATCAATCTTCTAAATAAAGGGAAATGAGGGGCGGCGTGATATACACCGCCCCTCAGAAAGTTACTCTATCGTGAAACTCCAACTTAATGAGACCCAAGCTTCAGAAATAAAATGCACTGAAGCTTGCTGGTCGAATTATGCCGCAAAGCGGAGGGTTTTCGAAGCCAGCTTCGATCCATACCCGTTATTCTAACAGATAGGATGCTTCGGGAATTTCCATGACGGAATTGTCGCCTTCCTTGATGACCCGCAGGATAGTTCCCACGGTGGGAAGAATGTTATGAGCGAAAAATTTCGCCGACGCTATTTTACCTGCGTAGTAAGGATATTCAAAATGTTCCTTACCGATTTCATCGATTTTCTTCTGGGCGATGAGGGCGTGTTCCAGCAGCAGTTTGGCGCCGTAAACATGGCCGGTTGCCTTGAGAATGCGGGTGGCAAAGAAACCGATCATCCCGAACTTGCCCTGGCCCAGGTACCCGACCATCGCTGCCTGGATTTCTTTGTATTGGTTTAACGCCTCGGCAAGCAGGGCTATTTGCGCGCTTAAGATTTTATCATCTTTATTGTCGGCTACGAATTTTTCCAGTTCCGCAAACCATGAAGCAAAAACCTGGCCCCCTCCCATCATCCATTTGCGGCCAATGAGATCCAAAGATTGGATGTAGTTGGTGCCTTCCCAGATGGGGTAGATACGGCAGTCCCTGAGTTGCTGCGCGATGGGATAATCTTCGGAGAATCCATAGCCGCCGTAGCATTGCATGGCCTCGGAAATGCTGAGGAACGCCATATCCGAACACCAGGCTTTGACGATCGGTATGTTGACTTCCACAAAAGCCTTGGCACGTTTTCGTTCGTCTTCGTTGCTGGTGTTTTCCGCGATGTCCAGCGCATAGTAGGACATGGAAATCATCGCCCGGCTGGCCTCGGTGATGGACTTCTGGTACATAAGCATACGTCGCACGTCTTCGTGATGAATGATGGATACTCTGGCGGATTTGGGATTGGTGATCGGGCGTCCCTGGATGCGCCCGGCAGCGTACATCGCCGCGTTGTTGTAGGATACTGTGGCTGCCGCATTAGCCGCCAATCCCGTGACGGTGCGTTCCTCGTTCATCATCTGGAACATCTGGGCCATTCCCGCGCCTTTGCCGTCAACGGGGGCATTGCCCAGAAGGTAGCCCCGGCACTTGTTATCTTCGCCAAAATTAATGATGCTGGTGGCCGATCCCCGGAGACCCATCTTGTGTTCTACACCGCCGCAGTTGACATCGTTGAATTCCCCGACTTCCCCGGCTTCGGTAGGCCAGTACTTGGGTACGACAAACAGAGATATTCCTTTGGTGCCCGGCACGCCGCCTTCGATGCGGGCCAAAGCCAGATGAATGATGTTTTCGGTAATGTCCTGGTCGCCGCCGGTGATGAAGCATTTGGTGCCGACAATATTATAAACCCCCGGCTCATCGGTGGGAAAAGCCTTGGTGATGATATCACCGACGTCCGAACCGCTGTTGGGCTCGGTCAGGTCCATGGTACCCGCCCATTGGCCGCTATACATTTTGGGTAGAAAAATATTTTTAACCTTATCGCTGCCGAAGTCGCGGATCAGGCCTGATGAACCGGTCGTCGCCATGGCATAAGGACCCGATGCGGCATTGGCGGCGGCAAGAAACTCATTGGTCGCGCCCATCACTGTCAGAGGCAGAGAACTGGGGTCGCTGTGATCGGCGTTGCTCGAACCCAGGCCGTTTTCCTGAACAGTCCAATAGGCTTTTTTAAAGGATTCGGGGACGGTGACTTTGCCGTTTTTATAAACAGCGTGAATTGTATCGCCATCGTCGTTAGTTGGCGCTACAGCTTCTTTGGCTATTTTCATAGCGTTTTCCAGAATGGAATCTATGTCGTCGACAGAATAACCTCTCTGGAAGCGTCCGGCCTCAAAGACCTTGGACATGTCCAGCCATTCTTTTAAAATAAACTTTTGGTCGCGTGTGGAATACAGAAAATTTGATGCCATATCTTTGTTCTCCTTTACCCAGTGAAATAGTAACTTTTGGGCGGCGGTATAGTAAGAAAAAATTTAAATTAAGTCAACTTAATACAAACAAAATATGCTAACCTTCCGGTAACATTTATTTATTAGTTAATAGGTAAAGTTGCCTGTTTTAAAAATTGTTATTTCATCCATTGCATCTATAGGGTGCACCATGTGACCTTTAGGTTATTCATCGAATGCGCCGTTTATATGCGGACTGATCGGGGATCAGTCCCTACATCTCTTGCTATTTGTTATACTTCCGCAACCGATCAAGCCCGAACTTTTTGCTGAGCAAGGCATCGATGAATGCGCGGGGAAACCGTGCGATAAACGGTAGCAGCGTCGAATCCTTGCCGAGGCGGATGAACCTCGGCGTTTTTTTCCGCTCAAGTTTATCGATGAGTTCTTTCGCGAAAACTGCCGCTGGGGTTGCGTTTTCCTGCGAAGCGTTCGCCCGTGCGACAATGAAATTTTGTATCGGACCGTACGGAGTTTTCTGGAAACGGGCGAGCTCTTTATCGGCATTGCCGGACAGGTTCGATTTGATGCCGCCCGGCTGCACGGTGACAACCGTAATACCGAAGGGAGCAAGTTCCATACGCAGAGAATCGGAAAACGCGGTCACGGCCGCTTTCGTGGAACAGTAGGCGCCGGCAAAGGGTGTAGGCAGCACTCCCGAAACACTGCTGATGTTTACGATTTTTCCCGACCTCCGCCCGATCATGTACGGCGCGACCGCACGGATGAGCGCGGCCATGCCGATTACGTTAGTTTCAAACTGATGACGCAATTCGCTTGTTTCAAGCTCAACGAGAGGTCCAATGAGAAGAAGCCCCGCGTTGTTGACCAAAATGTCGATGCGGCCGGTTTTCGCTATGACTGAATTAACACAGACCGTGATCGATTTTTCATCCGTCACGTCAAGAGCGGCTGTTTCCACGTTCCGGGCTTTCAGATCATTGATGGCCGCCGGTTTCCGCGCGGTGGCGAATACCCACCAATTACGCGCGGCAAATTCCATCGCGAGCGCGCGGCCTATCCCCGTTGAGCATCCGCTGATAAGTACGACAGGAGAATCTGTATTCATGACAAACCTCCACATTCTTTACAGTATAACTTTATAACTTTGGTTCATAGGGACTACGGCTCAACTAGCACTAACGCCCGGTCAGGTTCGCATCAGCCATTGCAAAGCACCCTTTTTCAGATCAATGGCCGCTTCCGGACAGGTTTCCATACAGCAAAAACACCTGATGCATTTCCGGTAATTATACCGGGGTATCTTGGCTTCGTCCGCTTTAGTGATCGCGCCCGCCGGGCACACTTTCATACAATTGTAGCAAAGCGTGCAATCATCGGCCCTTGGCACCGGTTTTTCCACAAACAGATTTTTTATCGTCGGTGACGTTAAAGGCCATATTATGCCTCCCATCACGGCGCTACGCGACGCTTTAAAATCAGTTATCCTCATGTCTTCAAGGGGTTCGCCCCTCAACTGAATATCATCAGGCGACGTCACTCCATATCCGCGTTTAAATCCTTCCGTAATAGTGAAAACTTTTTTCACATTGAGGCCCACCAGATTGACGGCGATATAATCCAACGCCACGGCGTCGTCTCCAATTATAACGGCGCCGATATTTTTCGGTTTCCCTGAAGGGCCCGGCCCCTCGCCCTCCATGCCCACAACAGCATCCATGATATGGATAAATTTTTTCGGCTTTTCAAAACCATTCAGCAGGCCGCCGTACAGGTCGAGCAGAAATTCGCAAAATTCTATCTGAGACGGTGCCCTCATGTGCATCCGTGATTTGGCAAGACCGGGCATGGTTCCGAACAAATTTTTCACTGCTCCGGTATAATGGGTAAATCCATGCGTTTTGAGTTTCGGCATATTGATTATATAATCGACATCAAAGAAAGCTTTGGAAATATCAATATTCTTATAACGATGCGCCAGCGAAAACCGCAGTGTATCTGTCACAGTTATGTCGGCGACTTCAATCTCCAGATCATTCACGATTCCGGCAAGGCCGGTTTTTTTTATGGTCGATTTCAGAGGGAAAAAATTGGGCGATTCGATTAAAACGATATCGCGTGTATAATCATGCACGATTTCCGCGACTGCCCGGAAAAGTTCAGGATGCGTGGTCACGGCCCGTTCAGGGTTTGACGGCATAAGCAGGTTCGGTTTCAGGCACACGCGTTTATTTTTTAAACCTGTCAGATCAAAATTGATCTGTCCCAATCCCGCCATAATTTTATCTTTAAGTATTCTGTTATCGTACTCCGTGCATTTTTGCAGCGAAATTACAGCCATATAATCCTCTCCGTGGAGCCTCCGGTAGAATCCGGAGGAGTACAAGTCGCGGGATTGTTACCTCTCACCCCTTTAATTATGACCCAATAACCTTAATTAAATATTAAAGTTTATCAACCATTATTTTTCTTGTATTAATTCATCAACTTAGATATATATCAAATCCCAAGTAAAATATTTTCCATCAATACTTAAATTTTATTGACAAAAAGAAACATTTTCACTATAAGTTTCATTCTTAATTTCAATTCAAGTAAGGATATGCTTATGTACGCAGTAATAAAAACAGGAGCAAAACAACACAAAGTAACCGAAGGTGATGTTTTATCTGTGGAAAAACTAATCGGTGACAAGGGCGATGAAGTTGTTTTTAACGAAGTCCTGATGGTTTCCGACGATAAAGAAGTAAAGATCGGTAAACCTTTTGTGGATGGCGCCAAGGTTGTCGGTAAGATTATCTCTCAAAAGAAAGGTCCGAAACTTATCGTTTACCACATGATACGACGCAAGGGTTTCCATAAGAAGACCGGACATCGCCAAAATTTAACCAGTATGAAAATAACAAAGATTTCGATGTAAGCGGAGGAAGCATGGCACATAAAAAAGGTCAAGGAAGCTCCCGCAATGGTAGAGATAGTAATTCTCAAAGGCGCGGCATCAAAGTGTTTGCCGGCCAGAAAATAAACGCAGGCTCTATCATTGTGCGACAGGTAGGAACAAAAATTCACCCGGGTAATAACGTGGGATTGGGCAAGGATTTCACTATTTTTTCGCTGATTAACGGCGTGGTAAAATATGAAAGACTGGATAAAACAAGGAAAAAAGTGAGCGTTTACGCATCATAAAAAATATAGCTCGATATTTTAATTTTAAAGGCGCTTAATCTCAAGCGCCTTTTTTAATGACACTCGCTGAGAACAAGCTATGCGATGTTCGAAGCGTAAGTGGAATTATCCCTGAAGCGTAGCTGAATGGGATTGACACTCGCTGATAGTGAGACAAACTGAAAACGAATGCAGTGA
>PLGI01000143.1 GCA_003139775.1 Syntrophaceae bacterium | reverse complement strand
AATGTGGGTGAGATCACCAGAGACAAAAATGGTTGTCACGTTTCTGACATCACCAAAAAAGTGATTGCTGAAATATCCCTGAAAGTGATTGTCAACGGAGCGGAACTTGTCTCAGTGCTTTGTCTGAACCAGTATCAGGAAGAACTGGCGCTGGGTTTCCTTTATAACGAGGGAGTTATTAATTCCTGGTCGGACATCGAAAATATTTCTTTCAATGACAAGATGCTGGCGGTTATCATCAACTTCAAAGCGGGAGTAATAATTGATCGGCAGGAAAGTTTAAGAAGCCTCACCTCCGGCTGCGGCAAATGTTATACCTATATCAATCCCCTCAAACAAAGCCAATACAAAGCAGTTGAGAGCAGCGCAACCTATTCCATTAATACCATCCTGAATTTGATGAATGATTTTATCACCAGATCGGAAATATATATCGACGTCGGCGGTGTGCACAGTGTGCTGCTGCATACCGCTAATTATGAAATACTGATTGAAGATATCGGCAGGCATAATTGCTTTGACAAGATAACCGGGCTGATGCTGAAGGAAAACAAGCTGGATATTTTCAGTCAGGCAATTGTCTTTGTATCGGGAAGAATATCTTCCGAAATCATGACGAAGATTATCCGGATGGGCGTTCCGGTTCTGGTTTCCAAATCAACACCTACAACCGCCGCTGTAAAGCTCGCCCAGCAGCACAACGTGACATTGCTGGGATACGTTCACGCCAGCGGCGGATATATTTACAGCTGCCCGGAAAGATTAGTTCCCTGACTACCCCTTATTTTTCCTCCCGAGAAATAGCCGGCCACAATTTTACTTTGATTTTATCACCGTCGTCAGCATTAATTTTGTGAAGTTCTTCCTGTAACGTTGTTTTTTAAAATTTCATTCTTGATGCAACCTTTCGATCCGTAATAAAAACTATTCACGCCCGACAAACATTATATCTCAAATTTTCAGATCTATATTTCATTGACATACAAACCCGTTCTTCTTATACTCCCATCCATTAGAAGCGATGTCTTATCAAATAGACAGTGGAATGACAAAGTTGAATCATTCAGATATTGTATGAGCTGAAAGAAAAGTATGCGATAATAACCGGATGATAAAAACAAATATCAGGGCTTTTAATAAAAATAAGGACATGGAAGGAGCAGTACGGTGTTTTAACGAAGGCTTTGAACATATCTTGTGGCCATCTATACGACATGCAAAGCCGAGCTTCCATGAGTACCTTGTAAAGTTTTTTTATAAAATGTCAACGGACTGTTTTGTTGCGGAGGTGGACGGGGAGATCTGCGGTATTATCTTTGGCGCAGCTCCTCTTAAGATAAAAGGCTTGATCAATGCCATACTGTTTTATTTGTTATATATTATTCCCAAGGGACTGGTCAACGGTTATGGGATGAATTGGTTGGCCTATAGACATTTTTTTCAGTTGATCTATGGATATCTCCCCTTTTTCTTTCTCCATCCCAATCGATGGCCCATGTGCGAGGTGGAGCTATTTACCTCGATAAATAAGTATCGGAGTCGTGGCTTGGGCAGGAGTCTTATGGATAAATTTGTAGATACCGTTCACGCTCGAGGCTATGAAGGGACATCCGTATGCACTGATACAGCGCTTTCCTACCGGTTCTACGAAGCTTACGGCTTTGAATTAGAAAAGAGCTTCGTCCAAAGATCTTATAAATATTCCATCCCGGACAAATCCTTCACTGCGCTGATTTATTATCTCAAAATCCATCAATAAATGGCTAAGTGTTTTTAGTGTATGGAGATCTTGAAAATTTTTAAAGGGTTTTTTTATTGACAACTTTCTGTGAGTGTTAATTGACGAATTCTGAGAGTTATGCAACATTACAAACGTTAACTATCAAGGAAAGCTGAAATTTAACTTAACATAAGGACACTATGCAGCTGATTATCATCAGACACGGTGAAACGCTTTGGAATAAAGAGGGACGGGTTCAAGGAATAAGTGATGTTGAGTTAAGCTCTGTCGGAATCGAACAGGCACGGCTTCTGGCATTATCCCTGAAGGATCACCCCATCAGAGTGATCCATACCAGCCCGCTGAAAAGGGCGCTGAAAACAGCGGAGGTTATCAACGAGTTCCATCGAAAGGAAATTCACATTCATAATGAACTAATGGAAATAGACCCGGGAGACTTTGAAGGTGTTTACTATAAGAAACTTGTAACCTGCGAAAAAGATTTTCTGAACAAATGGATTGCTGACCCGGCTTCCGTCAAAATGCCCAACGGAGAATCATTGACTCAACTTCAGGAGCGTGCATGGCGCGCTATGGAAAGAATTATTAACAAAGAAGAAAATGCATTGGTAGTTGCCCACAACTTCACCATTGCGGCTATTATCTGCCGTATAAGAAGCATCAGCCTCAACGAATTCCAAAGTTCCTGTGTAGGCAATGCTTCCAAGACGATCGTCAACTTTCAAAAGGATGGTATGTTCATCGAAACGTTTGATGATCGCAGTCATCTTCAGCAAGACATAAAATCATTGGGATGATTTAGTGCTTGGAGTCAAGTCTTTGTTTGACTCATTAGCGATATAGGATACCACAATTCAAATGGTAATCTTCAATCTTGCTGACTCAAACAGGTTGAGCCTTTGTATGTGAAAGATGCAATTTGATAAATATGGACAGCACCTTATATTATTAATTACCTAACTATCAAATTCACAAAGCGCAGATAAGGACGCAGGGTGGGCGTTCCGCGATCTTGATCAGGTGATTCGACTGGGGGAAGTAAATTTATCGATTCCTGAAGATGATTCCTATCCATTTTAAGGATAATCAGGCTTATACAAAAAAATATACCCCTTTTCAGAGGCATATTTTTTTATTATGTATGGTTACCGTAGTGATGCTGATGATGGTTATGCGGCTTCCAGCTTGACCGCGCAAACTTTATATTCGGGAATTTTCCCTATGGGGTCCAAAACTGGATTGGTCAGCAGATTAACCGCTGCTTCTGCAAAATGGAAGTTCATAAATATTGTTCCTTGCGGACTCTTTTGAGTTATTTGGGCTTTGGCTTCCACTGTGCCGCGTCTTGATGTTACTTTAACCATTTGACCGTCGTTTACGCCGAATTTGACGGCATCATCCGGATGTATTTCAATAAGGCTTTCCGGACAACGCTCGCTCGGTCCCACTGCGCGGCGTGTCATCGTGCCTGTATGATAGTGATAAAGTACACGGCCTGTAGAAAGTATTAAAGGATATTCTTTATCAGGAAGTTCCGCCGGCGGTATATATTCAATCGCGTGGAACAGACCGAGGCCTCGTGAAAATTTTTCTTTATGTAAAAATTTGGTTCCCTGATGTTCCGGCGTGGGACAAGGCCATTGGATGCCTTCTTTTTCAATTCGTTCATAACTAATTCCCGCGTAACTGGGAGTGACTTTCGCAATTTCTTCGAAAATTTCCTTCGCCGAAGAATAATTCATCGGATATCCCATTTTTGTGGAGATTCCCGCAATGATTTCCCAATCAGGCTTGGCTTCTCCCGGAGCGTTTACAACTTTCCTAATTCGCTGAACACGCCGTTCCGTATTGGTGAAGGTGCCGTCCTTTTCCGCGAAACTGGCGGAAGGCAGAACAACATCGGCAAACTCAGCCGTTTCTGTCAGGAAAATATCCTGCACAACAAGTAGATCCAGCTTTTGGAGTTCTTTTTTTATATGGTGAAGATCAGGATCGGAAATAAGCGGATTTTCACCCATAATGTAGATAGCTTTAATATCTCCGCGACCGGCGGCGTTCATAATCTCGACTATTGTCAGGCCGTGTTTGCCTGATAAAGTTGCCCCCCAGGCCGTTTCAAATTTTTTGCGGGCGTCTTCATTGGCCACCTGCTGATAAGCGGGGAAGACATCGGGCAGACCGCCCATATCGCAGGCGCCCTGCACATTATTCTGACCGCGCAACGGATTTACACCTCCGCCTTCGATGCCAATGTTACCGCAGAGCATCGCCAGATTGGCGGTACTCTTCACATTATCCGTGCCACTGATATGCTGGGTTATGCCCATAGCATAAATAATGCTGGCTTTATTTGCCTTTGCATATAGCCGCGCCGCTTTCTTTAAATCTTCCGCGGACACGCCGGAAATTTTTTCCACGTATTCCGGTGTGTATTTGGTAACTGCTGTTTTGAGAGCGTCGAACCCTTCGGTGCGTTCCGCTATATATCCTTTGGCATGAAGGCCTTCCGCAATGATCACGTTCATCAAACCATTGAAAACCGCAACATCAGTTCCCGGTTTCTGGCACAGCCAGATGTCGGCGTATTTGACCAAATCAATTCCCCGCGGATCGATGACGATCAGCTTGGTACCATGCTGTTTGACAGCCCGCTTGACTTTCATGCCGATAACGGGATGGTTTTCCGTAGTATTAGTTCCTGCTGCTAAAATTAAATCGGTATATTCCAACTCATCGATAGAATTTGTCATTGCTCCACTGCCGAATGATGCGGCCAGACCGGCCACAGTTACTGAGTGTCAGAGACGGGCGCAGTGATCAACATTGTTGGTACCAATTACCGCCCGTATAAATTTCTGAAAAAGATAATTTTCTTCGTTGGTGCAACGAGCAGAAGATAACCCGGCAATACTGTCCGAACCGGTTTTTTTCTTGATAGAAGAGAGCTTATCGACAATAAAAGTGAATGCTTCATCCCAACTGGCTTCTTTCAAGTCTTCATTTTTCTCATAACGGATAAGAGGTTTTTTCAGGCGGTCGGGGTGCTGGATAAAATCCATGCCGAAGCGGCCTTTTACGCAAAGACTCCCGCCATTGGGTTGACCATAATCGGGGTTTCCCGATACTTTGACAATTTGTCCATCTTTAGCAAAAACATCCATTTGGCAGCCAACGCCGCAATAGGTGCAGGTGGTGCGGACTTTATTCAATTCCCAGGGGCGGCCGGCAAACTTCGCCTGTTTGCAAGTGATCGCTCCGGTAGGGCATACCTGAAGACATTCGCCGCAGAATACGCAGGAAGAATTAATGTAATCTTCATCAAACGCCGGACCAACCTTAACGTAAGAGCCGCGCATGGAGAAATCCAGCACTTCATTGACTTGGATTTCGTTGCAGGCACGAATGCAGCGTCCGCAAAGAATACACTTGTTCAGATCGCGCTGGATCATGGTGTTGCTATTATCCGGCGCGTAACCCGGAGGTTCGATATTGAAACGGGGTTTATCTATTTTCAGCCAGTAAACAAGATTTTGTAATTCACATTGACCGTTTTGTTCGCAGGTTAGACAGTTATGATCGCCGGACGACCATAATAATTCGACGATCAGTTTCTGGGCGTCGCGAACTGCCGGAGTATTAGTGCGAACAACCATATTCGGACTCACCGGCATGCAGCAGGAGGCGACCAAACTTCGTGCGTTTTCCACTTCCACAACACAAACCCGGCAAGCCCCAACGTTGGTCGTGTTTTTATAGTGGCAAAGGGTCGGTATGAAAATGCCGATGCTTCTGGCACAATCCAGAATGGTTTGTCCCGGATTTGCCGAAACTTCTTGTCCATCAATTGTAATCATAATCTTTTTTCCCATTTTCTTTTTCAGTCTTAAAAACTCAATATCCGATGTTTTTGCTAAAAATTAACAAGAGTTATATTATTTTAAATCTGGATTTTATAGTGTTAACCGGTTCTTTTGTCAATTATTTCATTTGTGGCTTGTGTCAAAAGTGGCATGCAATGGAGCCCCCTCCGTCAGGAGCCAGAGGCTCCCTATAATAATGAGACCCAAGCTTCAGAAATAAAGTGCATAACCTAAATAACCTGAAGGTCACTATAGGGTCATCTACGACTGAAGCTTGCCGGTCGTAATGAGACTCAAACTTTAAAAGCAAAGCGCATTAAAGTTTGTTAGTCGAATTATCCAATAGCCAAAGGTTATTGGAAATTATCCTACGAAGCAGAGGGTAACGCGACCTCCCGCGGGTTACACCGCATTCCTCCCCCGGCTGAAGCCGGGGGATTCCAAACCGAGGGATTGACTGAACATCAGAAAAAACCAATATGTTATATAAAAAACATCTATGAGAAATTTTATTGACATTTTATGATTATCTTCCCTATAAACAAATTCACGCAAGCGTTTAGAGGGGGATCCCGATGGAAATCAAGTATAAAATCTGGATTGAAAAAAATGGCAAAGTGGTTTTCGGCAAGGGACGCGACAACATTCTCAAGGCCATTGATGAGCGGCACAGCCTCAATGCCGCAGCCAAAAAACTGGAGATGTCCTATCGGGCGGCATGGGGAAGGCTCAAGGCATCCGAAGAGCGTATGGAAATGAAGCTCGTTGAGATTGGCGCCGAGGACAAATCTATGCAACTGACACAAAAAGCACGGGCCATTATTGACCGGTTTGAAAAGCTGGAAAAAGACGTGGAAGAACTCTTACACAAGGCTGATCGGGACTTTCATAAATTGATTCGAAATAGCGGGAAGTAAATCTGCAGTACAACAACCGTAACCCGAAGAGAAATCTCTGTGCGCTTTTAAAATGTTTAAAAAGCTACCAAATTATGCTTTCAAACCCTCTATAAAAACATTCAAACTATCTCGAACAGTAGAATGGATTCTCTCCGTACGTTTCGTTGGATTACCAGTGAAGACATAAAGGGAAATAACGCCATTTAACATCCCCCAAATTGCATTTTGCATCTGCCGGATGTTGCCAATTGGAGCGAATTCACCGGAATCAATGCCCTTTTTAATGATTTCGGAAATAATCTTAATATTTTCATTGGTCGACCGAATGAGTTCAGTGTTTTGTTTTTCAGTTAGATTCATCTGGCCTGTTTGCATCATGAAAGTCATAAGTATTCTAAAAAGTTCATTATCATTTAAAAAATAATCAACATAAATCCTAGCAAATTCCAGCAAGAGTTGCGAAGCTGATGCTTCTGTGGCTGAAAAATTCTTTATTCTTTCATAAAGCGCGATATTATCAGAAATCAGGATTTGGGCATATATTTCTTCTTTACTTTCAAAGCAAAGGTAAATTGATCCTTTGCTAACTTCAGATTTGGCAGCAATATTATCGACCGTTACGGATTTGAAGCCTCGATCAAAAAAAAGTCTTCGCGCTGCTCTCAAAATTGTATTTTTTCGATTTTCTTTTTCTTTTTTTCTTTTTTCTTCGAAGATCAAATCAGTTATCCTTATTTGTTATTAATATTTATTTCCGATACAAACAAATGCTAAATTTAAACCTCATCCCTAGCTGTAATTGCATAGATTAATATCAGTATTGTGTCAAGAAAAATCAAAAATTTTTTACTTCCTTACCCTCTCTATTAAAAAATATTATTCATCCTCTTATCATTTTCACCACCAGGCATGTGTGATTTTCATGTTATGCGCCGGGCAAACCGTATTCACTAAGGCAAACTCCGAAGAAAATTCCGCGTTGATTACATTTCTTTCCTTTGAATATATCTTGACAAAAACAAAAGATTTGAGTTACTGCTTTTCAGTTTTTGTTCACAGGTATTCTTAATTATTCCGAACAATAACATTAGGAGGGTTAATTGTGTATTTCTCGAAAGAAATGCAGGAAGCGTCTTTGAAACTCAACAAAAAATGGGCGGATAAAGTTCAAAAATCGTTAAAAACTAATCCTGACCAAAAAGAACGCTTTACCACTGTCTCGGATACGGAAATTAAGAGACTCTATACTCCGGAAGATATTAAAGATATTAATTTTGCCGAAGACATCAGTGTCCCCGGTGAATTTCCTTATCTGCGCGGTAATCAAGTCACCGGCTACCGGGGACGCCATTGGACGTTCCGCATGTTTTCCGGTATGGGCAGCGCGCAAGACACCAATCACCGCTGGCACATGCTCTTGCGCGAAGGCCAAACGGGCTTAAGCACAGCTTTTGATTTTCCGACGCTTATGGGCTACGACAGCGACTCGTCCAAAGCGCTGGGCGAAGTGGGCAAGTGCGGCGTTGCCATAGATACACTAGAAGATTTTCTGGCTCTTATGGAAGGCATTCCTCTGGATGAGGTTACCACTTCCATGACCATCAATCCTCCGGCAACAGTTTTATTCGCGATGTATTGCGCAGTTGCGGATATCAAGGGCGTACCGCTTACCAAAATAGGCGGCACCATTCAAAATGATATGCTCAAGGAATTCATAGCGCAAAAAACTTTCATGTGCCCGCCGGAACCTTCGGTAAAGCTAATCAGCGACACAGTCGAATTCGGCACAAAATTTGTTCCGCGCTGGAACACTATCAGCATCAGCGGTTATCATATTCGCGAAGCAGGTTCGACCGCTGTGCAGGAGTTGGCTTTCACTATCCGCGATGGCATAGAATATGTGGAAGACGTTATTCGCCACAAGGGTTTAAATGTTGATGATTTTGCTCCGCGTCTATCTTTCTTTTTCAATTCGCACATAGATTTCTTTGAGGAGATCTGCAAATTGCGGGCGGCGCGCCGCATATGGGCGAAGATTATGCGCGACCGCTTCCATGCCCAGAATCCCCGTTCCA
Organism: Syntrophaceae bacterium; assembly: GCA_003139775.1. Classification (GTDB taxonomy): domain Bacteria; phylum Desulfobacterota; class Syntrophia; order Syntrophales; family Smithellaceae; genus Smithella. Next base: position 25,750 of record PLGI01000143.1, on the reverse strand, counting down.
TGTGGCTGCGCTTCCATACGCAAACGGCCGGATGTTCTCTGGCCGCTCAACAGCCGTATAATAATGTCGTCCGTACAACAGTGGAAGGATTGGCCGCTGTTTTGGGCGGTACTCAGTCTCTGCATACCAATTCTCTGGATGAAGTTTTCTGCCTGCCTTCCGAACACGCCGCGGAACTTGCTTTACGTACGCAGCAAATTCTGGCCGAAGAAACCGGAGTGGCCAATACCATTGATCCTCTGGCGGGTTCTTATTTTATTGAAACCCTGACTAATGAAATCGAAGAAGCCACCTGGGACTATATTCATAAAATTGACGATATGGGCGGAATGATTGCCGCCATAGAAAAAGGTTTTCCGCAGATGGAAATTGCCGACGCCTCCTACAAATTTCAGAGGCAGTTGGAGAATAGTGAAAAAATCATGGTAGGCGTAAATAAATATTCAACCAATAAGCAACATCCCATTCCGCTGGTGGAGATTAGCGAAGAAATCGGCGATCAACAGATTAAAAGGCTTCAGGATGTGCGCCGTAAACGCGATAGCCGCGCCGCCATGAAATCGTTGGATAATATAAAAAATGCCTGCAAAAAAGGTGAAAACGTAATGCCGCACTGCATAGAAGCGGTAAAAAATCTGGCTACCCTGCAGGAAATCTGCGACGTATACCGGGAAGTTTATGGAGAATATCGCGACCCGGGATTATACTAATAATGAGGCTCAGGTATTGTAAGCGAAGCACGGCAAGATCTGTTAGTCGAATTATCCCGCAGCGAAACTGTCGGGATAAGATTCGATAGCCTTAATATTCTAAAACTGTTATTGCATTTTAAGGAGATTTATATGCCGGAAAGAAAAATTCGTGTGATGGTTGCCAAACCGGGGCTGGATGGCCATGACCGCGGCGCTCGTATTCTCGCCCGTTGTTTCCGCGATGCCGGATTTGAAGTTGTTTACACGGGCTGTCATCAAACACCGGAGCAAATCGCGGCGGCAGCTATTCAGGAAGATGTTGATTTAGTGGGTTTGAGCTGTCTTTCCGGCGCTCACCGTGTTCTTTTCCCGCGGGTTGTGGAAATTTTACGCGAAAAAGACGCTCAGGATATTACCGTTATCGGCGGCGGAATAATTCCCGAGCAGGATTTTCCTGCGCTTTACTCCTCCGGCATTAAAGCGATTTTCACTCCCGGAGCATCGCTTGATTCCATTGTGGAATGGATTAGAACAAACATAAAACCGCATTAGAAGCTTTTTTAAAACGGCAAAAAAACTATGGATTCTATTATAAAAAAAATCTGCGCGGGCGATGTCCGCTCGGCCTCCCGCCTCATCAGGGATATTGAAGATAAGATTCCCGAAGCCAGGGCAAAAATCAAAAAACTTTACGCCCACACCGGCAAATCATTCATCATCGGGATAACCGGAGCGCCCGGCGCAGGCAAGAGCACTTTGACTGATGCTCTGATCACCGAGCTGCGAAAACAAAATAAAACCATCGGTGTGCTGGCCGTTGATCCGACCAGCCCTTTTACCGGCGGCGCGATTTTGGGTGATAGAATCCGCATGCAGCGCCATGCCGAAGACACCGGAGTTTTTGTCCGGTCGCTGGCCACTCGCGGCGCGCTGGGAGGCCTGTCCCATGCCGCAGGCAACGCCATTCACGTTATGGAAGCAATGGGTAAAGATATTATTATTGTCGAAACCGTAGGCATCGGCCAGCAGGAAATTGACATCATCAATCACGCGCACAGCGTTGCAGTTGTTCTTGTTCCCGGAATGGGCGATGAAATTCAAACGATGAAGGCCGGATTAATGGAAATAGCCGATATTTTCGTCATCAACAAAGCCAATCGCGCCGGCGCCAAACAATTGCAAACGGAATTGACCTCCATGCTTAATTTGTCGCCTAAAACCGCTGACGGCTGGAAGCCGCCTATTGTGATTATCGGCGATGCTTTTAAGCCGGACTCTTTTGCCGAAGATATCGCCCAACTCGCGCAAAAAATCGAAGAGCATCATATATATCTGCAGCAAAGCGGCAAACTCACCGAGAGGATGCACCGCAAAGCGATGGCGGAAATAAAAGACGCGCTCGCCGCCTGCCTTCTGGAGCCGGTTTTGGAATCTCTTACCGTCAGCGGTGAACTTGAGCATTTCGCTGAAAAGATAAAAAGCAGAAAGGCCGATCCGTATTCCGTGGCGGAAGAAATCACTCAACGGTTTTTTAAAAATCAGGATAAAAAATGAAAACCATAAAAAGCAAAAAAACATCCGCACTCAAAGCAGTCAAAAAAAAGAAAACTGCAGCAGTGAAAAAGACTACCGTCAAAACAGCCATGGGACTGGTGATAGTAATTACAGGCAACGGCAAAGGAAAAACAACTGCCGCTTTTGGCCAGGCTCTGCGCGCTATCGGTCAGGGTTATAAGGTTTTTGTTCTGCAATTTATGAAGGGAAGAAAGTACGGCGAATTTATTGCCGCGGAGAAATATCTTCCCCATTTAACCATTCGCATGTCCGGTCTGGATAGCTTTGTCATGCGTGACAATCCAGCAGCCATTGATATTGAGTTGGCGCAAAAAGGATTGGATGCGGCCCAAAAAGAGATCAACAGCGGCAAATATGACATGGTCATCCTTGATGAAATCAACGTGGCGCTGGATTTTAAACTCATTGCTCTAACAGAGGTCATTGAATTGATTAAGAACAAACCAGCAAATCTTGACCTAATCTTAACCGGCCGCTACGCGCCACCGGAAATAATTGAGCTTGCCGATACAGTCAGCGAAGTTAAGGAAGTGAGACATCATTATAAGGCGGGAATCAAAGATCGCGCGGGCATTGAGTATTAAAGCTACCTGGCTTTGATATTTTACGGAGTGATTAATAATAACTAAGGAGAATTTTAATATGTTCGAACTAGTATCTGTAGAAAAGATGAAACAAATGATCGGCCAGGACAATGGCACCAGCGATTGGGTGCTGATTGACCAGGAGAGAATCAACCGTTTTGCCGATGCCACTGACGACCATCAGTGGATTCACGTGGATGTTGAGCAAGCGAAAAATGGTCCTTTCGGCAGCACAATAGCGCACGGATTTTTAACCCTGTCATTGATCCCCCTGTTCAGTAGTTCGGGAAAATATCTGCCGGAAGGCATGAAGATGGCCGTAAATTATGGTTTGAACAAAGTCCGGTTTATCGATCCTGTTCTTGTAGGATCAAGGGTACGCTCCCGAATGGTTATCTCCGCGGTTGAGGAAAAAGAACCTGGACGACTTCTTATAACAACCACCCACACAATAGAAATTGAAGGACAGGATAAACCGGCTTGTGTTGCTGAATCATTGGCAATGTTTATAATTTGATACTATTTCTAAATCAAAGCGCTATTTTTGTTGGCGTCGTTGTCGGCTTCCTCAACGTATTATTAATACGCCTCGTCGCCTCCGCCTAGCCGCCTCAATATCATCTTTGATTTAGAAATAGTATAAGTGATCTGAACTATATTATTTTACATAACGGATAGTGAAAAACTTAAGTCTAGCTTGCAATAGATAAAACCTACAAAGTCACACCTTGTACCATAACTGAGAATCAATGATAACCATTTGAAAGTCAGCATGATGCTAGCCGAAATGATTCGCTCTCTTGCTATACAATCTCATGGCTTGATGATACGGAATCGGCTGATCATCAGTGAACCCGAAAGAGCAAACATGAGAACAAGTGGATGAAGTTTGAAGCCGCTAAGTGTGATCTCGCCGAACCATAGGTTTCGGTTTATTGCACCAAACCATGCCGCTAGTGAGAGGATAAAGACTAGGAGTATAGAAGTCGGTATTGGTGTTCCCTCGAAGTACTTCACTTTGTCAGTTCCCTGGGAGAGTGTTTCTGCCGTGACATTGTACCGAGCAAGTCGTGAGACCCCGCAGGCAACGAAGAAAACCAAGACTATGCGATCGTATAGACCTTGCATACCGCAACCGTACCCGATGATTGCCGGAGCTACTCCGAATGAAATAATATCAGCGAGGGAGTCGAGTTCTTGACCTAGTATCGAAGTCTTTTTCCGCCACCTGGCGATGCGGCCGTCTAAGAAGTCAAATATCAGTGCAGCTAAGACGAGACTGCATGAAAAATAGATGTGCCTAACATCATGCAATTCGAGATATGTTATGATGGAGAAAAGTGAACCCATTCCGCAGATAGCGTTTGTAAGAGTAAACCAGTCTGCCCTGTGGAACTCTCGAATCATCGAAAACGGTTTTTTCGGGGTACTTGTATTCATTGGATGTACCTCCCCCTTGACAGTGTCAAAATATTTCAACTTTAGTTCAAATGCCTATTATTTCCAAAATCACTTGGTCAGGACTTTTATCATTTCCCCTGCTTGATTTACTGTAGCAATGGGATGAGACGAAAAATAGACGAATGGGGTGTACCATCGGATTGCTTTGATAACTTCTACCTAAGTCCCCTGAACGACTGAATATCCGTGACTTTCGCCAACAAATAATCCCCAGTCTTTGAGTATACCTTTTTTAATATCTTGCTTAATCACCTTCATTAGCATATTAAATTCAATCCCACGCTCTTTTGGATCCACCGGTATTTTTGTCTGGTCAAATTCCCAAAGCAATGGATATTTTCCCATAGTTTGTCATCCTCTGTTCAAATTATTGTGAATTTATGAGCCAAAATAATGCGAGAAATGACGCCTCCCCGCGTCTGCTCCACCCGTAAACATCACCACCGCCGAACACTAGGAATAACACAACGATTACAATGATGACTTCTAATGCTGTGGGATACGAAAAAAAAACCAGGAGAGCAATGCCGCCATCGAAAGAATGAATCCCGCCACAGCGAACCATATGGGATGAATGACACGTGTTCCCTTTGACTCTTCCAACTCTCGAGTCTTATCGCTTTTCTTCTTATCCTTGTTATCCCGCTTTCTTTCTGTCTTCTTCTGTAGGTCCTTTTTTTGTTTATGGTCCACGGATTCACCCCAGGAACGTTCTAAGTTTAGTAAATTGTGACATCGGTCCTTATAAGAAATATGTTCATCATTCTTATTTGTCAGCCTTAAGCCAATTTAGTGCTGCATCCTTTTCAGCGTAATCAAAATGCCTTACTTCGGCCTTGACAAAATGATTGGCAACCTGCGGCATGATCGATAGAAAGGTGCCGTCTGTTACGGCCGCAATTTTCTTAATTTTTTGATGATGGTTCTTGACAAATTTTATATGGGAAAGGAAGGCCGCAAAATTATCCCATCCCGGGAAGGATTTGGCGTAAATCATCAAGCCCTTCAGTTTACCCTTTTCTCTGATATAGGGATCAACTTCTTGTATTAATTTTTCAAAATCTGCTGATTCCAAGGGTCCACTAGGCATAATAATCAATATACTCTCCGCGCGATTTAATTCGTATTTAAGCATTGACACTCTCCAGTCTTTAATCGGTCTAATACTGTTTTAGATAATTTATGGCAGACCCCTTCAACCTTCCAGTTCTATTTTTTTGCCAGTTGTCTTGCCCAAAGTGTCAGCCAGACGACAACAAATAGTATTACTCCGAAGCAGAGCTTATAGGCCACCATTGCCCACAGCCAGATAGTCCGAATTTCCACCCAGGTAAAGCCTTTACCCCAGATACAAAGCATTGCCTCCGGTTGTCTGCTCATGATCACCCAATAAGCAAACCATTGGATTAGCAGAATACAATAGAAGATTAACACAGTCCACCATCCAGCTACTGCCGCAGCCCGCACTTTTTTTATAAATATTTCATCCATAAGTTTCTCCTATATTTTTTTGTAATGTATTTATACATATAGTTAAAAGGACCATATAAATAGTAACAGCAATTAGTAGGCCAATAGCTAAAGGAAAATCATAAGTTTGGATTCATCCTTTAATAGTAGGTGGTTAGATTAATAAGAGAGAGCAACGGAGATGAATGAAATGACTTATTTGGCCTCAATATGCGGTGGAACCTCAGCATATTGAGGGACATCTTAATGGGATGTGGATAGTTCGGCAGGCGTGAATTATGTTTATTACCGTTTGAAAGAAAGCATCTCCGTAAAAAATACTCAACGCTCACTTACAGAAGAAGTGATACTTGCTACTTGTTAGATCAAATCCTGTCTATTAATATAATCCCATTCCGCTCCGCTTCAGGGATAATTCCACTTACGCTTCGAGCACCACTTCATTCGCTCTCAACGAGTTTCACTATCAGCGAGTGTCAAATCCCACCCCGCTACGCTTCGGGGATAATTCGACTAACGCTTCAAACTTCATCCCGACTCGTCGGGATTCGTTTTCAGCGAGTCTCATTAAAAACCTCCGTTCCTTCATTAAAAAGGGAACGGAGGTGAAAAAACTTAACTCATTAAACCAACCGGCTGGAGTTATTCTCCCTTGAAATTCGGTTGGCGTTTTTCAAAGAATGCTGTCATTCCCTCTACTGCGTCAGCGCTCGTCTTTAGCTTTTCTATCCATTTCTTGTCAGAGGCAAGGCCTGCATCCATACCTTTTTCCAAACCAATAGCTATTCCCTCAAGAACCGCGCTTACAGCCAACGGTGGTCTCTTGGAAATCGCAATCGCGTAATCCGTGGCTTCTTTCATTAAATCGGCGGCCGGGCAAACTTTATCAACAAGGCCAAGGGCCAGAGCTTCCGCTCCGTTGACTTTCTTGCTGAAAAAAATAAAATCCAACGCTTTGGATTTGCCAATTATTTTCGGCATTCTCTGTACACCGCCCCAACCGGGAATAATTCCGAGATTAAGTTCCGGACATCCTATAGCTGCTTTGGGGTTATCTGTCATGTAACGAAAATGGCAGGCCATAGCCAGTTCACATCCACCACCGAGAGCGTGTCCGTTTATAGCCGCAATGAAAGGTTTTGTGGAACGTTCGATCCGGTTGTAAACATCAATGCCGTTAGGGCCTTTGTCAATGTTCGCTATGTCAGAAACATCCATGCCCGCGCAAAAAGCCTTTTCTCCGGAACCGGTAATAATGACAACTCTGGTATCCTTGTTTTTCTCTATCTCGGTTACGAGCTGATCCAGTTCTTCGCGTATGCCAATGTTTACAGAGTTCATTGGCGGACGATTCAGTGTGACGGTAGTTACGAAATCCTTCGTTGAAACGGTAATGTTATTATAAGCCATATATATCCTCCTGTTTTTTTTGCAACAATGATAGTGAAATCATCTTCGCGTTTCTTTCTTTAACAAAAATACAAAACATGTCAAGTATAATAAGTTAGAATATTATGCGAAAAACATTTAGAGCGACCTCTATCAATCCAATTTCCTGATGAGTGATATCCCAGTAATGAACCGCTGGCGGAATATTTCTATATAAATTAATATTACTTGGCTTTTTCTGGTTTCACCGCGCATTCATTTCTATCAGTATTCTGTTCAAAGTACTCTTTGATCTTCAGCCGGACAGTTTCGGGGATCTTGATGCCGATGTCTTTTATCCGGTTTTCATATTTCTTGAATGAACGGGTGTGCTGCGACGTATTGATGAATATTTGGAAATAGGAACGAATGCTTCCCTCAATTTCCATCCTGAATTCCATATCCTGGTTTAAAAGATCCTCCAGCGGAGCGATGAAGCGATAGTTGATAGGCCGGCAGATGGAGCGGTAAGCAACAAAGCGCATCATCATCTCATTTTCATAATTTTTTTCCCTGATGGCTTTCTCCACAATATTGAGATCAATAGTGTCCAAAATCTGAAAAGCATACCGGGGTTCTAAAATCTTCTCTATAATCTTCTCAGCATTCTTGTATTGCTTACAGGTATTGATGTCTCCTTCAAAATTAGGATCACACCGAACATAGATCACAAAATCGATATCGGAAGTGTTTTCGCAAAGTCCCATATTTGTGGAACCCATTATATCCATTGCTATATCGGAGCCACGGTTGAACTGCCGACCGCAGGCGGTTGAGCAAGCGACTTTCAGACGCAGCTCCGTTCGTCCGACCGCGTATGCGGTCGGACGAACATTGTGAATACCTTCTTCTATTAGATGAACAACCTCTTCGAGCTTGTTCAGACGTTCTTCCGTTTCTTCCGTTTGGAACATGCGGTAAAACTGTTTAATATCATTGTAGAGTCGTACTTCAGGAATATGAGAGTATTTTTCGGTTTTTGAATCGAAGTTTTCGCCCTGCTTGAGGGCTTTGTAACGTCCGGCATCAACAATTGTTTCCTGCCAGTTTCCGTCGTTTTGAGGATAGTAATCGGCAATGTCATGGATGCGGTCTTCAACAAGCTTCTTGAAGATGATTTTAGAAACATGCTTGCCTTCCAGCTCGATAGTATAGAAGAAACCGCCTTCCGCAACACCGCCGGTCAGGGTTGTTACTTCCCCGAAATTAGATGGATTTAGGTAGATGGTTCCCTCACTGATTTGAAAACCCCAATCCATATGGACATGACCTGTCAGACATAGAAGGACGGGATTGTTATCGCAGTAATGGCGTAGAGCCGGTGAGCCGGATGTTCCGAATTGGTTTACCCGGTCATGAACGCCGTGCGCCGGTTGATGGCTTACAATTATATCGGGTCTTGCAGCTTTGAAAAAATTATACATTTCGTTGCGGCCGCTCTCAACATCCGCGCTTCCTCCATAAGGCACTACGTAACGTTCGGGAATCCCCGGAGTCCAGATGTTCGCTCCACCGTAGCCGGCAACCCTTAAATCACGCATATCATGCCAGTGCAGGTGGAGATCGTGCTCATGGAGCGACGTATATTTCAAATCCATATCATAATTGCCGGGCAGTGCAAATATCTGTGATTTCTGTTTCATTGACAGGATATTTTCCAAAACCTTGTATTTTTGTTGAAGTACCCGGCGAGCGCGAATTGTGTAGCGCTGATATTTTGTGCCTTTTTCTTCAATCTCTTCAGAATTTTTAGGCGTATTAAGCAACTCATCTACAAAATCTTCGATGACCATATCTTCTTTTTGCATTCTAACACGCAAGCCGTGAAAATATGATTGAAGCTCATGGTAATTGATGGCTGTACTCATATTGTAGAAGGGGATATCAATGAGATCACCGGCAATGATATAGACATCCGCCACTGTTTCGGACAACAGAGTTTTAACACGGTCAAAGGCACCGTGAATATCGGCCACATAAATGATTCTCATATTTGAATACCGGACACCCATTTAAACATAAATGATATTTAATATTAATATAACAACTAGTAAGAAAATTTAAAAGGGGATATAAACTTCGTCTATAATGATAACACAGTTTCAGCAATTCGGCGCTGATAATTTAAAATATCAAATTTTTGAAAATCACGGGTATTAACCCCAAAGCAAGTTTTGGAAACAGATTCCGCAGCAAGCTGCGGGGTATTAAACCCTCCGCTTTGCGGGATTGTTCAACTTACCAATTCCGCTGCGCTTCGCTTTCGGAATTGGAGTGTCAACAATAACATCTGCTTTTAAGTAATAATTATTATCTCGCGGCGTATCCCGCCTTAAAGGTTGACATAAATTGTTGATGATATATAATTTCTGATAATTATTCGGAGGTAGTTATGCTGAATTTCAAGAATATTTTATATCCAATTGATCTGGATTCAAAAAATGTTTCTTCGGTAGTGAAGGCTTTAGAATTTGCGCAAACGCTTAAAAGCTCAATACATATCTTGTACGTCAACGACATGCAAGCCGGTTATCGCCATCCTGCTGATCATGAGGATGCTGTAGCCTTAAGAGTAAAAGAAATTGTCCCGGCTAAATTATTGGAAAATCAAAAAATCACATATGCTGTTTCTAAAGGCTCTTTGGATAAAGAAATCGTAAAATATTGTGAAAAAAATAATATCGATTTGATAATAACCGGACACAAACACAAAAATAAATTATATTCTCTATTGTTCGACAGTCCTGATGAAAATATTATTGATGCCATTAATTTGCCTGTTTTAATAATTCCTGAAAGTTAAAATAATAACACATGTGGAAAATTGAAAATAATCTTCGGAAACGATTTGGCTGTTTTTTACCCATGATATTAATCTCGTCACTCCTTGTTCCGGCGGCCGGTTTTGCCAATACATCCGCGACAAACTTACCGGCCAGCGATATTGGCGCCCTGCTTCCAATCTGGTCTGTGCTGCCATTTGTCGGTATCTTACTTTCCATAGCATTAATTCCGTTATTTGCGCCCCATTTTTGGGAGCATCATTTTCCGAAAGTTTCTGCCTTCTGGGCTCTGGTTCTGGCTTTACCTTTTTTGTTTTTCTTTAAAGGAGTCGCCGTTTACGAAATAGTCCACATTTTTATTGTTGACTACATACCTTTCATAATTCTCTTATGGGCATTGTTCGCTGTCTCGGGCGGCATTTATATTAAAGGCACACTCAAAGGAACTCCCCCTGTTAACATTGTTATGCTTCTTATCGGCACAATACTCGCGTCCGTAATCGGCACTACCGGCGCGTCCATGCTGATGATCAGACCAATATTGCGCTCCAATACCCGGCGTCAGCATAAAGTCCACACAGTAGTATTTTTTATTTTTCTGGTCAGCAATATCGGCGGCGTTTTGACACCGCTGGGCGATCCGCCATTATTTCTTGGATTTTTGCATGGCGTTCCCTTCTTTTGGACATTAAAACTACTACCCCAGATGGTTTTTGCTGGTTTTATACTTCTGGGCATGTATTTTATTTTAGATTCATTCTATTACAAAAAAGAAGATAAACCTGCCCTGCAAAGCCCGGAAATGGAACCTTTAAAAATAGAAGGCGCTCACAATTTTATCTTTCTGGCAGGCATCATCGCCGCTGTGTTGTTCAGCGGAAATATAAAGCTGGGCGAAGTAAATATTTTCGGCATTCATCAATCCATCGCAAATTTAATCAAGGATGCCGTTTTGATTATTATGGGATTTTTATCCCTTATCTTCACCAAGCTGGAAGTCAGACAGGGCAATGAGTTTAGCTGGGCTCCCATATTAGAAGTGGCTTATCTATTTGCGGGCATTTTTATGACCATCATACCGGCGCTGGCCATTATAAAAGCAGGCGAAAATGGAGCGTTAGCATTCTTAATAAAATTAATCAACACACCGGCGCATTATTTCTGGGCTTCTGGAGTTCTTTCCAGTTTTCTGGATAACGCTCCAACATATCTGACCTTCTTTAACAGCGCAATCGGTAAGTTTTATCCGGGAATGCCGGAAGCTCAGGCGGTTGCCCGACTGATTGTGGAAAAAATTCCTTATCTGACGGCAGTATCAGCCGGAGCAGTCTTCATGGGAGCAAATACCTATATCGGCAATGCGCCCAATTTTATGGTCAAGTCTATTGCCGAAGAAGCCGGTGTGAAGATGCCCAGTTTCTTTGGATACATGTTTAAATACTCCATACCCATTTTATTGGTTTTATTCATTATAATGACTTTTATATTCTTTTAATGAGACTCGCTGATAATGAGACCCAAGCTTCAGAAACGAATTGCACTAAAGTTTGCTGGACGTAATGAGACTCAAACTTTAAAAGCGAAGCGTATTAAAGTTTGTTAGTCGAATTATCCAATAGCCAAAAGCTATTGGAAATTATCCCGCACGCGAAGCGTATCGGGATAATAAAAAAATAAAGTTCACTGCTTGCAGCGAGCTTTATTTTTAGTAAACTCTTGATTTTCTAAAAATAATCACCATATTGTGAACAGGGAAATATTTCTTGAAGATACCATGGAAAGCAGATATAGACCGCGTAACTTACATATGGATATATTTTCTTAGAAGGAGTGAATATGGTCGCAACACTGCGTAAATCTTTAAAAACAATAGAGGATTACAAATCAGCTAATCCTCATTACACCGAACTTTTGGATATAATGGCAGATATTTTAATTTTGCGGGAAGAATACCGCAATAGCATGAAAGATCCCATTTTTCATGTGGAAGAAAATTTAATCACCAAAAAAATGGAGGGGGGACTTCCCTTAATTGATTTCACGGGAAAAGAGTATGATTTAACGCGTCCCAAAGAGTATTTTAATTCACTAATTTCTATTGCTGAAAAAAGGATGCCCGAAGTAGCGAAAAATATTATCGACATAATTAAAAGTCAACAATTTGATTGGGAAAAAACTATTCGCGCTTCTTTTGACCGCAAGACTGAAGAAACTGATGCACAAGGATTGCTGGCAGGCCGCGAAGCTGAAGAAAATATTGACTTGATTGATCTTTTTACTGAAGAAAGCTTAAGACCGGAATTAGAAAGCATTGCTGAAAAATACGGGGAAATAGTAAAAAAATCGAACTGGTCGGAAGGATACTGCCCCGTTTGCGGCAAAGAACCGAAAATTGGTGAAATTAGAGGCGAAGAAGAAGGAAAGCGATATCTGTTTTGTCATCAGTGCGGCTTTAAATGGTATTTTCATCGGATCAAATGTCCATTCTGTGGCAACGAGGAACAGCATTCTTTGGCTTATTTTGAAGTGGAAGGCGAAGAGCGTTATCGGGTGGATGTTTGCAATAAGTGCCGGCGCTATATCAAAACCGTTGAATTGCCTAAATCAAGCGAGGAGCCAAATCTCGACGTTGAAGATATTGCTACATTGCATCTGGACATGATTGCTTACGACGAAGGCTACAACTAGTTTTAAACCTGCATAGTCTATAACTTTCTTTAAACATTTTAGTTTTCCCGGATAACTTAAAATCACAAAAACAGTTAGAATATCTTTAATATAAATATTGTAACTGGCAGTTAAATGGAGCCCCCGTCAGAAGCCGGAGGCTCCTTGCAATAATGAGACCCCATCTTCAGAAATAAAGTGCATAATCTGAAGGTCATCTGCGACTAAAGCTTACAGGTCGAATCAATGACATTCGCTGAAAATGAGTGAAACGAAATTTGAAGCGCAAATGGAATTGATCCCGCAAATGTAGCTTAGCGGGGATATCCCACGAAGCGGAGGATAATGCGATCTCCCGCGGGTTAAGGCGCATTCCTACCTAGTCTGAATCCGGAGGCTTCCATGTCGCGGGATTAAACATCATCCTTAAAAAGATAAGAAATTTCAGCCTCATGCCCTTGACAGGTGATACACCCGTAAATATATTAAAGCCGCTTTGCTGGATATAATTTTAAAAGGACTTCAGATAGATAAGTATGGAAGATCACATAATAAAAACATTTAAGGAAAGCAGTCGCGTCAAAGATACTTTTATTAATGAAAATCTAAGTAAACTGGTTAATGTTATTGAGGCTCTGACTGCCGCGCTAAAAGCGGGCAATAAGATTTTGCTTTTTGGCAATGGTGGCTCGGCTGCCGATGCGCAACATATTGCTGCGGAGTTTGTGAACCGTTTCGTAATCGAACGTCCGCCTCTTCCAGCTATAGCTCTGACCACCGACACTTCTATTATTACGAGTATTGGCAACGACTATGATTTTTCAGAAATATTCAGCAAGCAAATCAGGGCTATCGGTCAACCCGGGGATGTCGCTTGGGGCATTAGCACCAGCGGTAATTCCGCCAACGTTTTGAAGGGCCTAGAAATGGCCAAGAAGATGGGATTGGTAACTATTGCTTTCACCGGCAAGGAAGGGGGAGATGTTGCAAAAATTGTTGATTTTTCTATTCATGTATCTTCCTCCAATACGGCACGTATTCAGGAAACGCATATTACAGCCGGTCATGCTATTTGTGAATTGGTAGATATAAAACTTTTCCAAAAGCCTGATTTTAAATAATAAGAACTTTTTTTCAGAGGTAAGGGTGAAAATTAAAAAAGAACATACTGATAAACATGAGCAACTCGGCGAGCCCCATGCAGACAAAGTTGTTACGGAAGACCATCCTCAAGAAAATGTGGATATAAATAAAAAGCTGGAAGAAAAGGAAAAAGAGGCTGCGGCCAATTACGATAAGTATCTGCGTGCAGTTGCCGAATTGGATAATTACAGAAAGCGTGCGGCCAGAGAAAAAACTGATATAATCAAGTATGGCAATGAAGAACTCATCAAAGATATTTTGCCTTTTATAGACAGTCTGGATCGGGCTTTGGAGCATGACACCGGCGATGTTCAGGCATTTAAAGAGGGTATTGCTCTTATTAAAGAACAGCTTTTAAATTGTTTGAAAAAACATGGTGTGGAAAGAATTGAAACCGCAGGTATGGATTTTGATCCGAACTTTCACGAAGCTTTAATGCAGATGGGAAGCGACCAGCATGAAGATAACAAAATCGTCAGCGAAATGGAAAAAGGCTATTTGCTCAATGGCCGGCTTTTAAGACCATCAAGGGTCTGCGTCTGTAAAAAGACAAATAAAGAAAATGATATATGTGAAAAAAATGAGGATATAGGAGAATAAGGAGGAAGAAATATGGGAAAAATTATCGGAATCGATTTAGGAACAACCAATTCGTGCGTAGCTATAATGGAAGGCGGAGACCCTATTGTTATCGCCAATCAGGAAGGTAATCGCACCACGCCATCTATTGTGGCCATCTCGGAAAATGGCGAAAGACTGGTGGGACAGGTAGCCAAAAGACAGGCGATTACTAATTCGGAAAATACTGTTTACGCCGTCAAAAGACTGATTGGCAGAAAATACAGCTCCAAGGAAATTCAGCAAGATGTAAAGATCACAGCTTACAAGATTACTGAAGCGAACAATGGTGACGCGCAGGTAACGGTGCGGGGCAAGAATTATTCTCCCGCAGAAATATCGGCTATGATTCTGACAAAGATGAAACAGACTGCAGAAGATTATCTGGGAGAGAAAGTAACCGATGCGGTTATTACCGTTCCGGCCTATTTTAACGACTCTCAGCGACAGGCAACTAAAGACGCCGGCAAGGTTGCAGGGCTGAATGTTTTACGCATAATCAATGAACCAACAGCAGCCGCTCTGGCTTACGGTTTGGACAAGAAGAAGGACGAGAAAGTCGCCGTTTTTGATCTCGGTGGCGGAACTTTTGATATTTCGATTCTGGAACTCGGCGATGGCGTCTTTGAGGTCAAATCTACCAATGGCGATACACATTTGGGCGGGGAAGATTTCGACCAACGCGTAATGGATTATCTTGTTGCGGAATTTAAAAAAGATCAAGGCATTGATTTAAGAAACGACAAGATGGCGCTACAACGACTGAAAGAAGCGGCGGAAAAAGCGAAGATGGAACTTTCCACGGCGCTGGAAACCGACATCAATCTACCATTTGTCACGGCGGACGCTTCCGGTCCCAAACATATGAACATTAAACTCACACGAGCAAAGCTGGAATCGCTTGTGGAAGAGTTAATTAATAAAGTGGTCGGACCCTGCCAGACAGCGATTAAAGACGCCAACTTATCAACGAAGGATATTGACGAAGTTATTCTGGTTGGCGGTATGACCAGAATGCCACGCGTGCAGCAGAAGGTCAAAGAAATTTTCGGCAGAGAGCCGCATAAGGGCGTTAATCCGGATGAAGTTGTGGCCGTCGGCGCTGCCATTCAGGGCGGTGTTCTGGCAGGCGATGTCAAAGACGTCTTATTGCTGGATGTAACTCCTCTTTCTTTGGGCATTGAAACGTTAGGCGGAGTTATGACCAGACTCATCGAGAAAAACACGACTATTCCCTGCAAAAAAAGCCAGACTTTCTCCACGGCTGCCGACAATCAACCGGCGGTGAGCATTCATGTTCTGCAGGGCGAACGCCAGATGGCTCCTGATAACAGAACGCTGGGACGCTTTGAACTGGTGGGCATTCCGCCCGCGCCGCGCGGCGTGCCGCAAATTGAAGTTTCTTTTGATATTGATGCCAACGGAATTGTGCATGTGAATGCGAAAGATCTGGGCACAGGTAAGGAGCAAAGCATTAAAATAACTGCTTCCAGCGGTTTATCTGAGGCTGAAATCCAAAAGTTAGTCCGCGATGCAGAGGCGCACGCGGAAGAAGACAAACGCCGCAAAGAATTGATCGAAGCAAGAAATCACGCCGATTCTCTGGTTTACAGCGTGGAGAAAAATGTCAAAGAGTTCGGCGATAAAGTTGATGCTGCGGAGAAAACTAAAATTGAAGAAGCTATAACTAAAACGAAAAAAGCACTCGAAGGTGACGACATTGAAGCCATCAAGAAGGCTCAAGATGAATTGATGACTGTTTCGCATAAACTAGCGGAGGCCATGTATGCAAAGACAGCCGGCGGCCAGGGTGGGCCGGGGGCAGATGGCGGAGCACAGCAACAGGCAGGTGATCAACAGCAAGCGTCAGGCAAAAAAAACGACGATGTAGTCGATGCCGACTTTGAAGAAGTGAAGTAGCAAATATTTAACCCCCAGAGCCCGAAACTTGAAATAAGTTTCGGGCTTTTTTATGTCGACCAGCGCTGAAAAATATTATACAATACTTACACCAAATCGCATGTAAGTTACCATCTTGCAGATGGTAATTACCGGTAAGGTAAAAACTTTATTTGCTATGCGCTCCCCTGCGGGACGCACCTCCGGTCTTTGGCTAACACAGAACTTCCTCCTTGCCGAAAATGATCCTTTGACCGGGGGAGCTACTGAAAAGGAGCTCAATAAAAACAGCCTTTACCTTACCGGGAATTGACGCCGGTAAGGCGGCAGATTCTATGCAACTTGGTATTACAATAAAGGATGACCATGAATAGATTTTCTTTTAGAAAAAAAATAATGATTGTCTTGGTAGGCAGTATTGTTTTAATTACCGCGGCGTATTCTCCGGCACCCGCCGCGGAAAAGCGCAATCAAAATTCCGATACCGCATGTGCGGCGATTCTTCTGACCAATGAAGATTACTTCCCTGCGTTGTTAAAGGCCATTGATGAAGCGCAAAGCGAAATCTTTTTGTCGATTTTTTCTTTTAAAGCCGGTGTGCACAAAAACAGTTATCCCGACCGGATTCTGGAGCATTTGGCGAAAGCGGTAAAAAGAGGCGTAAAGGTTACCGCAATTTTAGAAACGACAGCCAACCGCTCAGATGAACTGAATATTCAAAACAGACAGACCGGGAAACTTCTTGAAGAGAAAGGTGTCGCGGTCTATTTCGATTCACCGCTCCGAACAACGCATACAAAACTTATTGTAATTGACGAACGGCTGGTTCTTCTGGGCAGCCACAATCTTACGCAAGCGGCGTTGAAGTATAATAATGAGATTTCTATTTTATTGGACAGGCCCGATTTGGCTAAACGTGCTCGTAACTATATGCTGAAAATTATTAAGGAGGCAAAATGAACTTTTACCGGATATTTGACAAAATATTTATTTTGTTGCTGGTCATTTTTTCCCTCTGCTTTTCAAAAATGGCAATTGCTGATGAAAAGCCTGTTCCGATTCCACCCGTGGAAGTAAAATCATTGCCGGTAAAACCGCCGGAGGCCGGACTTCCGGCAATTATACCTCCTTCTGCCAAGCTCAATCGCAATACCTTAGGATGTGTGCTTCCCCTATCCGGACAGTATGCTGATTTGGGAAATAAAGCGCGGGATGCAATCTTGTTGGCTACGGGGACATTTGATGAAAAAAATAAAGGTTTATGGAAAGTTATTGTTGAAGATTCCCGCGGATTGCCGGAAGGAACAAAAGCGGCCATAGCACATTTGGCCAATGCTGAAAATGTTATGGCGATTGTTGCCGTTACCGGAACCGCGGAAGCCATGGATGCGGCCCGCGAAGCAGACAAATGGAAAGTGCCTTTAATTTTAATAACACCCAAAGAAGGGGTAACTTCTATCGGCGAATATGTCTTCCAGAATTTCTTGACCCCCACACAGCAAATCAGAGCTTTAGTAAAATATGCACTGTATGATTTGAATTGCGCGATATTTTCCGTCTTATATCCTAAAGATGATTATGGCGAGGAAATGGTGAAAATTTTTCGTGAGGAAGTAATACGCATAGGCGGCAAAGTGGAGAAAACAATTTCCTACAGCAAAAATCAAACAGATTTTAAAGAAGAAATTAATAAATTAACCGGCATTATTATTAATGCTCCTCAAAAAAAACGTGATGATCAAGCGGAAAATAAAACCACAATATCCGTTGATTTCGAAGCTTTGTTTATTCCTGATTCCTCTTCGCGGGTAAAAATGATTACATCGCAACTTGCTTTTTATGATGTGAAAGGCTTTCAACTTTTGGGTACAAGTTTATGGCACTCGCCGGATTTGTTGAAAAATGGCACGGAAGATCTGGAGGAAGCCATCTTCGTTGATAGTTTTTTTCCAAATAGTTTCTTTCCGGAAACGAGCAACTTTGTTGATGTTTATTACACAAAGTATAGCCGTGAGCCGGAAAATATTGAAGCGCTGGCTTATGATACAGCCGGAATGATCATTGGTGTTTTGGATAACATAGAAATTAAAACACGCGGGCAATTTGCCGCCGCCCTGAAGAAAATGAATAATTACGATGGCGCAACGGGCAGTATTTATTTTGATTCAGATAGAGTTGCTCAAAAAATTCCTTTTATATTGAGAGTTAAAGACGGAAAATTTGAGCAGGTACAATAGATTCAGGCAAAAAGGCGAAAAGGAAAAAGTTTTATGAGATTTTTACTTACCAACGATGATGGAATTTATGCCAAAGGCTTAAGCGCTCTCTATGAGGAGCTTTCCCAGGAAGCGGATTGCTTGATTGTCGCGCCGGAAATTGAACAAAGCGCGGTAGGACACGCTATTACGATCTTTCGTCCCCTGATGGTGCGCCGCGCCACTAAGAACGCTAACTTTTTAGGATACGCGGTATACGGCACGCCGGCGGACTGCGTCAAATTAGGGATTAAAGAATTATCGGATAAGCCGGTGGATATGGTTGTCTCGGGAATCAACAGGGGAGGCAATGCCGGCATTAATGTTCTTTATTCGGGAACTGTGTCCGCCGCAACCGAAGCGGCAATCATGGGCGTTCCCGCTTTAGCGGTTTCTCTCAATACTCATAAAGAAGCAGATTTTACCTATGCCGCAAAATTTGCCCGCAAGATGACCCGATTAATATTGCGCAGTCCGGAGCTTAAAGGCAGTGCAATTAATGTTAACATTCCCTGCCTTCCCCAGGAAGAAATTAAAGGCGTGGTTGTTGTCCGGCAAGCAAAGGGAAATATTGTCGAAACTTTTGAAAAGCGCATGGATCCGAGAGAAAATATTTATTACTGGTTTTCCGGTGAATTCCCATCTGCCCCTGAACAGAAAGATACTGATGTCGGCGCTTTGGCTTCGGGTTATATCACGATTACCCCGATTCAATACGATTTAACCAGATACGATTTGCTGGACACACTGAAAAAAATGGTTGATCATAAGCTTTGATAACCTCCCCAGCCGCTGATTATTTCAAACAATAAACGTCTTTGACATCGTCTCTCAGGTTTTCTTTTTGATCACTTCGTCTTTTAGCCGCTTAATATGCCCTCTGCCAAGACCTTTAACTTCGCAGCCTCTTTCCAGGTAGCGTCGGATACGGTCGTCATCGAGGATGCCAAAGCAATCTATGATGGCAATAGGGTGGCCTGCGGCCTTTATTACCTTTGAGGGATCCATATTGAGATATGCTTCATGCCGGACAGCAAGAACAAGGGCGTCGATATTCTTCAAGGATTTGATCAGATCCTTTTGAACCCGTAAGTCTCTCAACTTTTTCTGGTTGCGGAAGAAGATGGATTTGTTGTTAGTAGAATGCTCTTCCTGATTTTCGAACTCAAGCCATTGATCGACATAGGGGTCATGCACGCTGATCTCGGCACCCATTTCGGTGAGTCTTCTGATAAGAATTTCAGAGCCGCTATATCGGGTGTCGCCTACATCTTCTCTATAAGAGGCTCCCAGGATGAGAACTTCCGCGCTAGCGATGGGCACGCTCATATTGCGCAAGGCGTCTCTGACGAGTTGGGCGGCGTGCAGCGATCGTGTATCATTAATGTCAATGGCGAGTGGGGTCATCCGGAAAGTGTCGTCTTCAAAACCAAGGATGTGACGGTTTGCCCATACGCCGAGGCCACCGTCTTTTGGAAGACAGTAACCCCCTATACCAGGTCCGGGAAAAATCATATTTGAGTGTGTCGGTCGCACTTTTATCGCCTTGATCACCTTGATGATATCTACACCGTTTCTCTCGGCAAAGAGGCTCCACTCATCAAGAAAGGCAAGAATGGTAGCCCGGTAACTGTTTTCAACAACCTTGGCAGTCTCTGATTCAATGGGCCGGTCAAGCACCGTCAGGGGAAACTTCTTGGTATTGAGCACTTCATTGAGAAACTTGACAACTCTATGCTTGGCTTTTTCGTTAACACCGGAGCAGACGCGCCAGAAATCGCGAATGGATGCTACGTAATCTCTTCCCGGCATGACGCGCTCATAGCTATGGGCAATCAGCGGATCGCTCTTGATGCCTCTTTGACGGAAGACCTTTCTCATGGCCGGCAAGGCTACCTGCTCTGTGGTTCCCGGCGCTACGGTTGTTTCGATGAGGACAAGGCAGTGAGCAGGAATGCGATGGGCGATAATATCAAAGGATTCTTCCAGGGCAGTCATCTCTACATGACCGTTTCTCACATTACCCAGCTCGTTCTTGGCGTAATCTAGTTGGATGTCTACAACCACTACGTCGGCAAGCTTCAAAACATCGTAAACGAAAGTCGCCACGAGGGTCTTCTTCTCTAAAACGCAACGCCTGATCATGGGGTTCACTTCAGGATCCTCCGCCTTGACCGGCGAGACGCCATCGTTAAGTTTGTGTATCTTCCAGTAACTTCTTTTGCTCGGCCGCTGCATTCCGATCACAAACTTGCCAGACTTGCCGGACTTATCCGTTGTGTCGGCAATGATGGCCGCCATAACAGAGCCCACAAAGCCTACTCCCATGACGACAACAATCTCCTGTCTCTTTTTTCGGGCATGGGCCACCAGTTTCTCTATGCGAGCCATTTCCTTTTTGTAATCTTCTTCCTTGGGTAACGGGTATTTAACTCCATCAGGACTGATTGAAATGGGCTGATTCATGATGACCTCCATCGATTTATTTTTAGTACAAGACCTTGTTTTTGGCGGAATGCAGTATAAGAAGAACATCATGATGTGTCAATAAAAAACAACCCGCAATATAAAAATATAACAAAATATCATGGTGAGGTTCTGAGAAGGATAATCTTTCAGCGTGTCAGCAAAACAGGAATCGGGCTTTTGCGAATAACGTGAGATGTAGTGCTGCCTAAGAGTAATTCGCGCAGACGATTGTGCCCATAGGCTCCCATGACCATTAATTCCACAGCGCCTTCACGGATGAACTTGATAATCTCATCGGGTTCTTTTCCAGACAGGATTATTATTTCGCAATCAGCTGTCGGGGCAATTGATTCTTTTTGGTGCATCTCTTCTATCTGTGTGGATAAAGTATCGGCTTTCTCCGCATCTGATGTGATGATGACAACTGTCAGCGGCCAGACAGCTTGGTCCGATAATTCCAAAGAAAGCTTTAAAGCTTTGGATGCTGAATCACTGCCGTCGTAAGCAAGCCCCATGCTTTCTATTTCCAGAAAAGTTTCGGGAGTGACCAGCACCGGTTTCCCCGAATCACGGACAACAGCTTCAGCAACAGAACCAAGAAGCCCGCCTTCCTTTAAGTGAAAGTGTTCACCCTTTTTCGCCATCAAAATTAAATCAGCGCCATGGGCTTCTTCGATGATTATTGAGCTGATTTTACCGATCGTTTTTTTTACTTCGACATTAATGCCGGATTTCTGGCAGCGCTCTTGAAATTCTTTCAAGATACAATCTGCCTTTTCGTTAAGAGCTGTTTCAATGACGTCAAAAAAACCGTCGTAAGGCGGCATTCCGACTGAGCCGGAAATGTCGGTAAGCATCGGCCCCTGAATCAAATTCACATCCAGAACATAAAGGCCGATTAAGGCAGCGCCTAGTTTATGGGCGATATAAATTCCGTATTCTAAAGCGGTGAGACTATTAGCGGAACCATCAGTAGGAATGAGTATTTTATTTATCATGCTGATTTCCCTCTAAAATTAGAGACATGATTACTTTTATTTTTTTTCGAAGTGTTTTAAGTCCTGAAGCAAATTAGCAATATCTTTTTCTTCCCAATTATCCAGAACGCCGTCATCGTCAGTATTTGCTTCCGGGGAATGGGAACCATCTTCATTGAAAACAAGAAATTTGCCTACACAATTTCCATTTTTATAAGTGGCTTTTTCTTTTATCTTCCCGCTTTTGAAATACGCAAGATATTCGCCTTCCCGTTTATCGTTTTTAAAACACCCCCTCTCCTTGATTTGCCCGCTTTTATAGTAACAAATATACTCGCCGTCAAATTTGCCGTTTTTAAAATTTTCTTCTTCTTTTAATTGTCCGGTTTTATAATAAATTTGATATTTGCCGTCGAGCTTACCATTTTTGTAATTTTCATGTTCTCTGATATGCCCGTTTTCATAATAAGAAATATATTCGCCATCCATCCGGCCATTAATAAAATTTACCTTTTCCCTTACATGGCCGTCGTTATAATAAGCCACCGCCGCGCCATTTTTTTTGCCGTGGAAAAAAAACAGATGCGCCATTATTTGGCCATTATTGTAGTAGGAGGTATATTCACCTTCTAATTTACCGTCCTGGAGGAATTTTTTTTCTTTTATAGTTCCATCGGAGAAAAGCAATTTGTTTTCCTCGGGAACCGCATTTGTTTTGGCCATAAAAATATAATCTCGTTTAAAGTTTTTAACTCTCTTTAACTAATTTAAAATCTGAAGCCAATAGTCAGTATAACCAATCGTTTCTGAAGCGCCCCCTAAAAAGGACAACTTTTTTCAGGCGATTAAGGCATTGCTTTTTTTAAACAATCATTTATGATAATGTAACTCACGGGTATGAAACCCTCCGCTGCGCGGGATTGTTCAACTTACCAATTCCGCTACGCTTTCGGAATTGGAGTTTCAACAATAAAAAGAACTGAGTCCCGCGACTTGGAATCCCCCGGCTCCTGCCGGCGGGAGTTCCACTTATTAATAAACGTAGTTTAATTTTATTTTCGGAAAAAAGCTATTAGAATTTGACAGCCGGATACATTATTTCCTATAATAATAGCCTAAAACTATGGTAAAGAACACATATGATAATAACCTCTAATTTAGATGCAACGCGGGTGGCCATTATTGGTCCGGGACGTTTGGGCACATCTTTTGCCTATAAATTTGGCCGTGATAACAAACGCGTGGCTATTTATTACCATGATTCAGAAGTTTGCAAAGCGATCAACAGAGATCATTTAAACCCCCTCCACTTAACAGAAGATTTAGCTAAACGATTGGGTGGGATGGAAAGCGTTCCCCGCCTGTCGCCCAAAGTATACGCCACAAACGATTTGGAACACATCGTCGAAAATAATGATTTTATTATTCTGGCCATAACCATGAACCGTCTGCCGGAATTGCTCAATTATCTCAAACCAATGATTGATAAAAAAGCCGGCGATACATGTCTTATTTCTCCGATAAAAGGTTTGATTTCCGATGAAATTTCCAAGGAGCTGATAACACCTTCACAACTAATCAACAGCAATCTATACAATTTAAAACATAAATATCAGTTGGGGTGTATTGGAGGGCCGTTTTTTGACATGGATATAGCTTTGGGCAATCCTGTTTGTTTAACAGTCGCCGGCAAAAGACGCATTGCCAATATTATCAGGGAAGATTTACTTAAATTTAACCGCAATGAAATAAATTCATATTATAACTTTGACGTTGTCGGAGTGGAAGCCTGCGGCGCTTTAAAAAATATTGTGGCGAATATTAAGGGGATGGCTGATTCGCTGGAACTGGGCGATTCAATCCCCGGCACTATATTTGCCCGTTCCGGCGTGGAAATTCGTTCGTTATCCCGTCTTTTGGGCGGAAGTTTTCAGGCTTTTCACAGCCAGGCAGGCGTTGGCGACATGTATGTAACTGTTTCGTCTCTGGCCAGTAAAAACTACCGCTATGGAAAATATTTTTATGAGCTCTATGCCGGTAATCCCATCGAAACCAACTTGCGTGTGTTGGAGCAAATTGATGGAACTCCCGAAGGCCCCAATACGATCAGAAATGTTTATAAATATTTAGAAAAGAAAAACATGTACAGCCCGCTTTTTTCCTGCGCCTACAAAATATTTAATGAAGCAGGCAACAAAGACGCCATCAAAGATATGATTATTCAAGCCTGTCAGTATGATAAAAGAACGAAAGAATATATAGACGTGTTGTCCAGAATTATGTACCGCATTCTTCCCAATTACTGGTACCGCCGCGATAAAAGTTATTTCGACTAAACAAATCGTATACTGTTCAAAATCGAAAATAATAAGTTGGAATTGCAAAGAAACAAATATAAAATCAATATGGCGTTCCCAGTTTTCGGGATATTATGCCGATCCATATAAGCAATGTTGGAAACTGAATAGAACAAGTACATAGGGCGCAACAATGAAGAAACGTAAGTATTACTATAATACATTCTTTGCAGTAAACGTCGTAGAGGAGGCATACAACCTGTTCCTCGCAAAGCTGAACCAAGATACGGATGCTGGAAAACCATACGAAATGATAGTGTCCATAGGAAATGAGTCTTGGTCTTTTGACACCCGTGAGGAGTTTCTCGCCGAGTATCCAAAATCTGACACATTCCGGTTTGATCATATCTCTCAGGATAACCGAATCATAGTCGAGGGAAGTTACGGCACGAATACATCCGTTATTGTCAGTCTTTCCTCGAGGCGGGACGTAGAAGATGTCTTTCGGGTATTTGAGAGACACCTCGACGCCAGCAAAATGGTCGTCGAGACAGAACCCGTCAAGGTTTTCATCGGGCACGGACGAGCCCCTCAATGGCGAGATCTGAAAGACCATCTTCATGACCAGCATGGTCTCGAAGTAGTTGCTTACGAGATAGGACCTCGTGCAGGTCTCAGCATCAAAGAAGTCCTCGAAGATATGCTTAACAAATCTTCATTTGCGTTGCTCGTCCTTACGGGTGAGGATGAGCATGCCGACGGCGAGATTCATGCTCGAGAGAATGTCATACACGAATTGGGCCTCTTCCAAGGAAATATCGGGTTCACCAGGGCCATTGCCCTTTTGGAGGAAGGCGTCAAGGAGTTCTCAAACATACTTGGCATCAATCAGATTCGGTTCTCAAAAGGCAACATCCGAGAGGTGTATGGTGATGTTATCGCGAGCATGAGGAGAGAATTTGAAGCAGAAAAAGATTAATTGCCAACAAGATGGTTGGACGGTACGCGTCTAACGCCGCGCCCGTCAACCACGATGTTATCATATTTAGAATTTATTATGAGGTAAAGAAATGACTATCTTCGGTGAACCAATTAGCTTGTGGATTTCTATTATTGCACTGCTGATTTCACTTCTAAGTCTCTTTATTTCACGACGCAAACAAGAATTTGATGAGCGGACAGTCCTTGCTAAATATATTGAGGAAATGAAAATAACCTTTGGCAAAGGTGCCCGTGTTTGTAATGCCATCTTGGCGGAACTCGATAAGCAAGAAAAAAATGGGAAAGATGATTCAATTGAATTAATACATCAGAGTCAAGCAGCGATAACAAAGCTAAAATCTGAATATGAAGAATTATATAATCAACTGGGACGTCGTAATATAAAAAAAACGCCTGACCCAGTTTTATTGGCTTCAATGTCCGTCGACAA